>CAZMVY010000110.1:0-15676 GCA_964569765.1 uncultured Planctomycetales bacterium
ATTTCCTGGCAATGTGCGCCGCCGTGTTTCTCGGTCGTCTCGTCGGAGAAGCTGAGGTTCGTCCCTTCGCTGCCCGCCTTGATGAACTTGGTCCAGCCGTTGCCCGCCCCGTTCGTGAACCCTCCCTCGAAGCCGAGGTTCTGCAGACAGAGCGGGTTGCACAGGATGACCGTCAGGACGGCCTCGTTCGATGTCGCGCTGCCGTAGGCGTTGCTCACCACGCACCGGTAGCTGCCCGCCTCCGCCGTGCTCGCACCGGCAACCGTGAGCGTGGGCGTCGTCACGCCGGAGTAACTGCCCCCGTTGCTGAGGTTTGCCTGGTTCTTCTGCCACTGGTACGTGAGCGTGCCGGTGCCTGCGGCGGCCACGGTGAACAGGGCGGCGGACCCGGCGCAGATGGTGTTCGACTGCGGCTGCTGTGTGAGAACCGGCGGGCCTCCCGCCGCGCACACCTCCGGCGCGATGGTGCAGACCCCGGCGCGGACTGCCTGCTCATAGCGCTGCGCGATCGTAGTCCGCAACTGGGAATTGTTCGTGAGCACGATCATGCGGGTCAGATCCAGCGTGCCGAGGTTCACCTGCAACTGGTTGCCGTTGATTTGCGCGGCCACATCGCGAACGCCGCCCGCGGTGATCTCGAAGGCCGACGGCGACGTCATCCAGCCCGGCAAGGCGGCGGTCAGGCTCGCCCCGTCGATCGGCGCGTAATGGGTTCCGGCCTCGTCGTTGAGATACTGGTCGTGAACCGCCAGCAGGAGGATGGTGTCGGTGCCCACGAGCAGCGCCCGCACCCATACGCCGGAACTGCCCTGCACCGTCATGGCCGCGGGGCAGCTCGTGACCAGCAGAGGCGCCGCGGTCTTGATCTCTGCGCCGAGCACGCCGATCTCCTTCCAGAGCGCCCGCGCCGCCGGGGTGCCCGCCGCGAGTCCGTTCGACGGGCTTCCCGCGAGATACCACCAGTAGGCCAGTCCCTTCGCGCCGGCCGCGACCGCGTAATACACCTCGATCCGCTTCGATTGCGGTGTCGGGAAGGGGAAAACCGCGCCGGAGGAATCCTTCCACTGGCACGAGTAGAGGATGACGTGCAGCGGGTTCGGCTCGCAGGCGGAGGCGGCCACCTGCGAGGAGGCGTAGACATACGTGGCCTTCTGGTAGAGCGGAATCCGATTGGGGTACGTCCAGTACGCCTCCCGCATCCGCGCCTGATAGTACAGATCGCACATGAAGACGTCGGGGAGCTGGCCGTACGTGTAGTAGTTGTACGGCTTGTAGGTGCCGTCGATGTTCACCGTGGTCGGCGAGGACGGATTCGCCGCCCGGAGTTCCTCGCCCCGTTCGATGCAGGACATCGCCAGAACACCGATGTTGTGGCCGCCGCCCGCGGGCAGGTTGCTGACCCGCGAATCGGCACAGTCGGGCTCGTCCCGGATGAACCACATCCGCGGGTTGGAGCAGTTCCACTTGCCGACTTCGTCGATTACGAACCCGTACCCGTGGTCCGCCGCGTACTGGTGACCCCATGTCGTCTTCAGCAGCACCGAGGTGACGCCCGATCCGTTCATGACCAGCGTGTTCATCCCGTGGTTCGTGAAGTCGATGAGCGACGCGCACGCGGCCTCGGTGTCGCCGTCGGGAACGGACTCTCCGCCCCACGTCCCGTAGAGAAAGGGGTTGACCCAGGCACGCAGGCTCGCCGTTGCGGTCTTGCCGTCGGCGTACACGCCCTGGAACACGTGGTACGACATCGGCGCGAACGGTTGTGCCGGTTGCAGTATCGACGCTGCCAGTTCCACCGCCGGATCGCTGACCGTGGTCGCGTTCGCGGTTACATCGGTGCCGTCCATCAGAATGGCGATCGGTGCGCCCCCGCCGCTGCGCCGCCAGTAGATGTATGCCCTGGTCAGATCCCACGAGAAACTCACGCCGGCTACCGTGGGCACGTCGGCCGTGACCGGCACGGTCGCGGATACGGTGCCGCCCGAGGAAATGACGCCGATGCTGATGGTTGGCGTCACAGGGGTATAGCGCAGCCGCAGTACTACTTGGGCGACTCCGCCGGGCGGGATGGACGCGGGATCCGTCTTATACCAGACCGGCTCGCCGGCATCGATCAGCGTCTGAAGCTGTGCGGACGAGAGCGAGGCGAAGTAGATGCTGTATGCATGACGCTTGTCGGCGTCGATCCGTTCCTTGAGGCAGGTTTTCAGGCTCAGCCCGGCCAGCGTCACGTCGCTGACCGTGATCGACGATGGTCCGGTGTTGCGCAGGAACAGATGTACATTGGCCCCGAGGTAGGTTGATCCGCACGAGGTAGGGTAATTCTTCTCGCCCCAGAAGCATTGGTGTTCCGGGAAGCCCCGGTCGGGCTGGTATTGAATACCGAGAAGCGTGACGCCGGCGCGTGCGATGCTTGCGGCAACGCCGGTTGCTGCGACGATCGCAATGAGGCACGGCAGAGGGAAAGAGGGGCACTTTCTCATGCGATTTCCTCCTCGCGCAACGAGCGCCGCTTGGCTCGCGGCCGTATGCCCGACCTGTATTCCGCCCCCACGGCTGCGCGGTCGCGCATACAAAAAAGCGCCACGTGCCCCCGGCAATCGCGACCGTCCGCGCCAGCCTTGTCAACAAGATAGTCTACTTTCTGTAGACGAATCAGTCAAGCCATGTGGCGAAGATTCGTCATAACACGGCGAATCAGGTAGCCCGCGGCAGGTGTACGGCGCGGCCGCCCCAAGGCGGGGGATTGCCGCGCGGCGTTGGCGTGCCGCTGGCGCGGCCGTGGCACGCGGATGCGGATGATCCCTGGCAACCACACCGGCAGCACTGTTGTGGCTGGTGGATGCCGGGTCGGCATCGAGACCCGGCCGCATGCGCAGATTGTCCTTCGAGGTACGTTGGCTGGTAGCGCGGCCAGTCCGGGCCCCCGCAGAAAAGCAGGTGGCCTTAAATATCGGACTTGGCCCCATCCCGGCGGAGACGGTCTGGGCGAGGGCGCAGCGAGACGAAGCGCGATGCCGCAGGTTCTGGACACACCGCACGGGCGCTCTGCCGGGCGGACGTCCCTTCAGCAGGGTCGATCGCTGGTTCGAAACACACAAACCCGCAAAGGCCGGGGACGCCTCGCGCTTGCGGGCGAATGAGCCTCCAGTACGATCGGAGATGATCGCGAGCGCGGACCGGCGCGATCCGCGTCAGTGCGCCAGGGCACGAGGTGAGGTAGCGTGCGATGAAGAACCCGACGTTGCGGGGCGGGCCGATTCTGTTCGTCTTGTTCCTCGTGGTCATGACGGCCGCGGCGGCTGCGGGGCAAACGACTCACGGCGGTACGCCGACGGGCTTGCCGAACATCCTTTGGATCGGTGTTGATCAGATGCGGTACGACACGCCGGGGTGCAACGCCAACTCGAGCTGCCGCACGCCCAACATCGACCGGTTGGCGCGCGGCGGGGTCCGTTTCCGAAACGCATATACGCCGTGCTGTCTGTGTTCGCCGGCGCGGGCCTCCATGTTGACAGGTTGCTTTGCGTTTCGTCACGGCATGGGAACCAATTGCGACCTCTACCATTCGCTCTCGCGGGAGTTGCCCGATCCGGGGATGCTGCTTCACCGGAGGTTGCAGGAGGCCGGTTATCGCTGCGGCTTCGCGGGCAAGTGGCACGTGGGCGCGCAGCGGGGGCCCGCAGACTACGGCTTCGAGGGGTTGAGCATGCCGGGCTTGGGTGACTTCAAACGGTATGCTGGATATGAGGCGTATCTCAAGGAGGCCGGTCTGACGTACGGCGCCGTTAAGGACGCGATCTACGGAAATGCCGGGCAGAAGACGCTGCTGGCCGGGTGCTGGGACGGTCCGGAGGCATCGACCCCGGCGTATTACCTTGGCGAATACACCATCGGCATGATGAGCGAGTTCGCGCGGAGCGGCCGGCCGTTTCTGCTCATCTGTCAGTTTTGGGGACCGCATCCGCCGTATCTGCCTTCACCCGAATTCGTCCGCCCGACAGTCCGCGTCCTCATCCGGCCGTGGGGGAATTTCCTCGTCGACTTCCGCGGGAAGCCCGCCGCGATCCGGCGGTTTCGCGCGGACTTTTACCGCACGCTGCCCGCCGATTGGTCGGGCTGGCGCGAGATCGTCGGGTTGTACTACGACTACACGACCATGATCGACCGGCAGATCGGGCGGATCCTGGACCGCCTGCACGAACTCGGTCTCGACCGGAACACGCTGGTTGTTTTTGAATCCGACCATGGGGACATGCTGGGAAGCCACGGCGGGCTTTTCGACAAAGGCTTTCTGTACCAGGAGGACTACCGGATTCCGCTGATCTTCCGCTGGCCGGGGCGATTCGCCGGCGGTCAGGTCTGTGACGAACTGGTCTACAACATGGACATCCTGCCGACGATCCTGGACATTCTCGGTCGGCCGGACGAAACGCTCGACGGCATGTCGCTGCGGCCGGCGCTCGAAGGTCGGGCCCTCCCTCGGCCGCGTGAGGCGATTTACCTTGAGTTCCACGGCATTCGCTCGCTCTGCTCGCAGCGCGCCATCGTCACGCGGGACGGCGAGAAATACATCTTCAATCCGGAGGACTGTGACGAGGTTTACGACCTGCGCCACGACCCCGACGAGTTGCACAACCTGATTGTGTCGAAGGAACATGCGCCCCGCATCGAGCGCCTTCGCGGTCTGCTCAAGCAGACAGCCGCTCGTGTTCGCGACCCGATTGCGGACTATATCGCCAAGCTCTTCGGGGATTGGGAGAACCTTTCCGGGCAGTTTGAAGCGGCTGCGCCTGTCACCGGTCGGCCGTCCCGGTGAAGCCGCCGGGGGGGTTGCCTGGCGCCCGCCACTCCGGTACGTTCAACGCCGTTCGACGGGGTCAGCGTATCCATCGGAACACCGCCCCCCAGAGGGGCATTTGATGGGATGAGGTGCCACTTGATGCGTGTGTTCTCGTTGATCGTACTGGCGAGTTGGCTTGGGGCGGGAGTATCAACGGCTGCGGAGGCCCCGCCGGTCCGGCTGGTTCCTGCCGTTCGCGAGGTCCAGTGGAGCGAGCCGATCCCCGTTGAGGGCGACGTGGCTATCGTGCTCTCGGATCAGGCGGACCCGGCGGAACGCGAGGCCGCGCGGCTTCTGAGCCGCTATGTCGAAAAACGGTTCCGACAACGGTGGCCGATCCTCGCCGTCAACGATGCCCCGGCGGCTGCACGGTTGCGTGTGTTCCTGGGCCGGCCGCGAAGCTTTCCTGCGCTCGAGCGGATCTGTGCCGGCCAGGGACTCTCGGTCCCGCCGCACCAGGAGTGCTACGCCCTGAAGGTCTGGTCCGAGGGCGGCACCATCACAGCGGTCGTCGCCGGTGCGGATGGCCGCAGCGTGATCTACGGACAGGACACGTTGTTTCAGTTGTTTGCCAAACGCGAGGGGACGCTTACGGTGCAGGGGGCAACGATCCGCGACTGGCCCACTATTCCTCTGCGCGGCCGGCCGCACCCGCACTATCAGTACTTTCTGAAGCCGGAAAACTTCGACTGCATGATGATTGCGCGGATCAATTTCATCGACCTGCGGGACGGTATCTACGCGTTCGAGCCGGGCGCCCGGTTGAACAAGGAGGAGCTTGGTACGGTTATCCGCCAAGCCCGCGACCGCGGTCTGCGCGTCTATGCGGCGGTGAATTGCGGCGTGCCGGGGGAGCAACAGGATGCCGTCATCGCCACCTTCAGGGAATTCATCGAACTCGGGGCGGACGGGCTGTGGGCGTCATTCGATGACAAAGGGGCCGGCGCGGATCCGAAGGAGATGGTCACCCGCATCCTCGCGCTCGGTCGCGAACACGGCATCGCCGGCGACGCCATCGCCGTCACGCCGCCGAAGGGTGACTACCAGACCATCACTACGCGGTTCAATCGCGAAATCATCGGCGTGCCGGGCATGGAAAAGGCGGTATGGTATTGGACGAGCATCCCGTGCGCGCAGGACGCAGCGGATGCGGAGGCCGTCGGTCTGCGCGTGCGTCCGTCGTGGTGGCACAACTGGCCGCGATTCCGCGACCCGCCCTTCCACACGGGATCGGACCGCACGTACTCGTCCGTCATTCCCCTGGCCGACGGCTGGAACCATCCGAACGATGAGGAGCTTCGTGAGATGGGCCGTTACGTCCATGCGGTAATGCCGTGGGACGGCTGGCAGGCCCAGCAGCACTACCTTGTACCCATGATCGGATGGTGGAGCTGGCGTCCGGAGCAGTACGATTTCCAGACGCTGCGGCGGCGCATTTACGACGTCGTGTTCGGCCCCGGGCAGGTCGAGACGGCCGCGGCGATCGATGACGCCCTGGATGCATTGCGCAGGCGGTTCCGGTTCTGGTCGACTCACACCGAGTTCGCGCCGCAGTGCCCGCCGCGCCTCCAGTCGCCAGAAGATCGTGCCCGCACGCTGGCCGAGTTGCGCGCCTTGCAGGGCAGGCTGGCGGGTCTGCGGGAGGGGGCGAGGGTCGCCTCGCTGCTGGATCCGGAATTGCTTGAGCGGGACTACCTGGGCCCGATGACGCGCGAGATCGAGACAGCCCTCGCTGCATCGCAGGCTCCGTACCCCGAGTACTGGTGGCAGGAGCACCAGGACCGCGTGTTGGAGGCGATCTACGACGGCGAGGTCGCCGAGGCCAATCGCCGGATCGCCCAGGTGCGCGAGCGCCTCCTGAAGGACATTGAGGAGGTGGGGCGGTTGCTCGGAGACGCCCACGGCGTGCGTCGGTACGTCACATGGTGGCGCGAACGGGCCGGAGCGAGCGCCGCGGACTGGCAGCGGCTTGCGGCCAGGCGACAGGCCGTGCTGCACGAGCGCATCGCCGACTACAGCAAGACGGTGGCGCCGACCAAGGGGTTGCTCGCGGGTCTGGGCGACCCGCCCGTGCAGCTCGGTACCGGCGCGTGGAAGCGGCACAATCATGTGCGGGCGGTCGTGCTGCCGGAGCCGCGCGAGCGGTTCTGGGGGGACTGGATCGGCGGGATTCATGAAGCGGGTGGCGAGCGGGTCGCGGTGTTTGCGGTGGCGCGTCACGAGCCGGTGAACGCCGGGGCGTTCTCGGAATTGCCGGTGAACGTGCCGCTCTCGGGCCGGCGCAACCGACTGGCGCTGCTGGTCTACCTGGCCGACGCCAACAAGGAGAGCTTCGGCCTCGGCTATGCCAAGTGGCGGTGGTCGGGCTACCGGGCGATCCGCCTCCTGTGGGGCGAGCGGGAGCTGTGGAGGGCGGATCTGGGGATTCCGCGGCTGAGCGGCGAATGGTTCGCGGTGCCTCTGCCGGCGATGCCGGACGAACTCAAGACTTTGCCCTTGCGGTTACGGGTCGAGGATTACTCGAGCGAGAAGAACAACCTGGAGATCGTTTACGTGGGGCCGATTCGCCTGATCGAGCTGGATCGTGACTGAGACACCCTCGCCGGCGGTACGGCGGTCGCCTTGAAAGGCGGTGCGGTCGTGTTCCTGGAACTCATGGTAACAGGCATCTTGTGTGTGGCGGCGGAACCGTCCGCGTCGTCGTGTCCGACGACCTGCGTCATCCCCCGGCCGCAGATTGAAATCCCAACGGGCCGGACAGCGGCGATTGCGCCGCAGACAAAGCGGGTGCGGATTGCGGTAAGCGGTGCGAAGGACGGCCCGGTCCGGGAGGGCCTGCGGCTCCTCGCTCGCCGGCTCGAAAGCTTCGGCTACGAGGCCTGCGATGCCGACCCTGCCACGGCGGATGTTGCGATCGGGCCGATTTCGCCCGCGGAGATGGCAGAGATCGTGGCTCGGCACGGAGTTCGGGAGAAGCTTGCGCCCGCCCGATTGCGGCAATCTTATCGGCTCTTCGTCGCCGCGAACAGCGGCGCGGTGCCCGTTGTGCAGCTTTGCGCGTCCGGCGGGCGCGGCCTGTACTACGGCATGGTGACGCTGTGCGGGTTGCTCGGCACCGACGCCTCCGGCCGATTGTGCGCCCCGGGGGTGGAGATCATCGATTATCCCGCGATTGCCCATCGTCTCGCGAAGCTGAGCGCATCCCGTACCCCTCCGGAATCCGTCGCCCGGTTCGCCGCATGGCTGTGCCTGTCCAAGATGAGCCAGATCGGTCTTCAGTACCACGGGGACAACTCGAAGAAGCCCGGCGGCCGCTTCCATGAGAACCTCACGCGGTTTTGTCCGGAGTTTCGTCGCGCCGGCACACTGGAATCGGTCGTCTACTTCTGTCCCTTCCGGCAATCACGCGACTTGCAGGCAGCCGGAGAGGGGGCCTATGACTTCCGTTCGCCCGACGATCGCACGGCCTACGAACGTTACATCCTCTGGATTCTCCGCCAGGGTGCTCACGGGATCGAGGTGGATTACAACGACTGGCCGGACACGAGTGGTGTTCCGATCGCCGACGTGTTGAATCTCGTCTGCCGTGCGATCGAGAAATCGTGCCCGGATGCCTACGTCCTCTACTGCCCGCCCGCGAGGGGCCGCGAGTCGTATCGGGGCCCGGCCACGCCCGAACTGCGTCGGACGCTGTCGCTTGTGCCCGTGCGCGTCTGGCCGCTCTGGACCGGGCCGGCCACACTGATCGAGAAGCCCCTGGCGGCCGACGTGGTGGAGCAGTGGACGCGCGAGGCCGGGCGCCGCCCGTTCCTCTGGGTGAACCGGGTCCACCCCGGCGACCGGCAGCCGTTCTGCCGACGCCTCCCCGGGCCGGACGGGGGGCCGGTGTTTCGGGGGGAGTTTCTGCCGCGCGATCTCGCCCGGTTGTTTGAGGGCGGTCATCTCAATGCCCCGCCGCCTCCTGCCGAGCTGACCGCGGCCCCGGAGCCCGAATCCGAGGCGCTCGTCTATTTGCTGACCGCCGCCGACTTTCTCTGGAATCCGCGTGACTGGGATGCCGCCGATTCGTGCAGGCGCGCCCGACGATTCGCCGACATCATGAAGTCGCTCGGTGCAACAGGAGCGAGAACATCGGACGCCGCCGACAGTCGGCCATCCCGTGCAGACCCGTAGCCGGGAGGCGCCCCGGCCCGTCATGAGGGCCCGCGCACATCTACCTGCCAAGGGCCCTGTTTCTTCTGGCCCGTCTCGATCATCGCCCACAGGTCGACGTCGCCAGGCTGGAGGGGTACATCCCCGAACATGCACTCTGCATCGCCTTGCCGGAACGGCATCATGTAAACCTCTCCCGCGACGTGCAGCGCGGCCGTACCATCCGCCTCGGCCGCGGCGGGAAAACGCAAACGCACTTCGTACCGCCCCGGGCGAGCCACGTGCAGGAGCCACACGCCGGTGGCGCCATATCCCTTCCGCTCACCCGGTCCGCGCCGCCAGTCCTGGCGCGTCAGCGTCACCGGGTTCTCCTGCGGCGCGCCGATGTAGATTCGCGGCGGGGCGTAGTTGTCGGGGCGGGTTGAGCCGACGTCTTTGAACCACTTCTCGTAGTCCTGCCGAAGCCGCTCGACGATCTCCGGGTGCTCCGCCGCCAGGTTGTTCCGTTCGCCGGGATCCTGGAGCAGGTCGTACAGTTCGAACCGCGGGGGCCCGGCGTACTCCTCCTTCTCAAAGCCGGAGGCATTCAGGAGCTTCCACCGCTCCGTGACGACGGCGAAGTGGTGATACAGGATCGGCCGGTCGCCGCGGTGAGTCTGAAGAAAGATCTCACGGTCGGGCCACTTCACCGGCGAGCCGGTCAGCAGGGGCAGGATGCTCCGGCCGTCGAGCCGGACCCCTTCGGGCGCCCGGACGCCGCACGCCTCCAGGATCGTTGGCATGACATCGATATGCGCCGCGGGGACATCGCAGGTGCTCCCGGGCCGGATCGCCGCAGACCACCGCGCGAAGAAGGCCGCGCGGATTCCGCCCTCATGCACGTCCGCCTTCGTGCCCCGCAGCGGCCCGACGTAGCGCGCGGTATTCGGCCCGTTGTCGTTGAAGAACAGGATGATCGTGTTGTCGAGCACGCCGAGATCCCGGAGCTTCTGCGTCAGCCGCCCGATGTTCTCGTCGATGTTGGAGATCATTGCGAAGATCCGCGCGAGGGTGTCATTTTCCTCCCGCGACTTTCTCGCGTTCGGCGGCCCGACAACGACCGGTGACCAGTCCACCTTCCGGTATTTCTCATACAGTTCCCTGGGCACGTCGTGGAACGGCGAGTGTGGTGCGTTCGTGGGGATGTAGGCGAAGAATCGCTTGCCCTCCCTCACGTTTTTCTGCATCCATTCCATCGCCGCCTCGAAGTAGATGTCCGTGCAGTAGCCCTTTGCCGGAATCGGCCGGCCGTTGTGGAACAGGATGGGGTCGGTGTACTTTCCTTCGCCGCCCGGCGGGTCGGAGGGCTGCCCGATCCCGCCCCCGCGGATCACGAGCGACTCCTCGAAGCCCTGGTCCATCGCCCGCATCGGATAATTGTCGCCGAGGTGCCACTTCCCGAAGATTCCGGTGGCGTAGCCCGCCCCGCGGAGCGCCTCGGCGAGGGTCACTTCGGCGGGGTCCATCATGGCCCGGCCGATATACGTGTCGATCGCGCGGGTGCGGTAGTTGTAGCGGCCGGTCATCAGGCATGCCCGCGTCGGCGTGCAGACGGGGCTGACGTAAAACCGCGTCATCCGCATGCCGGCAGTGGCCAGCGCATCCAGGTTCGGAGTCCGGAGCACCGGGTTGCCCGCGATGCTGAAGTCGCCGCACCCCTGGTCGTCCGTAACGATGAGGATGACATTCGGGCGGGCCGCGGGGGATCCGGTGCCCGCTGCACATACCCACGGTGCCAGCGCCGCGATCATCGCGGCGATTCCGATCGGAGTCGTTCGCATCCTGTGCTCACTCCTTCAGCTTGAAGAACACCGCTGCGCCCTTCTGACTCAACGTCGCGATGTCCGGTTCCGTCAGGGCCTGCCCGTAAACGAGGACGTCATCCACGTTGCCCATAAGTTGCTCATCGCTGCCCCGGTGGGCGTCTTCGCCGATGAGCAGGTTTCGCGCGAGTCGGACCGGTTCGCCGCCCGGGATCCACTGCCGGCCCGCCGGCTTGCCGTCCAGATAGAACGTCACGCAGCCGTCATCGTACACGACGGCCAGGTGATGATACTTTCCATCGTCGAACGTTACGGGATTCGATTGCACCTCGATCCCTTTGCAGACCAGCCGCAACCCGTTCATCGTCCGGCCGCTCGGGTCGAAGTCGAAGATCAGCTCGCAGGTCTTGACCGGAAAGTTTCCGTTGTAGGCGCTGAACAGGCGGGCGTGCCGGTTGTTCGTGCTTCTGACCATCGCGGCGAGCGTGAAGCGGCGCCCCAGGTCGGCCGTGCCGAGGATCTCCACGCGATTCCACGGCCGCCACTCCGAACCGACCACGAGCGATCGCTTTCCGAAGGCCGGCTGCGGCTTCTTGTGATCGAGCATGCACGTACCGAGGTTGCGGAGTTCCTGCACGCCGTCGTCGCCCAGCATGTCCGCCCAGGCCTCCGTGTTGCCCTCGAATGTGTACAGCGCCTGGAGCGGCGGGACGGGCGGCTCGTCGATCGGCCGGGCGTTCTCGCCGGCGTTGAACGAATAGAGCCGCGCATGCTCGAGCAGAAATCGGAACCGCACGGCCCCGGCTTCGGAAGGCAACTCCTTTTTCTCCTTCCACGTCACGGTCTGCCGGACGGAATCGCCGGTCAGGGGCTCGCACTCGTCACGGCCGTAACCGGGAATCACGTCCCCGTTTCCGTCGAGCAGTTCCACGCGGAGCGAGCCCCGGCGGGCGCTATAGTTCACCGCGAGCGCCCCGCCGACGCCTTCAAACCGCTTCGTCAGTACCTCGCCGGGCGCCTCGTCCGCGTCGAGCGAGGCAAAGCCGTCCTTACGCAGCTTCGCCAGGCCGATCGCGGAATGATACGGCAGCAGGTCGTGCAGCTCGTCGTAACCCGTGTAGTACAGCCAGAGTTCGTCTCCGACGAGCAGCGGCGGTGGGGCGATCACCATGCCCGCGTCGAATTCCCGGTACTTGCCGATGTTCAGCAGCGGCGAGCGGCTCACCTCGTTGAGAACGTAGGGGCCCCGCACGCTCGTGTCGCACTCCTCGCGGAGCCAGTGTACGCCGTCCCGGCTGCTCACCAGCTCCAGCCACAGCGGCCCGTGGAAGAAGCCCTCCGGCTCCTCCGCGCGGTAAATCTGGAGGAAGCCGACGTACATCGTTTCGTACGGCAGGACCGGGCAGGCGTAAAAGTGCGTGCGCTGCACCGTGTCGGGCTTGCACCACAGGTCGTCGCAATCGTCCGGGGCCATGACCATGCGGAGCGCGGGGAACTTCGTCAGGTCGGTCGTCTCAGCGAAGCCCACGGTTCGCCGGCGCATGCCGCTTACCTCGCCGCCCACGAAGGCGTTGCCGCCGCCCTTCACGTGGCACCGGAACCGCTTCGTGTGCGGGTCCCAGTAGAAGTGGCTCGTGTCCCCGCCCGAGACGATCGACTCCTTCGACTCCTGCTTCCAGTGAAGTCCATCCGGCGAGGAATACGCGTGATACATTCCCCCGACGCCCTGGTAGCGCTTGTTCGGGTCCTTTTCCCACGGCGTGAACATCACCGAGGAGCAGCCGTTCGGGATGATGTTGTTGTCCTTCGTCTCGGTTCCAGGCCCGCCCCCCGTCCACTCGTACAGACCCAGGTTCGGCTTTTCCCACTGAATGCCGTCCTTGCTCGTCGCGTAGCACATGAACGAGCCCCGCCCCTTCTTCTTGTTGGATTTGTCCTCCGTCCAGCAGTAGTACCACATCCGGAATCCGGTGCCGTCTTCCCCGGGCAGCACCGCGCACGCGTTGACGACGTCGGTTTCCCACGGCCGATCCACAACGAGCAGCGGCCCGCCCTTGCGCTTCTCAAACGGGTGATAGCGACGCACCACGCCCTTCTTCGACGCGATCAGGTAGTCGTCGATGAAAAGCTGCCACGGGCCGACCATTTCCTGCGGTGACTTGATCGTTACCGCTGCGGCCGGCGGCGTCGCGGCGGCCAGTCCTGTCAGAACCAATACCCTCACGAACCTGCTGAGATCAGCCATGTCTGTCTCCTGCACCAACCTGTTCCCGTTCCTGTGGCCGATGGCCGGCGAGGTCAAAAGCCCCAGGGCATGCGTGCCCGGCCGTTCGCCGCCGGGCACACACGACACGCCGCCCATGACCGCCGACGGCACGCGACAACACCGGGCCGATGCCCCGCCGGGTCGCTGGCGGCCAAAGCGCTCGAACGCGAGCCTCCGCTGCGGCTCGCTCGGATCGAGAGCGATCCACTATACGGCCGTCCGGCCTGATGTAAAAACCTGCGGATGTCTCCGCCAGGGTCGCGGAGACTGCCGTACTGCCTCGCCGGGTGCCGGCCACCCGGAACGCGCTCTGATGCGGGTAGCGCCTTGGCGTTTGACCCGCACGTGAGCGAAGAGGCCAAGCGCTACGGCAAGCTGGTGGTCCTGCCGTGCCGAATGAACCCGGACCTGGCGATGGGCGACCTGCTGAAGAAGACCGGCAGCGGCAACCTGTTCATGGTCTTCGGCGAGCCGGACGTGGAGATCCGGAGAGTGGGTCCACAGATGACACAGAGCGGCACGGGAAAAGGAAAACGTGATCTGTGTTCATCTGTGAAATCGGTGGATAAACTTCAGGTCGAGATCAAGGGGCTGGACGTGTACGACCCGACGACGGGCGAGATTCGCTCGTCGAGCACGGACGACATCGCCTGCTGGTTCATCGACACCAACTACAACGGCGAGAGCTTCTTCGTGCGACACGCCTACTTCACCGGGGCCGATGAGCCGTATGACAAGCTCAAGCGGGCGCTGCGAGCCGAGATAGACGAAGCGGCCTGGTCGGCGCTGTACTCGACGGTGAGCCGGCCATTCGAGCGTCCCGAAACGGGCAAGATCGCCATCAAGGTCATCAACCACTACGGCGACGAGGTGCTGAAGGTCTACGAGGTGAAATAGCGGCCGTCGCGACAGTCCGCGTGGCGCGGACGGAAAACGGGATCGCGCCAAGCGCCATTGAGGGCATCTCTCTTCGTCGCGCCGATGGACTTGTTTGTGGCGGACTTCATGATTCGCTACCGCGTCAGCCGCATAGCGTCCGCTCCAGGCACGGAACGTAAACGAAGGCGGTCACCGCCCACGAATTCCGTCGGCGCGGGCCCTGCCCGGCTGAGATCCAGGTACGCCATGCGGGTCAGCACCGCGGTCTCGTCCGCCAGCCGTTGGCACTTGGAACGCCCCTCTCAGAACCGGCCGCGGCAGCGGTCCTCGCGGGTTGGCCCGCCGGGCGATGAACTCGCTGAGCGACGCGATGAACCAGCGGATGCTCGACAGCCGCCCGCGCCCTCACGCGGCCGTCAGTCTAAGCCGAACAAAGCCGCATCGGCCTCCGTTGCCCACTTCCCGCGGTCTTGGTAGTATCCGCCGCGTCTACAGGGCAACGCGGACCCGCGCGGGATGCGGTTGCGCGAGGGGCGGACTCATCGTGCGGCGTTGCGGAACTGTAGTCTTCTGAGAAAGGAACGCGAATCATGGCACGTCCCGTCACGTTGTTCACCGGCCAATGGGCCGATCTGAAGTTGGCCGATCTGTGCAAGAAAGCGAAGAAGTTCGGGTATGACGGCCTGGAGCTGGCCTGCTGGGGCGACCATTTCGAGGTGCAGGCGGCCCTCAAGGACGCTTCCTACTGCAAGAAGAAGTGGGAGGTGCTCACGAAGGCCGGGCTCAAGTGCTTTGCGATCAGCGCGCACCTGGTCGGGCAGGCGATCTGCGACAACATCGACCCGCGGCACAAGTCGATCCTGCCCGACTACGTCTGGGGCGACGGCAAGCCCGAAGGCGTCCGCCAGCGTGCCGCGCAGGAGCTGATGGACACGGCCCGCGCTGCCCGGAAGTTCTTCAACGCCGCCCCGCCCGCCGTCAAGAAGGAACTCAAGCGGGTCGTCGTGAACGGCTTTACCGGCAGCAGCATCTGGCCGCTGCTCTACTCGTTCCCGCCGAACTTTCCCGACCAGATCGACAACGGCTACAAGGACTTCGCCAGGCGGTTCAAGCCGATCCTCGACGTATTCGAGAAGGAAGACGTCTACTTCGCCCTCGAGGTGCACCCCACCGAAATCGCATTTGACATCTCGTCGGCCGCCCGCGCCGTCGAGGAGATCAAGGGGCACCCGCGGTTCGGCTTCAACTTCGACCCGAGCCACCTCGGCTATCAGGGGGTCGATTACGTCGCGTTCATCCGGCAGTTCCGCGACCGGATCTTCCACACGCACATGAAGGATGTGTACTGGTCCTCGCGGCCGACGCGCGCCGGCGTCTTCGGCGGCCACCTGAACTTCGGTCACCCCGACCGCTACTGGGACTTCCGCTCGCTCGGCCGCGGGTGCGTGGACTTTGAGGCGATCATTCGCGCGCTGAACGAGATCAACTACCAGGGCCCTCTCTCGGTCGAGTGGGAAGACGGCGGCATGGACCGCGAGCACGGGGCGGCGGAGGCATGCGAGTTCGTCCGGAAACTGGATTTCGCGCCGTCGGCCCGCGCGTTCGACGCGGCGTTCGCGGAGGACTAATGCCGCGTTCGGAGAGACAGTTGCGCCTTTGGGGGTGGCGGGCATCTTGCCCGCCTCGCGGCGGACGGGCCGCCTGCCCTCCAGCTGTGCCGCCGGCGCAAGCGTG
>CAZMVY010000111.1:0-15612 GCA_964569765.1 uncultured Planctomycetales bacterium
CCGCCGGAGCCGCTGTCGAGGACCCGCCAGTCGTACGTGTCCGCAGCAAGCCCGCCCGCCAAACCGCGCCCGAGGGACCCGATCGTCAGGGCCCATATCGGCCCCCATGCGGACGGTGACACCGAGCGATACGGACACTGCCCCCGCACCCACGGGCTGAACGCGGTGCCGGCCCGGAAGTCGATCATGGGAACGCTTCCGGTCGTTGTCATCGAGGAAGCGGCACCCCACACGGATGGACACCAACCCGCCTGCGTCCGCGAGGCACGCGCGGCGAACGTGTATGTCGTCCGCGGCAACAGGTCCGTCACCGTCTTCGTGCCCCACGTTGCCTTGTCATACCATCGAGGAGCGGCGCCCAGGGAACCATCGGCCTGCACGTACGCCCTGCCGCCAACCGCCGGCGAAACCATGATTGCATAGGCGTCGGACGACGAATCGGCCGGATCGATCGCCACGTCGATCGTCGTCGGCGCCGGATTCGACAGGACCGGCGCCCGTGGCGCGGCGCAGTACTGCGCACAGGGCGCGGAAACGACATCGAACGAACTCTGCCCGTCGATCCAGCCGACGATGTACGACGTGCCGCCGATCACGCCGTCCGCCACCCAGGCATCCGCATCGTTCATCACCGGATTGAACGCCCAGGCCGGATTGACCGTGAACGTCCAGCTCACCGTGCGCGAACCGGCGCCGCCGCTCGACTTGCCGGCCGTGGACGTCGAGCACGAAAGCGGCGTGATGTAGGCGATCCCGCCCCACGCGTCCGTGCGATAGCCCCATCGACCGCCCCCGTTCGCATCGGCCACGACCCAGGCGCCCCCCCACTGCGTCACGTCCGCATCTGTCTTGCCCCAGTTCATGTAACCGCGGCCCTGCGCCTGGTCCCCGCCTGACTCCGTGTAGTTGAACAGAACGCGAACGCATCGAATGTCGTTGTACCCGTCGTTGTCTGAAGCCGTCATTGTAACCGTGTACGGCGTAACGCCGTCGGCAACCAGCGGGGCCGCATTCACCCCCGGCAGGCCGCAGACCGTCGGCGGAACAGCCCCGAGGGCGGCCGCGACGGCCGCCAGAACCACACCGCCCGCCACGAAGCCCGCCTGCTTTATCGTGATGGCATCCATCCTCTGCACCTGCGCCGATTCTGCCGGAAACGGCGAATCAGCCTTTACGAGCTCCACCACGCCCCGGACCCCTCACCGGCACGCAGGCAGCCGATTGGGCCCGTTGAAACACCTCTGAAGGATGGCGAAATCCGCCAGATCCACGTCGTTGTCCTCGTCGAGATCCGCCGCGCCGCATCCCGCATGGCTCGGCAACCGGTTCGGCCCCCCGAAACAGTACTGAAGCCCCGCGAAATCGGTCAGATCCACGTCGTCGTCCCGGTCGAAGTCCGGCAAGGGCAGCAGGTCGATCATGAGCATCGTCAGCGTGGCGTTCTCAAACGTAAACGTGAAGTCGGCCGGGTCAATCGCACCGGTCAGGTCGCTCTCCGTCCAACCGACCAGCTCGACGCTCGAACTGCGGGTAATCAGGCTGGTCGCGCCGCTGTACGCGGCCAGTTTGCGCTGCGTGATCGCCGACACCCGACCGTCCAGATGTCGGAGCTGAATCCGCAGGACGGCGGGCCGGTCCTCGGACAGGTTGATTCCCCAGAGAATGAGCCGCCGGCCCGCATCATCCCTTGTGGTGTAGAGTCGAAAGTAGCCGTCCGCGAGGCTGTCGAGCAGGACGCCGTTGAGGTACGTCTGGAGGGCCTTGAATACCTTGAAACACGGCACCTCCAGCCCCGCCTTGTTCGGTATGTTCGGCTGGTCCCAATACTGGGCTGCTACGATACCCATCTCGATGAAACTGAAGATGTCCTCGGCGGTGCCCAGCCCGTGCGCTACCGTCTGGCCCAGGCCGTAATAGTACGTTCCCTGCCACGAGCTCGTATTCCACTCGCTGAGGATCAGCGGCGTGCCGGCCGGACGGTTGTTGGCTGCAAGCCGGTCCACGATCTTCTGCCTCGCGTTATTCTGCGCGTTTTTCTGTACGTTCAGCCCCTTCATCAGCTCCGGCGGACTGAGCGTGCCGCCCGTGATGTCGCGCGTGATCCCATACAGATTGCCGTACGGATGGTACGCCACGAAGTCCACGCGGTTGCCGCTGTCGCTGAACACCGCGTCCAGCCACGCGTTCCCATTGTTGGCGGTCATGCAGCCCGGACCGACCTTGATGGTGGGATCCTGAGCGAGCATCGCACTCGAGATGATCCGGTACCGGTTCGCATAGTCTCCGGGGGTCAGCGCCGGCGGCGGGTACGGCCCCTCCGGCTCGTTGCCCACCTCCCACCAGACCACCTTCGGCACCATCGCCTCGCCCGGCGCGAGAAGCTTGTCGTCACCGCCCCAGTCGAGCGAATCGAGGATCGCCTGCTCGCGAGCCGTCAGCGGATCGCCCTGGCGCTTCGTCTGCACGAGCTTGTTGCAGTAGTACACCCAATCGGCCGCCAACGCCGCCAGCGTCTCCGGCGTCTGGTCCGTGTACACCCACGTCGAGCCGTTGCCCGTGCCGATGCCCCGCGTGGTCGGCAGGAGCTGAAGGTAGGAATTGCGGGCGCGGGCGTAGCGAAGGTACTGCAGGGTCGATGTGGTGTTCGAGCCCCACTGGGCCGTCCGCGTCTTCCAGTTATAGCCGTCCCCGCCGAACCGCATGCTCGTGTTTCGGCTCACGTCAAGCGTGTACGCCGTCGACAGGGCGCTCACCATCTTGGGCTGCGCATCCATACCGTGCACCCCCTTCTGGATCGGCGTTCCCGCGGCCCGGCAGTCGATTGCGCGACTCAGCGTCGCCGTGACGGCGACGGCGGCAGGCCCCCACGCCGAAGGACACGTGCCCGGCTCACTATTCAACGCCCGAACCGTGAACGTGTACTCCGTGCCCGAAGTCAGCCCCTGAACGGTGGTCGTCGCCCACTCCGCCTTCCGTCGCCACACGGGAAAGCCTCCGATCGTTCCGTCCGCCTGCACATACTCGTATCGGACGACGACGTTTTGCAGATCGTCACGCGGAGGCGAAACGCGGATGGCGTAAAGGTCGGTATCCGAGTCGAACGGGCTGATCGCGACATCAATCGTACCGGCGGTCGCATTCGACAGGATCGGCGCTCCGGGCGTTGCCGCGTATCGTGTGCAGGGGGCGGCTACCACGTCGAAGCTCGCCGGGTTGTGCAACCACCCCACCTTGCAGAAGTCGGACTCATTCGGACCGTCGTTGGCCGTCATCGCCCAACAGGCGGCATTGTTGATCACAGGGTTGGCCGCCCACGCGGGCTTCGCGCGAAAGGTGAACCTCACCGTTCGCGTGCCGGCGCCCCCCGTGGCCTTGCCGCCTGTGACCGCCTCGCACGCCAGCGGCGTGATGTAGGCCGCACCGCCCCAGATGGCCGCGGCATACCCCCAGCGCCCACCACCTGAGGCGTCCGCCAGAATCCACGTACCCCCGTAGTTATTGATATCGCCGTCCGTCTGCCCCCAGGCCATATAGCCGCGGCCTTTGCTCTGCTCGCCCCCCGCGACCGTAATGTTGAACAGGATCCGAACGCTGCGAATGTCGTTGTAGCCGGCGTCGGCCGAGGCCGTCGCGCTAACCGTATACACCGTGGCGTCGTCGGCGACGAGCACGGCCGCACTCACCGTGGGCAGGCTTGAGAACGTGACCTTACCGCCCATTAGCGGCTCGGCCGTCGCGACAACGAGGGCCGCCGCCATCAACCCCAAAGGCACTCTCGGCACCATGCTCGCTTCCGCCGCCTCGGCAGTAACAGTCGCTTGCCCTTCGTTCCCCGATGAAGAGCTATCTTATGCTACCAAGCACAACGGCCCGGATCAAAGAATCCTGCCGAGAACCCGAACAACCCCGTCGTGCTTCCCCTGCGCGATGCCAACGCTACCCTTCTCAAGGTGTGGCTGATTGTGCACAAGTCACGCAGCACGATCGACTAGCGCACCCCTTTCACGATGCCCCGCGAGGCGCCCTTTGCGTAGCCCGCTCCCGGATCCGCAGCGGGTTCTCGCTCACGGGCCATGCAGTCGTGTCGGGGCGCTACTGGCGTTCCGGCGTAAGCTTGATGGACCTCAGGCTGATTGGTTCCCAGCCCATCTTCGCCGGTTTGACGGCGATGGAGACCATTCCCTTCTGCCCGATTTCCAGGGAGCCCAGTGAGACCTCCACGAACTTGTCGGTGGCACCGGACGCCGGAACGGTCGCCTCCAACCTGCCGGCCGCCGCGACGACCTCGATTTTCGATTCCGCCTTCGAGGCGACCTCGGCGGTCACGGCGAACCGGCCCGGCGTATTGATCTTTACTTCCCACTCGGCCCAGTCGCCCGCATCCGTCCACGAGCCGATGCACTCCTTCTTGCGGCCGGCCTCGTACTTGATCTTCTCGCCATGCAGCGTCGCCTCGGCCCCCGCAAGCGTGACCGAGCCGTCCGAGGCCTGCATGAGCGGCGCGGGCACAACGTCCAGCGGCCCCGTGACCTGGCAGACGACGACCGAGCAGATCGGGTCAGGGCACTCGCGAGGCACCTCGATCACGACACCGTCTTCCGTCCTCTGGCATTTCAGGGCGGCCTTCCGGCGGTCGGCCAGCAGCCACGCGGCCGTCACACGATTCTGCAAGCCCGGAACCAGCAGGTTCTGGTCGGTCGGCCACGCGAATACGTGCAGATACAACGTCGCACCGTGGCTTGTCAGTTTCTTCGTACACCGTCCCCAGGGCAGCCGTTTGAACGGGCTGGCGGTCGTGCCGTAGATCGCCTCGCCGTTCACCTTCATCCACTTCCCGATCCCCTTGAGCCGTTCCACGGAAGGCGCGGGGATCAGCCCCTCGGACGTCGGCCCGACGTTCAACAGATAGTTCCCGCCTTTTGACGCGATATCGACGAGATTCCGGATGAGCGTCTCCGTGCTCTTCCAGTTGTTGTCGTAGCTCTTGTAGCCCCAGGTATCGTTCATCGTCATGCAGGTTTCCCAGTCGCGGCCGCCGGGGTATCCGGTCGCCGGGATGAACTGCTCGGGCGTCTCCGTGTCGCCCTTGTAGCCGCCGCCGAGACGGTTGTTGTGAATAATGCCCGGCCGCAACCGGAGCAGCGGGATGAGCATGTCAGCCCGCTCCTTCGTCATATCGACCGGCGTGTCCCACCAGAGGACGGCGATCGGGCCGTAGTTCGTCAGAATCTCGCGGACCTGCGGCACGGCGACATTGCGGATGTAGTCATCCATGCTGCCTTCCTGGGCCTTGTCCCAGTGCCCGCCCGCGGCGGCGCCGCCCGGGTTGTTCCAGTCCTGCGCCTGCGAGTAGTAGAACCCGAGCCGGATGCCATGCCGCCGGCATGCTTCGGCAAGCGGCTTGAGCAGGTCCTTGCCGTACGGGGTGGCATCGACGACGTTCCACGTTGACGCCTTTGACGCGAACAGGGCAAAGCCGTCGTGGTGCTTTGACGTGATAACGATGTACTTCATGCCGGCTTCCTTGGCCAGCCGCACCCACTCGTCCGGGTTGTACTTGACCGGGTTGAATTCCTTCGCGAACGCCTGGTACTCCGCGCACGGAATCCGGGCCCTGTTCATAATCCACTCGCCGATCCCGTCGATTCGCTGGCCGCGATACGTGCCCGCGGGGACCGAGTAGACTCCCCAGTGAATGAACATGCCGAAACGGGCCTCGCGCCACCACTTCATGCGGGCGTCGCGCTGCGCGGGCGACTCGTCGGCATAGGGATCAGGGCTTTCCACACGAGCACGCCCGGGGCTTGCGCATCCGACAGCCGCCATACCAGAAGCCCCCACAAGGACCGTAACTACGAGTCTCCTGAAGATCATTTCGTCACCTCATTCTCGCTGGTTCCCGGTTCCGACACTCCCGAACACCCCTGAAGGAAAGTAAGGCCAACCCGCGACTCACGCAAGCTGCCTCGCCCCACTCCCGCATCGCCTGGATGCGAACGCCACGGCCCCTTTTCGCCGCGCTGACAAACGCCGAACCGTCCGGTAGAATGCTGGCCGGTCGCCGGCGCTTCGGCGCGGGACTTGTCCTTCATCGCATGCGAGGGAACGAACGATGTCCAATCCGGTTCGAATCACACGACGTGGGTTTCTCAAGACTTCGTCCGCCGCAATCGCCACGCTCGGGCTTGGCTCGTGCGCTGCACGCCGCCCGCTGACCGCGGCCTCGGCCGCCCGCGTAATCGGCGCCAACGACCGCATCGCCATCGGCCTCATTGGCGCCGGCGGAATGGGCACAGTGAACATGGTCGCCTGCATGCGCGAGCCGAACGTGCGTGTCGCCGCCCTTTGCGACCTCGCCGAGTTCCGTATCCAGGCTGCCATAGCGCACACGAAAAACCAGCCCGGCGGCCCGGCCGCGGGCGTCTTCGTCGACTACCGACGCATCCTCGACAACCGCGACATCGACGCCGTCATCATCGCCACGCCCGACCACTGGCATTACCGCGTCTTCCTCGATTCGATCGCGGCCGGCAAGCACGTCTACCAGCAGAAACCCATGTGCCATACCATCGAGCAGGGCCTCGACATGGTGCGCACCGCCCGCGCCAATCCGCGCCAGGTGGTACAGATCGGCACCCAGCGCCGCAGCGGGAGACAGTACGCCCAGGCAAAGGAGTTCATCGACGCCGGCAAACTCGGCCGCATCACCTTCATCCGCTGCTGGGACACACGCAACTGGGTCCACGACGATCCCTTCAAGCCGCGCCCCTTTGAGGGCAAGCTGGACTGGGACCGTTTCCAGGAACCCTGCGCCCGCAATCAGAAGGTTCCGTTTGACCCTCAGCGCTACTTCGCCTGGCGATGGTACTGGGCCTACGCCGGCGGCCTTGTCAACGACGTCGGTGTACACGTCATGGACGTCGTGCACTGGCTCACCGGCAACGACACGCCGAAGACGGCCGTCGCCAACGGCGGCGTCTACGGCCTGAAATACTGGGAAACGCCGGATGTTGTGAACTGCGTCTGGGACTACGGCACCCACTCCGTCGCCTTCACCGGCAACTTCAACAACGGCTTCCTCAACGCCGGCCTGACGCTCTACGGCACCGATGCCACGATGGAGGTGCTCGGCTTCGACGGCCACATCGTCGTCAAGGCCGAGGACGGCAAGCTCACCCAAATCGCCGAGTTCAAGCCCCAGAACGACAGCCATGAAGGCAACTGGCTCCGCGCGATTCGCGGTATCGAGAAGGTACACGCACCGGTCGAGCTCGGCTTCCAATCGCTGCTGCCGTCGCTTCTGGCGAACCTCGCATACCGCAGCGGCAGGAAGCTCACGTGGGACCCGACACGGCAGAAGGTCGTCGAAGCATAACGCTCCGGCCGGCTGCTCGTACGCCCACAGCTACCTCGTCCCATTTCGCACCGAGCTTCGACCGAGCGCGGTGATCCGCGATTCGCGCACCGCATAGCGGGGCTGCGCGCAGGTGAATCGCGCCGCCGCCGCGCGCCTCCGCCCTCCTCAAGCAAAGGTGCACTGTTGGAACAGCTCGACAACCTTGCCACACTCGCAACACCGGCCCGTTGCGCAACACAACCTCGCCCGGTACGACACGCACCACGGCGTCCCCTTCGGCAAACGAGTGGGCAAAAAAGAAAGCACCAGGTGCCACTGGGGCGTTCCCGGTGCTTTCCGGAGGGGAAAGAAGCCGCTAACTACGCAAAACTCGGACTTTGCACGCCTCCGTATGATTCAGAGGGCCTACACGTACTACTATACAGGCCTCAGCGCCTGTGGTATCGGCAAAAGTCTCAAAAAAATTGAGCCTCTTCCCGGCATAGTATGATCGACCGGTAAAAAAGGCCACCCCACGGTCCGAAAATCGGGTCAGCACCCCACACATGACCAGACTTTGAGAAAGCCCAACTCTGCAAAAGCAGCAGGTCCGATATTATTACACCCTCAGAGAACACCACCCGTACCACGCTTTCGCCGACGTACTCATTCCCGCCTGCCGCCCTTTCTCGGGATCGCGGCGAAGGTTCGCACGAAGTACCTCGACCGCCCCTCGCCCTGAACGTTCACACGCCCGACGACAGTGCCGCCGAGGACAGGAAGAGGCGACGATTCAACAGCACCTCCGGCAGTTGCCCCGGCAGGACATGCGTGGCCGCGTCGAAGTTGTGGCCCGCCGACTGCGCAAACGGCAGGGCTACGCTGCAACCGATACCCGCCGCCCGGATTGCGATGACCCCTGACTCGCTGTCTTCGAAGCCGACCACACGCTCGTATTCATGCCGGCGGACGCCCATACGGAAGAGCGCGATGCTGTAGAGGTCCCGATGCGGTTTGAGCCGGATCTCAGACGAATCGGACGCCGTCACGAACGCGTCGTAAAAGGCCCGAGGATCTGCGAATCCCTCCGAGATCCGATCCCGTTCCCCCGCCGCCAAGGGCCACGTCTCGACCTCCTCGCGAAGCTCGCGAAACACCTCCGCCAGAACAATATCCGCCTCATACGCAATCGACGAAGTAACAATCGCAATCCGTGCGGGATGCGCGGCGAACCAGCGGCCGACCGTACGAAGCGTGCCCGGCGGATTCACAGGCGCCGAACCGGTCTTTTCGCGAACGTGCGTCGCCAGTCGGTCGTGAAAAAGCTCCAGCCGTTCGCCCAGCCAGCCTTTCACGGTGGCAAGGAACACCCCCACGCCTGGCATCGGCGCCACCAGCGGCGCCCCGGCCTGTGCCCCCAGCCCCACGACCGGATCGTGCGCCCGTCCGTCGCGGATCGCCGCCAGGATCGTATGGTAGCGAACGTAGTAAATGTCCACCGCCGCGCGGACCTGATCGGCGAAGCTTGAGAATCCGGCCGCATCCGCGTATTCCTCCACGACAGGACCAGCTCGCTGATCGTGTCTCTGGAAGGGCTGCACCCCATCCCGGACGAGCGACTGAAAACGCGTGTCGCGCAGCATGTCCGCCAGACCCAGCGCAGCGGCGTCGGCGAGGACCTCGCGTGTCCGCCCCTCGTCCCGGCTGTGGGCCAGCGTCCACAGCACGGCCTTCACAAACGCCCGACGGAACGCCGCAGGCCGGACAAACGGACCGTATGCCTTCAGGAGGTATTCGACGTGCCTCGTCGTGGAGTTCCCGATGATGTGGGGATGATCCCTCTCGTGATCGAAACCCGCCCAGCTCTGCGGGTCCGGGCGGTCCGTAATCATCCGCACCATCCATTCGAGCGAATGCAGGCACAGCGGCTCCGTGGTAGTCGTCGTGCCGTCCATGTCCATGACGATCCCTGCGACCGCGTCGAACGGACCGGGGTTGCGGTTTGCCAGCGGATAGAGCTCGTAAGGGCTCGCCACGTAGGAGGGGTTCGCCACAACGGCGACTTCCCGGCAATACCCCGTGGCGGCTCGCCAGGCCTGCAAACCCTGCTCGAAATCCCATACCGTTCGCCGATCGTTCATCGCATGTCCCCCGCCGCGCGGTTCCGTCGCACGGCAAGGGTGAGACTGTCCCGCCTGTGGCGGAGATCGTCAAGGGTCCGTTTCGCCTGTCGAGATGGTCTCGTCCCGCGCCAAGCTGCGCAAGTGCCGGTGAACGGGTGAGGCCGAAACCTGGCGATCCCCGGCGCAAAGGATCGGCCCTCCGGCGCGGATCAGGGCGTCAGCCGCGACGTCGGGCGAGCGCCGGCGAGGCCGGCCCCTCGGGCCATCGTGAAGTCCGCCGCCATCCGCTTCCAGAACCCGAGATCGATCTGCGCCACCATCGGCACGCGCTTGCCGTTGAGAAACATCGTCGGCGTGGATTCCACGCCCAACCGGTACGCCAGCTCGACGTCGGCCGTCACGCGATCCCGAACCTCGGGCCTGGTCAGATCCTCGACAAGCCGCTTCGCGTCGAGTTTCGCACGGGTCGCCATCTCCGCGTAATCCATCGCGCCGGGCTCATCGGAGCGCGCACGGATCTCCGCGAGCATGCGCCAGAATGCCTCGTTGCCGCCTTGCAGACGAGCCGCCTCCGCCGCGTATGCCGCCCGGCACGCACGGCCCGAACGCCGGGCAGCCGAATACCGATTGCACTCCCCGGTAAGTGGGTAATACTTGAGGATCACGCGTAGCGTGCTCCCGAAGAGAGGCTGTATCTCCTTCGCCAAGAACTCCTCGAACTCCTTGCACGAGGGACAGGTCGGGTCCGTAAAGACAACCAGCACGGCCGGCGCTTCCCCAGCGGCCCCGGAACAGGGATCGTCCGCGCGGATGGGGATCTCGGCCGGACGCTGCGCCGCATACAGAGCCGCCAGAACGTCCGGATGCGCGCAAACCTCTTCCACGACTCCTTTGAGCTTGCTCACTTGGATGTAGGAACTGGTCGCGGCCGCCGCCATGATGCCCATCAGCCAGAGGCTCATGGCCAGGGCGATCGTAACCATCGCCAGCCGGACGGTCGGATGCGCGACGACGGGGGGCGTATCCGGCGCTGGCACCGATGCCCCTTTTTCCGCGCTCGCGCCGGTCGCTTTCCATCGGCGCGGGCACGTCGCCACAACGAGAACCAGCAGCGCAAAGTTGACCGCGTGGACGGCCATGCACTCCGGGCACCAGGCCCGAATGACCCGCGCCATAAGGTAGATGAAAACGCCGGAGCCGATGTTTCCCGCCAGCACCGCGAAGAAGGGCACGACCTGCCATCGTCGCCCGCGTTGGTTGGGACAGCCGACGCCGAGAAACCACGTCAGAAGGAACGAGAAGTACAGCAACCCGAGTATCGGCACCGGAACATGGACGCCGCGGGGGGACTCCCCCTTCCCGCTTGCCTTCCCGTACACCGAGTCGCCTCGGGAGTGGGCGCTATGACCGGGCGGATACGGAGGCAGCGCGCTCCAGCGACTGTTCATCACCCGGTCGCAACCGCCCCCCTCCGGTCCGCAGAGCACGCTGGCCAGGCCGCCGGCAGGCTGACCCAGCAGGTGCTGCGCCAGCAACTCGGCGCTAAGGTACACGCCCACGGCACAAAGAACGATCGCCGCAAGAACGAGGATTCGTTTGACGCGCATCTCTGGAAATCTCTCCGGTGTTCTCGAATCCGCACGCGCGCCGGCGACGCGTCGGCCGCCAGCCATCGCGGCATGCGGGGACCGCCATCGTGGGACCGATCGTCGGACTTTCCCGCACCCCTCGTCTCCACTTCCGAACGACCGCGCTTCCCAAGACCCGCGCCGGCATACTACCCGGCACGGTCTTCACCCGCAATGTAACACGGCCGCTGGCGAGCCGGATCCGGCCGCTCCGTTCCGGCTTACGAGGATCAAGCCGCCGTCGCCCGCGGCACCGTGCCTGCGATCCCGTTGCGGTCTGCAACCAACTGCGGGCTTGAAACGCGGAACGCCCGCAGATATAAGGGATGTTGTTCATTGGCGCGTCTCCGTACGGGCGTTCACTTCCAAGGCCCGGCCGGCGCGACGTCGGCAGATTCGGCTCATTCTCATTTACGAAAGGGCACTTCCATGCGGTATCTCATACTGTTCTTCCTGGCCGTGACTCTGTGCATGGGGCAGATGTGCGGCCAAGCCACAGGCGGCGACGCCGCCCAGAGCACGACTGACGGCGCCGCCGGTGCGGGCTCCGGCTCCCAAGATACGACAGCCGGCGGCACCGGCTCTGGCCAGCAGGACGGAGCCGCTACCGGCGGCGGAGACGACGGCTCAGGTTCCGCCGACACGGGCGGCGGCAGCTCCGGCGGCGGCGCTACTGCCCGGGGCGCCATCATCGCCGACCACCTCGCCGCAGCAGCCTTCGACGCCATTCCGATCACGGCAATTCAGGCTGCGCAATCGGCCTATCGGAGCTGGTATGGGCACACCGCGCACGGCCGCCAGATCGTCACCGGGATGCAGATGATCCACTCCGCCGACGCGCGGTACGCGTTCAATGCGGGCGCGGGCTCCCTCTCGCTGCAGGAGCAGACCGACGTCGATCTCGGCTACGAAGGCAACCTTGACTGGGTCACGATTACGCGCGACCTGTTGAACCAGCCCGGAAACACCGTGAACCTCGTCATGTGGTCCTGGTGCGGCGGCGTCAGCGAAAACACCGAGGCGGGGATCGCCGCTTACCTCGCTGCGATGAACCAGTTGGAGACGGACTACCCCAGCGTGACCTTCGTCTACATGACCGGCCACCTCGATGGGAGCGGGCCGAGCGGCAACCTGTACCTCCGGAACGAGCAGATCCGCGCCTACTGCCGGACGAACAACAAGGTCCTCTACGACTTCGCGGACATCGAGAGCTACGACCCGGCGGGCAACTACTACCCCGACGGCACCGACTGGTGCGAATGGTGCGAGGCGTGGTGCACGACGCACACCTGCCCCACCTGCGACGACTGCGCGCATTCGCAGTGCATCAATTGCTACCAGAAGGGCCGGGCGTTCTGGTGGATGCTGGCGCGCCTGACCGGCTGGTCCGGCGATTGAGATGAGCGTTTTGGGACCGGTCTCGGGCCGCAGTCCACCGTGGAGTGCGGCCTCTCCCGGGTGCCCTACCCCTCCGCGGTGGGGGACTGATTCGAGCGAACGTACGCACAGGTTCCCCCCCTCGGGCGTCGGGGACTGAATCCTGCGCAATAGCACGGAGGTGGTTCCATGAATCGTAATATCATCGTTTCGCTCATCTCGACGGCACTCGTCGTGATCGCCGGCTGCCAGAGCGAAAACGCCCCCCCCGCGCCCGGCGGCACGCCGACCGGCGGCGCCCCTGCGGGCGGAGGCCCCACGGACGGCTCGGCCTCGCCCGGCACCGGCGGGAGCACAGGCGGCGGAGCGACCACGACCGCGCGAATCCAGCCGTCGGACCTCCAATACCTCGGCGCGTTCCGGCTCCCCGACCGCGCGCCCGATAGTCCCGACGCCGAAGGCTGGGACTACGGCGCCCAGGCCCTCACCTATCGCCCCGACGGCGACCCCGCCGGCGGCGCGGACGGGTATCCCGGCTCGCTCTTCGGCACGGGTCATGACGCGCACAACTACGTCTCGGAAGTCAGCATCCCCGCCCCCAGCCTTTCGCGCAACCTCGACGAGCTCAACACCGCCGTAACGCTGCAGGGGTTCCACGACGTGCGGGCCGGCCTCTTCGATCCGTTGAACGAACTGCCTCGCGTCGGCATGCAGTACGTCCCCGCGCAGGCCGACGGCACCCCGGCGAGGCTCTATCTCGCCTGGGGCCAGCATTTTCAGGAAGAGGGTTCCGCGTCGGCCATTCCGTCGCATGCCTGGTGCAGCGTGGACCTCTCCAACCCGAACACGCAGGGCGCCTGGTGGATCGGCGACGAATCCCTCTACAGCACGAACGGCTACATCTTCGCCATTCCCGAGGCATGGGCCGCGCAACACACCGGCGGCATGACCCTCGCGACGGGCCGATTCCGCGACGGCGGCTGGTCCGGCATGGGACCGTCGCTCTTCGCCTTCGCGCCCTGGCTCGACGGCAACCCGCCCGCGCCGGGCACGCACCTCAGCAATCGCCGCCTTCTCCTCTACTCCAACACCCGCGGCGAGGACACCACGCAGTTTCGCCTGAACAACTACATGCACTCGGATGAGTGGGAGGGCGGCGCGTGGCTCACCGCCTCCGGAGACCGCTCCGCCGTCATCTTTGTCGGCACGAAGGGCTCCGGCTACCTGTGGTACGGGTTCTTCTCACCTGCGGGCGACGGCATGCCCTGCGTCGAACAAGGGCTGACCATGGTCGGCTGCTTCAACCCCGACGGAACGGAATGCGCCCCGGCCCTCCAGGGTGAATGCCCCGGCCACGTCGCCGCCAGCCGCGGCTGGTGGAGTTCGCGATTCGACGCGCAAATCCTCTTCTACGATCCGGCGGATTTCGCGGCCGTTGCCGCGGGAACCAGCCAGCCCTATACGCCGCAACCGTACGCGGTCCTCGACATCGACGAGCATCTCTTCCGCAACGCGACCACCGATACGGAGAGCATCGGAACGGGCGATCAGCGCCGCTTCCGCCTTGGCGAGACGGCGTACGACCGCGAGCGCGGCCTGCTCTACGTGCCCGAGCGCTTCGCCGACGGCGCCAAGCCGGTGATCCACGTCTGGCGCGTGCAGTAAAGGCAATGAGCATCCGCCGCGGTTCCGCGCCGGCGGCTCCGCCCGAAACGTCTGCGTCTTTTTCCTGCCGCCGCAGCGGAACCTTCATCATACCGGCGGCGGATGCTGCACAAACTTCGTCACCGGCAGAAGTGCCTTGCGCCGAGCCTCGCGTCGCTGCTGGGCCTCGCGTTGCCGGCCCGGACCACCGTCGTCGCTACCGAGATGCTCTCGATCATCCCGTACATCAAACAACGCGCCGTAGCTAAACACGCAGAAACTGCCCGTCTTCTGAACCGAAGACTGGATCTGCTGCCGCACCACCTCGATGCCCTCGGCCGTATCGAGCCGCGGGGCAAACCACAGCCCGGGAACGAGCGTCACCGTGTTGCGCAACGGCAGCCACGTCGCCAGCCGCGAGTCGAACGACGCCAGATCGGGCCGGTAGTTCATCGGGAAGGCTGCGTCGATCAGCTTCTCCCGCGCCCATCGCCGGTCGTCGCGGTGAAACCGCAGGCTCTCCTCATACTCTGCCCCGACCGAAGCGGACAGCGCCGCCGACGGCCTCGTCCATCGCATCATCGAGCGGATGTCGGCCACGAGCTTCGTCACCTGGTCGGTGCGCCACTTGTTCCAGGCCGCCCGGTCCGCATCCGGCGCCAGGCCCGTCGCCTCCTTGTAGAGCGCGAGCGTCCTGGCGTCCCGGGGATAGTCGCTGTCCGATCCCTCGGGAATCGCCGGGGGCTCGCTCGGGAACCGGATGTAATCCATGTGCAGCCCATCGATCGGGTAATTCGCAACGATCTCGTGGAACACATCTACGAGGTACCCGCGCACCTCCGGCAGGCACGGGTTGAGGCTGACGTAGAACGGGTTGAGCGGCTGACGCTTGCCGTGCTGGTCATACCAAAACCACTCGGGCCGTTTGTTGTAGAGTTGTTCCGGCGAGGCCGGCGGCCTCATGCCGCGCCAGGCCGGCATCACGTTGACCCACGCGTGCAGTTCCATCCCCCGCTTGTGCGCCTCCTGGATCGCCAGCGCCAGCGGGTCGAACCCGGGCGAGGTGTAGTTGAACTGCTCGGCCCACGGCTCGATCTTCGACGGATAAAACGCCGTGCCGTTGCCGCGGACCTGGAAGATCACCGTGTTAAAGCCGCCCTGCCGGCAGTCCTCCATGATCCGCGTGACATCATCCGCGCTCCGGAAGTCGCCCCGCGTCACCCAGATGGCGCGGACGCCACCGGTGATCATCTTGCTCTGCTGGCAGCCGGCCGTCGCCGCCAGACCCATTGCCAACGCAGGCAGCAACAAAGCCTTCAGATGTGCACGCTTAGTCAAAGGGATCATGTCGTGGTTCCTTACAGCTCGAAGCCTGCCGATTCCTCGAAACAGCTTTCCCTGACTACGCCGTCCGGGCTGTGTGTTGACATTATACTGCGATCTCCGCCCGCCGCACGGTGCGGCGCGAAGGACGACTGGCGTATCCCCCCCCTTCTACCGTTCA
>CAZMVY010000112.1:0-15383 GCA_964569765.1 uncultured Planctomycetales bacterium
TGCCGACCGAGACCGATTGCGGCGTCGTGGTCGCGGTGATCTTCTCGCGGTCGCCGGTCGCGTTGTTCGGACCAACGAGCAGCTCCTGGCCCGTTTCGTGCGGATGCCGCCGGTGAACGATGCGGGGCTCGACGCCGTGGCGGTCGCTCCGAATGCGGAGATCCTGTTTTCGACCGAGCAGGACTTCTTCTCGGGGGCCCTCGGGCGACGGGTGGGCCACGGGGACCTGCTTTCGGACCGGGGACGCATCCTTCGCACGAATGCGCAGCTTCTGGAGAACTTCCGGCCGATGGCCAACGACGCCGGCGCGGTGCTCTCCGATTACGGGCTGGATGCCGTGGTGCTCCGGCCGAATCGGGAGATCTGGTTCTCCACGGAAGTGGGATTCACGGATGCGCGCCTCGGGCCGATCAGCGATGGCGACCTGCTCTCCACGCGCGGGTACGTCGTCCTGCGGAACCTGGACCTCGTCAAGGCCTTCGGGCCGGTGGAGGATGTCGCGAACTTCGGGCTGGATGCGGTGACGCTGGTTACCCGTCAATCGCCTTGCGACCTTGACCTGGACGGCGACGTGGATGTGGCGGACTTTCAGTTGTTCCAGACGGCAGTGAACGGCGCCAACCGGGTTCCCAATATGGCGATTCGGGCGGTTTCGGACTTCGACGGGGATCTGGACGACGACGGCGACGTGGATATAGCGGACTTCGTGATATTCCAGGCGTGTTTCAACGGTCCGAACCGGTCGCCGGCGTGCCAGTGATTACGCGGGGCAGGGCCCTGCGCAGCGGCGCGCTCGGTAGGCGGGCGCTCGGCGCGCGTCCGTCACAGGGCCTGCTTGTCCTGGCGCTCCGCGCCCCATTGATGTCGTGCCCGCGGCAACCAGACACGGAAGGTAGTTCCTTCGCCGCGCCTGGTCGTCAGCGCGATGGCACCCCCGTGGCTCGTGATTGTGCCGTAGGCGGCCGCAAGGCCCAGTCCGTAGCCGTTGGGCTTGGTCGTAAAGAACGGATCGAAGACGCGTTCGGCGGTTTCGGGATCCATGCCGGAGCCGGTATCCTCCACCGTCAGGCAGACATATTCTCCCGCCGGCAACGGCGGTACGACTTCGCGCAGGGGCGCCGTAAGAACCTCGTTCGTCGCCCGCACCGTCAGCCGGCCGCCATGCGGCATAGCATCGACGGCGTTCCGGCAGAGGTTCACGATGACCTGCTCGACCTGGGTGGTGTCGCACTCGACGGGGGCGAGGTCGTCGGCAACGGAAAGCTCGAAGCGGATGCCAGGCGGGAGGGACGGCCGGAAGACGTTGACCGCGCGGGCAATCACTTCCCGGAAGTCGACGAGCTTCGGGCGGATCCTGCCGCCCTTGGCATATACGAGGAGCTGATGTGCCAGGCGGCCGGCGGTTTCGGCGGCCTGCTCGATCTGGGTGAGGCTTTCGTAGTCGGGGTGGTCGGGCCGCCGGCGGGCCTTGAGATGGGAGGCGCAGCCCAGGACGGTGGCCATGAGGTTGTTGAAGTCGTGAGCGATTCCGCCGGCGAGGGTGCCGACGGATTCCCTGCGGCGCGCCTCGGCAAGGCGCTGTTGTATCTGCACCTGCTCGGTGATATCGACGAAGTTGGCGATGATGCCCCAGTATTCGCCGGCGGGCCCGCGCACCGCCGAAAAACGGAGTATCATCTCACGATCGCCGAAGGTGCGGCGGACCGTCACGACGGGTTCGCCGCCGTGCTCCCGCAGCTTGCGGACCACTTCGGCGACCGTCGGGCGCACGGCCTCGGGATGAACGGAGAGGATATCGCGGCCGACGGTTTGCTCGCGTGTGGTGTTCAGGATTTCGCACGCGCAGGCGTTGATGTGCCGGATGATATCGTGGGCGTCCGCGAAGATGACGGCCTCCTGCATCTGGTCGAGAATGGTCCGGTGGCGTTCTTCGGACTCGCGCAGCGCCCGCTCCGCCCGTTCGCGATCGGTGATGTCGATGCCGGTGCCGACGATGTACTCGACCTCGCCGCGTGCATCGAGGATACCCGTGTTTGACCAACTGATAAGCCGGCGGGTGCCGTCCCTGGCGACCCATTCGTTGTCGTGCTGGTTCGGAAACTGCCCGGCGCAGAGGTCGGCGAAGACCCGCCGGACGGGTTCGATTTCTTCGGGGGGCAGCACCACTTCCCAGAAGGGCCGCCCCCGGACTTCCTCGAAGCGGTAGCCGGTCAACTGTTCGCAGGCCCGGTTGAAACGGATGATCCGCCCCTGCGTGTCCAGTGCGATCACGAGCACGCCGGCGGAGTCCAGAATGGCCGAGACGAGGTTTCGTTCGGCCCGCAGGGCGTCCTCCGCGCGTTTGCGTTCCGTGATATCGCGCATGATCCCGGTGAAGAGGCGCCGGTCGCCGATGTGTACTTCGCCGACGGACAGCTCGATGGGGAAGACCGTTCCGTCGCGGCGGCGCGCGACGATCTCCCGGCCGAGGCCGATGATCTTCGCGGTGCCGGTCCTGAGATAGTTCGCCATGTAGTCGTTGTGCCGGCTTGCATACGGCTCGGGCATGAGGACCGCGAGGTTCTGCCCGATGATTTCCTCGGGCGACCAGCCGAACATCCGGGCGGCGGCGGGGTTGAAGGATTCGATCGTGCCCCGCTCGTCGGCGGTGACGATGGCATCCGCGGCGGTGTCGAGGATGGCGCGGGTGCGGGCTTCGTTGTCGCGGAGGGCCTCTTCGTCGCGGCGGCGTTGGGTGATGTCCAGCAGGGTGCCGATTACGGCGGGCTGCCCGCCGTAGTCGATGCGTCGGCCGATGGCTTCGCAAAAGATCGTGGCGCCGTCTTCGCGGAGGCCGCGGAAGGTGTAGTGCACCGCGTCCAGCTCGCCCTCCATGCGCTGGCGGATCCGCTCGGCGACGAGGGGGCGGTCGTCCGGGTGAATGAGGTCGAGAGGGCTGAAGTCGCGCAGGATCCGCTCGCGCGGGTAGCCGAAGATCCTTGCGAAGGCCGGATTGACGTAGAGGAAACGCTGCTCCCGGAAGACGTACACGCCAGTGAGGGAGTTCTCGGTGAGGCTGCGGAAGCGGGCTTCGCTTTCCTCGAGGGCTTCGCTGGCGCGCTTGCGTTCGAGTTCGGCGCCGGCGCGAGCGGCAAAGATCGTGAGGATGGATCGCGCCTCGGGCACTTCGCTCATGGGTCGGTCGTGCATCACGCTGAGCAGGCCGATGGGCCTGCCGGCGGCGTCGGAGAGCGGCACGCCCACGTAGGTTTCGACGCCCATCGTCGCCAGGAGGGGATCGCGGGGGAACAGTTCCTGCACCCGGCCGCTGTAGTGGCGAATGGTCTGTCCCGCAACGTTTTCGCAGGGGGTGCCTGCGAGCGGGTATTCGACGTTGTCGCCGAAGTGGTCGCCTTCCCAGACGGCGAGGGTCCGCACCCGGTCGGCGGCGTCGCCCTGCAATTCGCCCACAAAGGCGTACCGGACCTTGAGGGCGGCAGCGAGGTGGCGGACGAGCGAGCGGAAAAAGTCGGCCCCCGTGCTCGATGCGGTACCTTCGACAATGGAGCGGAGGGCCTCCTCCGCCCGCTTGCGCGCGGTGATGTCGAGGTTCGCGCTGACGCCGAGGAGTACCGTGCCCGTCTCGTCCTGGATGGGAAAGGTGTTCGTCAGAACCCATCGCGGCTCGCCGTCGGCGCCGACATCGCGCCATTCCACCCCGGAGACGGCCTCGCCCCGGAAGACGCGGGCCACAACCTCAGCGGTCGCCTGCGCGTCCGGCCCCGGTGAGGCGATGGTCTCCGTGATGGATCGCCCGATAACCTCGTCCGCCCGGTAGCCGTACAAACGCTCCGCCTCGCGGTTCCAGCTTCGGATGATCCCGTCGCGGTCGTAGGTGAAGCAGGCGGCCGGATGGTTTTCGAAGAGGCGGCGGTAGTTCTCTTCGCTGGCGCGCCGGGCCTCTTCGGCCTTCTTCCGCTGCCAGGCGCTTACAAAGATCTCGCCGGCCATCCGCAGGAGCGCGACGGTGTCCTCGTCCCACGCCCGCTCGGCCCGTATGGAAGTGAATCCGAGGAAGCCGATGGCCGACCCGGCGAAGGCGAGAGGGACGCACACGCAGGAGCGCAGGCCGAGCCTCTCGAACAGGCGGCGCTCCGCGGCGGCATCCGGCGGAAGATCGGCCAGGCGGCGAACGTGAACGGCCCCGAAGCTTTCGAGCTGCGCCTTCATCCACGGAAACGAGTTGACCGGGAGGTTCTGGAGCAGCGCCTTGTGCGGCTCCATGCCGTTGCGGCACCACTCGTGCGTGTTGCTGACCGTCCTGCCGTCGTCGGACCGGAGAAACACATAGCTGCGGTCCGCCCCGCAGAACTTGCCCACCGCACCGAGGATGCGCTGAATGCCTTCGTCGAACCGGTCCGCCGGGAGATTGATGAACTCGTTCGACGCTGCCGCGATGATCTTCTCGAACTGGGCCCGGTAGCGAAGCGCCTCCTCCATGCGTTTGCGTTCGGTGGCGTCGTTGCCGATACAGAGGATCTCGCGCACCGCGCCTTCGGCGTCGCGGATCGCGCGATGGGTCCAGGCGATCCAGAGCCGCCGTCCGTCCCGCGTGATGCTCTCGGTCTCGTGGGTTTCGTAGGCTTCGGGCCGCGCGCGGATGTCGGCGATGAGGCGGCGGAGATCTCGCCCCGAGGTCTCCTTCTCCGGGACGATTGTGCCGAGAATGTTGCGGCCGAGGAGCTCCTCCTCGCGGTATCCGAAGAGTCTCTGCGCGAAGTTGTTGGCGAACAGGATTCGTCCGTCGGCGTCGAGACGCAGGATGGCGCTGTTGGCGTTCTCGACGAGATCGCGGTAGCGGCGCTCGCTCTCCTGGAGCCGGCGTTCGGCCTCTTTCGCCTCCGTGATATCGCGGACCGTACCGATCATGCCGATGGGGCGGCCCGCCGGATCGCGCAAGAGCGAGTTGTGCATCGCCGTCGGAAATACCGTCCCGTCGCGCCGCACATGCCAGATTTCCCCGGCAAAACTGCCCGTTTCCCGGATCTGCCGGTTGGCCGCCTCGACGGCCGGCATCTGCTCCGGCGTGTGAAATATGGCGAGGTTCCGGCCCTGCAGCTCATCGGCCGTGTACCCGTGCATCCGGGCGAAGGCCTCATTCACAAAGAGGAGATTGCCATCCAGGTCGACGATGGCGATTCCTTCGGAGCTCTGCGCGACGGCGGCGGAGAGAAGCCGCAGTTGTTCGTCGGCGTGCCGGCTGCGGGTAACGTCTCTGGCGATGACGCACACGGCACGCGGCGTTCCGTCGGCGTCCCGAAGCGCGAACTTCGTTGTGGAATAGCCGTACGGCGCGCCGTCGAGCGTGACGGTTTCCTCCGTATCGACAGGGGTAGGTGCTGCGGCTGCGATCTGATCACTCGCCCGGCGGGCGTCAGCCTCGGCCTTTGGGAAGAGGTCGTAGTCGGTCTTGCCGACAAGTTCCTCCTTGCTCTTGTGCCACAGCCACGCCGCGCGCTTGTTGACGAGGATGTAGCGTCCCTTGAGGTCTTTCACTACGATGGCCGCGGGGGTGTGATCGAGGATCTGCTCTATCTGCCGTTGACTGGGCCCGAGAACCTCCGCGGCCTGTGAACGTCGGGCGCATGCCCGGCGGGGTGTCTTGCAGGCGGCCCCGAGGGCGTCGATGCGCTTGTCCACGCCGGATGCGCTCGCCTTGCGCCTTCGCGGCACCATGTCTTGCTCAATGCCCAGCGCCCATGCGCTCCAGCCGGGAACCGGAAGCATCGCGGACATATTGGACCACGACGTCGTCTTCACCCGGCCGTTCCTGCATCGAATGTGCCACTTCCAGCTCCGCTGCTTGGTGGGGCCTTGGCGGATCGCGTGGAGAACGCGTTTACGATGGGCGGCATCGGGAGACAGCCTTTCCATCGCTGCTGGATCACCAACGATTTCGCTGGATCGATAACCCGTAACACGCTCACAGACGTCATTCCAGTACGTGATCGCGCCGTCGCTACCGAAGGCGCAGACCATTACAGGGAGGCGGGCGATCTTCGTTCGCAACGAGACCCTTCGCGATGCCGCCCGAGCCGCAGTGGTTTTCCGGACGCGTTTGCCGTTTGATTTCATGGCGGCACAGGCCTGCTTTAGACAGGCTCAAACTATTGTACTGCAGTAACGGATCAAGTGCACAGGTCGGCTCGGGATGATTGCAGCGTCGTGTCGGCGAGAGCGAAGGAGCGTGTGTGTTATAACCTGTTCTATAGCAAGGGTTTGCTTCCGGTGTTGCAGGGCACCGTTGGGATTACCTGAGCTCGTATCGGGATGCCAGGATCGCGCCGGGGAAGCGGCTGCAACCGGCGGGTTGCCGTCTACTATAAGAGGACAGTGGCGGGCGGGTGCGGTGCGCCCGCGGGAGCGCCGCGTAGTCGAGGACGGCATGCGGTTGTTCCCGAATCCCGTCGTTGAACTGCAGGTGTTGCCGTGAGCGTAGGCGAGGTACTACTGGAAAAGGGCAAGATCACACCGGAACAACTGCAGGCGGCGCTGGCGGCCCGGAAGGGGTCGGGCGACCGCCTGGAGCGGATCCTGGTACGGATGGGCTTCGTGGATGAGCGAGAGGTTCTCGAGATCCTCGGCGACATGTTCTCGATGCCGGTGGTGGACCTGAACGAAGTCGAGGTCGACGTTGAGTTGCTGAAGAAGGTCGCCAAGCTCGTCCATAAGCGCGGGCTTGTTCCGCTGCGCGCCAACGGCGACGGGATGTTACCGGTGGCCACGTCGGATCCGTACGACGTGTACGGCATGGACGAGCTGCGGATGGAGACGGGGCAGACGGTCAAGCCGGTGCTGGCGAGCGAGGCGGACATCCAGCAGGTGATCCGCACGTATTTCGGGGTGGGCGGTTCGACGATCGACGAGATGATCGATGAGGAAGAGGGCGTCGAGCTGCTGAGCGATTCGGTGGATGAGAACGGCGACCTGATGGAGATGGCCCAGGAGGCCACGGTCGTCAAGCTCGTGAACGACATCGTGACGGAGGCGATCCGCGACCGGGCGAGCGACATCCACATTGAGCCGTACGAGAACGATCTGAAGATTCGCTACCGCATCGATGGCGTGCTGCACACGACGAACGTCCCCGCGGCGATCCGCCGGTTTCAGGCGGCGATCATCAGCCGCATCAAGATCATGAGCAACCTGAACATCGCCGAGAAGCGCCTTCCGCAGGACGGCAGTTTCAAGGCGCGGGTTCAGGGGCGGGAGATCGACTTCCGCGTGTCCGTCATCCCCATGAACTTCGGCGAAGGCGTGGTCATCCGTATCCTGGACAAGCAGTCCGTGCTGCATTCGCTCGAGAGTCTCGGCATGGGCGAGGATGTGCTCAAGAACTTCAAGCACCTCATCACGCTTCCGCACGGCATCATCCTCGTAACGGGACCCACCGGCAGCGGTAAGACGACCACGCTCTACGCCGCCTTGAACACGATCGTCTCCGACGAGATCAAGATCCTCACACTGGAAGATCCGATCGAGTACAACCTGAAGGGCGTGAACCAGGTGCAGATCTCCGAGAAGATCGGCCTGACGTTTGCCCGGGGGCTGCGGGCGTTCCTGCGGCACGACCCGGACGTGGTGCTGGTCGGCGAAATCCGCGACAAAGAGACCGCCGAGGTCGCGATCAACGCGTCGCTGACCGGGCATCTGGTCTTCAGCACGCTGCACACGAACGACGCGGTGACGGCCAACACGCGTCTGCTCGACATGGGCGTCGAGCCGTTCCTCGTGTCCAGCTCGCTGGAGGGGGTGCTCGCGCAGCGGCTCGTCCGGACGATCTGCAAGCACTGCAAGGAGGAGTACGAACCGGACCCGGCATCGCTGCCGGCGGACTTCGAGTTTCAGCCGGGCCAGACGCTCTGGCGGGGCCGGGGCTGTCGCGAGTGCCGCAACAGCGGGTATTCGGGCCGGATCGGCATCTACGAGCTTCTGATGGTCACGCCGGAGATTCGCGAGTTGGTCGTCAACCGGGCCTCGGCCACGCAGCTCCTGGACCAGGCACGTAAGCAGGGCCTGGTTCTGCTTCGCGAAGACGGGTGGCGCAAGGTACGGATGGGACTGACCACCCCGGAAGAGGTTCTCCGCGTGGCGAAGGCGTGAAGCAGTGTCGGAGAGGGCCTTCGCAAAAACAACCCTGATAATCCGCATGGACGGCGATGCTACGAAGCCACGGGCGTGATGCCCGGCATCGCCGTCCTTAACTTATTATGGAAAAGGAGGATAGGGTCGTGGCGGTGCTTGGGAGACCGGCTGGTGCGTCGCATCGGCTTACATCGTCAACGGTATAAGGCAGTGTGGGGGTTGTGAGGGGAGACGGCGGCTTACGAGTACCGGCGTTGTTCTGGTCTGTGAGTCGTAACATCTTGGTGCGCAATAGGTAAGCGCACATAGTAGGCGGATGTCTTCCCGACATAACGGCGAAAGGGCGAAAAAACGGGGTGGGAATCCTCGGCGTAAGAGTCCCATAAGGCCGATTGGCAGAGGACGACGGGCGATCGTAAAGCGATGCCAACGTACACGTATCAAGCAAGGACACTGGACGGTCAGACGGTGACCGGGGTGCTGACTGCGGAGAATCAGCAGGCGGCACTGCGGTCGCTTGACGAGCGCGCGCTGTTCCCGATCGAGGTCACCGAGGCCGGACAGCCGACCAACACGATCCTCCCGGACCGGCGGCGCAACCAGACGCTCCGCGTGCAGGCGACATTCTACAGCCAGTTTGCGGATCTGCTACGGGCGGGCGTGCCGGTGATGCGATCGCTGGATGTGCTGGCACGGCAGAAGTCGCACCCGCTGCTGACGGAGATCCTAAACGAGGTGCGCGACGACGTGGCGGGCGGTGAGACGCTGGCCGACGCAATGGCCAAGCACCCGAACGCCTTCAGCGAACTGCACATCGCCATGGTGCGGGCGGGCGAGCGAGGGGGATTCCTGGAAGATGTGCTCGCGCGCGTATCCCAGTTTACGGAAAGGCAGGACGAGCTTCGGAACAAGCTCGTCGGGTCGATGATCTACCCGTGCATCCTGCTGACGGCGGGCGTGGGCGTGGTGACGTTCCTGATGTCGTTCGTGGTGCCGAAGATCCGTCCGGTGCTGGAACGCGGGGGGCAACTGCCGCCTTTGACGGCGATGCTGTTCGGCATCTGCGATTTTTTCACGACCTGGGGGTTGCTGCTTGGCGTCGGGGCGCTGATCTTCCTCGTGGTTGCGGTAACGTACTGTCGCACAGCAGCGGGGCGGAAGACTTTCGATCGGCTGATCCTGCGAATCCCCGTGCTGGGGCGGATTCTGACGATGGTGGCGATCTGCCGCTTCTGCCGGATTCTCGGGACGATGCTCCAGAACGGCGTGCCGATCCTGCAGTCGCTGAAGGTTTCCAAGGAGTCAGCGGGCAATCTGGTTCTGGCCGAGGAGATCGAGAAGGCGACGGACAGTGTTACGAAGGGCGAGACGGTGGCCGCGCCGCTGGGCGCGAGCGGGTTGTTTCCGATCGACATCGTCGACATGATCGCGGTGGCGGAGGAGAGCAACACGATGGACACCGTCTTGGTCCAGATCGCCGACGCGAACGAGGCGCGGACGGCTCGTCAGATCGACCTGGGCGTTCGGCTGCTGGAGCCGCTGCTGCTGCTGGTAATGGCGGTGCTGGTGCTGTTTATCGCGTTGGCGCTGTTGGTACCCATCCTGACGAGCAGCAGCAGGGGTTACTAGGGCGGCGGCAGGCGTCGTGTTGTGCGCGAGGTGCGCGGACAGTTGTGCTGGAATCCCTGGATGGGCTGAAACGGATTCGGCACATCTGGGTAGAAGGACAGGGGAGGGGCCGGTGCCGGCGGCGGCCCGGCTCGGATGCGTGAGTTGGGAACCCGTTTCAAGGAGAGGTTTCATATGCGCGGGCGAAGTCGGAGACGTAGGACCAGACGGGCGTTCTCGTTGCTCGAAGTGCTCCTGGTCGTGGTGATTCTCGGCATTCTGGCGGCGTTCGTGGTGCCGAACCTGATCGGTTCAAGCGACCGGGCGAAGATCGGCATTGCGCAGGCGGCGGTGGCCAAGGGAGGGGCGACGGCCCTGGCGCTCGATCTGTATCGAACGCACGTGGGCAGCTATCCCGAATCCCTGAAGGAGTTGAGCGAGAAGCCGAGCGATCAGGAAAAGGCCGACAAATGGCATGGCCCCTACATCAATGATCCAGGCTCGCTGAAGGATCCCTGGGGTCACGACTATCAGTACAAGGCACCGGGCGAGCACAACCAGGACTCGTACGATCTGTGGAGCTGGGGTCCGGACGGCCAGGATGGCACGGACGACGACATCGGCAACTGGACGAAGGGTTGATGGCGGCGCCGCCGGACGGCACGGTTCGCCGTGCTGCCGCGCGAAGAGGTCATCCGCGCGGATCCGGGTCGGCCGTGCGACGACGCAGGCGCTGTCGGTGGCGGGCGCGTGGCCCGCGAGGTGCGTTTGACGGTACGGCGTTTTCGCAACCCTGTGCGTGCGAAACCAAGGACTGATCTGACGGGATCGGTCCTTCTCGTGTTGTTTGCGGGGCCTGGGTGAGTGCGGATGCATTCGAATCGGCCATGGCAGAAGAGCGCGGCGCGCGGGATGACCTTTCTCGAGGTCATGCTGGTGGTGGTGCTGCTGGGCGTGCTGCTTGCCTATGCGTTGCCCGCACTCACCGGGACGATCGAGGGCACCGGACTGCCGGAGTCGTCCGAGCGGTTGCGGTCGCTGATCCACCTGACACGGGCGGCGGCGATGCGTGACGGTCTGAAGTATCGGCTCGCGTTCACCGGCGCGCCGGACCCGAACGACCCGAAGGCGGACCGACTCGTGCAGCAGGCGGCGGAGACGCAGCAGCCGTACGTGGAGCGCGAGGCCGATCCGCTGAACCAGCCCGGGGTGTATTCGGGCGTGGATCTGTCGTACGACGTCGGGCACATCCTGACGCAAGGGGTGCGGTGCGTAGCGGTGCGTCTGGGGCAGCCGTCGTTTGACCTGAACAACCAGGGGCCGTTCGCCGGGCCGGAGGTGAACGCCCCGGAGGCCCCGATGGACATGGTGAACTTCTACCCGGACGGGACGTGCGACTGGGCGGTGTTCACGCTGACAAATCTGGGTTTCGAGGAAGAGCCGCAGGAGAGCGACGTGGGGCGGATCGTCAACGTGATGCTCGACGGGCGGACCGGGCAGACGTGGTTCCAGCGGCCCTGGCGCAACACCGAGGTGGAACTGATGGCGGAATACGGCGCCTCGCCGCTGCTGCACGTGGACTTCGTGAAGCCGGAAGAGATCACAGAGGAGAACATTCTGCGCATCCGGATGGAGGTGCAGACGGCGGCGGGGGGATGAAAGACCGGCGGCGGACGGCGCGGGGATGCGACGAAGCGAGGAACCAATGAGGCGACGAAGCAGCGAAGCGACGAGGCGACAAAGGGGGGCGCGACGTGCGGTCGCTCCGCGCGTTCGCGGCGTCGTGCTGTTGGAGGTGCTCATCGCGCTGGCGATTCTGATCCTGGGAATGGCGGCCGTCGGGATGCAGGTCAACGTGGGCCTGCGCGTGGCGAACAACTCGGAGATTGCAACGCGGGCGGTCATGCTCGCGCAGTCGAAGCTGGCGGAGCTGGACGCGGGCATCGTCCAGCTCGTGCCGAACGAAGAGCTGGAGGGCGATTTCGGCATCCAGTATCCGGGGTGGGCCTGGCGGATGTTCGTGGACCGGACCGACACGCCGGACCTGAACATGGTGACGCTCCAGGTGTTGTACAAGCCGGGCGTGGCCTTCCGCGAGGAGGTCCCCGATTACAACCAGATGACGATCGTGCACACGTCGTACACGCTGCGGGCCACGCCGGCGAACATGGACCTCCGGCGCGACTTCGGCTTTACGGAGGAACAGTTGCAGGAGGCGTCGGACAGCATCCCGATCCCGAACTTCGATCCGACGAACATCGATCCGGGCATGATCGCCCAGCTTGATCCGGAGGTGCTGGCCGAAGTCCTGCCGAAGCTAATGGAACTGCTCGGGTCGAACGCGGCCCTGCTCAACACGTTGCCTCAGGCCACCCGCGACCAGGTCAGACAGGCGATGAACCAGGCCGGTCGGGAGGGCCAGGCCGGCGGACCGGGCCGGCGTGGGCAGAACGAGCCGAACGCCACTCGAGAGGACCAGGCGGGCGGGGCGATTCCGGATGCGCCGGAGCCGCCCCGGGCGGGACGGCGCAGGGGCGCCGACCGTCTCGGCGCAAACGCCACGGGGTTCGATTCGCCTGCGGGACGCAACGGCCGACGGCCGGGCGCCGATTCGGGCAACGGGTCCGGTTTTCAGGGTGGGCCGCTCGGCTCAGGCAACCGACGCAGCGACAACACGGACGGACGGGACGGGTCCGCAGGCGCCGGCAGGCTTCCGGCGCCGGATGCCGGCGACGGGGGGCCTCGACCGCCTCGCGGGAATCCGCGTCCGGGCCGCGGCGGGAATCGGAACAACAACGGGGCCGCCCCCTCGCCGGACGTTGGCGGGGCCCGGGATACGGGTCGGGCTGGAGGCGGCCGTCGCGGGTCGACCGGCGCAATGGACCGGGGCGGACCGGAAAACGTGCCCCCGCCGGGCTTCGAGCGGGATAGCGGTCGAGGCGGTCTGGGCCGTAGGCCGTCGGGTTTCGATGGGAATACCGGCGGCTCGCCGCCGCGGTTCGGCGATCAGGCCAACACGAGCGGTTTCGGCAATTTCGGCGGCCGCCCCGGCTCGGGCTTCCCCGGGAGCCGGTTCAGCGGCCGCGGGGGTACAAGCAGCGGTTTGCCGGGTAGCGGCGGCTTCGGCTCGCAGGGCGGCGTGCGGGGCGGCGGGCGTGGCGCGAACCCGGGGGGATTCAGCCCGCCGGGTCCCCGGTTACAGCAGCCGCCGGGCTTGAGTGGGGAGTATCAGGTGCCGAGTGAGCGGGAGCTTTACCGCAGGCCGGGTCGGTGAGTCGCCAACAGGGGCCGAGAGGCCCGGGCGGCGTTGAAGAGATCGGCCGGTTGCGTGACGCGATGAGATGGAACGGCAGGGTCATGGCCGGGCGTTATCCGTCGAGACGGCGGGCAGGCGGCCTGCGCGCGGCGCGGCCGGGCCTGACGCTGCTGGAGGTCATCATTGCGATGGGGCTGACGGGGATGCTGCTCGCCAGCGTGTACGTGTTTTACGCGAACGTGCTGCAGACGCGCGAGGCCGCCGACCTCATTACGAAGGACGCGCTGTTGTCCCGCGTGACGGTGGCCCGGATCGCGGATGATGTTCGCAGCGCGGGCGGGTTCACGCCGGGCTTCGGCGTGGGACTCACGGGGGATAAGCATTCGATTTCCGTGTTCCGGTATGTGGTGCCAGAGACGGATGTGTTCAACGAATACCAGGTAGGGCTGGATCAGCTTCCGCCGGCGAAGGCGGATCTGCGGAACGTGAAGTACTCGCTGGTGTGGGACGAGGAGAACAAGGATGAGAACGGCGATCCCATCTGCCACGGACTCTTCCGGTCCGTGCAGAAGACGCTGAACCAGGTTGTCATTCGCGAGGACAAGGGTGGCGGGGCGTTGCCGGAGGGGAACGCGCTCGATCGGGCGGAGGAGGAGGACGCGGCCGATCAGGAAGGCCCGGTCGAGGCGAATCCGCTCGGTGTGGAGGGCGAGCTGGTTGCCCCGGAGATCAAGTACCTGCGGTTTGCGTATTTCGACGGGGCCGAGTGGGTGGATCAGTGGATCGGCGGGGATAAAGCGGAAAACGCCCTGCCGCAGGCGGTGATGATCACAGTCGGGCGGAAGCCGGTGTTGCCGGAAGACGAGGAGGCCGACGACGAGGAGGCCAACGCCCTGCTGCAGGGCACGGGCGACCAGCTCGTGCAACTGCATCCTGACCGGTTCACCGTGATCGTGCGGCTCAAGCAGGCGGACCGCTTTCTCAATTCACGCGTGGTCAACGCGAAGAACCAGTTCGGCAGCATGGATACGGGCCTGCGGAGCCAGGGCGACGACTTCAAACGGAGTCTTCGCAGCAAGGGGGGCAGCGGCATCGGGAGCAAGTCGCGATGAGTCCGATGCTCTACGCAGAGACGCGGAGACGCGGGGACGCGGCGATCAGGCGGCGGGGTATGATCCTGCTGGTCGTCCTGCTGATCGTCTCGCTGCTGGCGATCCTCGGGGCGACGTTTGCGTACCGGATGCGCGCGGAGCTGGCGGCGGTTTCGGCGCAGTCGAACGACCTGCAGGCCGAACTGGCCGCCGAGGCCGGCATCGAGCGGGCGAAGCTGATCCTGCGGCAGGCGGCGATGGAGCGTGCGGGGCTGCTGGCGCGTACCAGCCAGAGCAACGACGAGGCGTGGTACGACAACCGCGAGGCGTTCCGGCAGATCATCGTATGGACGCCGGGTCAGCTCGGCGGCAAGACGAGCCTGGACCAGCACGTGGAAGAGGGCCGGCCCGCGTGGCGATTCAGCGTCATCGCGCCGCGGGAGGACCTGCTGATGGGCGGCGGGCAGAGCGGGTTCCGCTACGGCCTGATTGACGAGGCGAGCAAACTGAACCTCAACACCGCGACGCGCGAGCAGCTCATCCGCCTGTTCGAGCAGCTTCACCTGGAGAACGTCACGCCGGCGCAGCGCGCGGACTGCCTGCTGGACTGGCGCGAGCCGGGCGAGACGCCGCGCGAGCTGGGGGCGAAGACGTCGTACTATCAGACGCTCAATCCGCCATACAAATGCAAGGGCGCTCCGCTGGAGAGCGTCGAGGAAGTCCTCCTGATCAAGAACTTCGACGGGCGGATTCTGTACGGCGAGGACTACAACCGCAACGGGCACCTCGATCCGAACGAGGACGACGGGGAGGACGGCCTCTTTCCGCCGGACAACGGCGACGGGATTCTGAACCGCGGCCTGTATGCGTTTGCGACGGTCTACTCGCGAGACATGAACGCGGCGAACGACAACCGCGCGCGGCTGAACATCAACACGGGCATCAACCTCGAGAGGCTGCCGGAAGAAGTGCGGCAGATCATCGAGCAGGAGATTCCGAATCTCCAGGAGATCCTTGCGTTCGTCCAGCAGGCGCGGTCCAAGGGCTACAAGTTCGAGAGCGTCGCCGAGCTGGCCGCCGACATCAGGATCAAGAAGAAGCCGGCCAGCCAGCCCGTGACGCCGGGCACGCGCGGCGGGCGCCGGAACAACTCCGGGACAACGGAAAGCGCGGGCGGCCCGGGCGGGCCGGGCGCGGAGGCGGACCGGGGCGGGCAGGGACCGGACGTGCGTGCTCCAGGCAGTGCCGACGATGAGAACGCGGGGGACAACACGCGCCCCGGCGCATCGGGCCGGCGGGGTGGG
>CAZMVY010000113.1:0-15301 GCA_964569765.1 uncultured Planctomycetales bacterium
CCACGACAGGCGTGGGGAGCTTCATGAACGTACTGTCAGTATAGTCGGACGGTTTAATCGCGGAATCAGGTGCTCGGGCTTCAGAGGATTGCAGAGGAATCACCGAAGACGCTGTGGAAGAATGAGTTAAGCGTGTCAATCGTCGGCGGGCGGTCTCCGGTTTCGGATGGCTGTCGGTCGAGGGAGTCACAGACGCCCGGTATTACAACGCCAAGTCATCACCACAGAACACTCTGATCGCGCCGGCACCCCGCCTCCGCGGTAACTGTGCGCGCGGTACAGCTTCGTTCCCCGCATCTTTTGCATGGGATTGGCTCAGTCAGCGCGACGCGGGTTCCGTCCTTGCGCGGGCGCAGCGCCACCGGTCTCTTCCGGCGCATACCCCGCTCCGGCGGCTCGCGAATCGCGCGGAGTCGCTCTGTTGATCCTCTTCACAACAACATCCGGAAAGGTGTTTAATGGGACTGCTGAATTGGTTAGCGGTCTCGTCGAGCTCGATGATCGCGTTGGCGATCGTCGCCTTGTTGGTCGGCGCGGCAATTGCCTACGGACTCTCGGTCGGATGGGCAAAGTCCAGGGCGCGGATTGCCCGCAGCCGGGCCGAACAACTCCTCAACGAGGCCAGAGAAAAAGCGGAAAGTATTGTCGAACGGGCCCATATCGAGGCGAAGGAGGAAGCGCTTAAGCTTCGGGAGGAGATCGAACAGGAGGTCGCCGGCACGCGTGCCGAACTCAAGGAGGCCGAACGCCGCCTGGCCAAGCGGGAAGACAACCTCGAAAAGAAACTCGATGCCCTCAACACGCAGGAGCGATCGCTCCAGGCGCAGGAGCGCCAACTTCAGGACCGTGACAAGGCCCTGAGCCTTAAGGAAAAGGAACTCGCCGAAATCGTCAGCCAGCAGCGAGACCAGTTGCTCAAGATCAGCGGGATGAGCCTGGAGGAGGCGCGCGAGCTGCTCCTGTCACGCCTGAAGCATGACGTCGAACGCGAATCCGCCGCCATCGTGGAAAATGCCATCACCGCCGCCAAGGAGACCGCGGAGGAAAAATCCCGCGAGATCATCCTGACGGCGATTCAGCGCTACGCGGCCGAGCACACGAGCGACCACACCGTCAGCGCCGTGGATATCCCCTCCGACGACATGAAGGGGCGCGTCATCGGACGCGAGGGCCGCAACATCCGCGCCTTCGAAAAGGCCACCGGCGTGGATGTGATCGTGGACGATACGCCCGGCGTCGTGGTGGTCAGCGCGTTCGATCCGATCCGCCGCGAGGTCGCCCGGATCTCGCTGGAACGCCTGATCCAGGACGGCCGCATCCACCCCGCCCGCATCGAGGAGATCGTCGAGCAGGTCCGCAAGGAGGTCGAAAAGCAGGTCCAGGAGCTCGGCAAGAAGGCCTCGATGGAAGCCAACGTCGGCGGCCTGCATCGAAAGCAGATCGATCTGCTCGGCCGGCTGAACTTCCGGACAAGCTACGGACAGAACGTTCTGCGCCACAGCATCGAGGTCGCCTACCTCTGCCAGGTCATGGCCGATGAACTCGGCCTCGACGGGGCGCTGGCCCGGCGGTGCGGCCTCCTGCACGACATCGGCAAGGCGGTTGACCACGAGGTCGAGGGCGGCCACCCGCAGATCGGCGCCGACATCTGCAAACGGTTCAACGAGCGGCCCGAGGTAATCAACGCGATCGCCGGCCATCACGGGGACGTGCCGGCCACCAGCCCGTACACGCCGTTGGTGGCGGCGGCCGACGCGATCAGCGCCTCGCGGCCGGGCAGCCGGCGGGAGTCACTCGAGCGTTACATCAAGCGTCTGGAGGCCCTCGAGGGCATCGCCAACCAATTCCCCGGCGTCAAGCAGTCCTATGCGATTCAGGCCGGCCGCGAAGTCCGCGTGATCGTCGATGCCAACCGCATCGACGACAAGATGGCCGTCAAGACCGCTCGCGACATTGCCCAGCGGATCGAAAAGGAGATGACCTACCCCGGCGAGATCAAGGTCACGCTGCTTCGCGAGGTGCGGGCCGTGGAATACGCCAGGTAACCCGGACGAAAAGTGGGAAAGTGAGAAAACGGCAGAGTGCGAAATGGGACGGGAGCCCATTCCTCACTTTGTCACTTTCTCACTTTCTCCTCTTGGCTTCTATCGTACGATTGAGCCGCGGAAGTGCGGAGGGTTGAACACTCGTGCGAATCCTTCTGACGAACGACGATGGCATCCTCGCCCCGGGCCTGGCGGCTATGCGCCGCGCCCTGCTTACGCTCGGCGAGGTCAGCGTAGTCGCTCCCGCCTCGCCTCAGTCCGCAGCGGCTCACGGCATCACCGTAGGCGGCCCGATACCCGTGCGGGAACTCCACGTGGCCGACCGTTTCACCGGCTTCGCCGTGGAGGGCCGGCCCGCCGACTGCGTCAAGCTGGCGATCACCACCCTGCTCGCCGATCGCCCCCATCTGGTCGTCTCCGGCATCAACGACGGTGCGAATGTCAGCATCAACGTCCTGTACTCCGGCACGGTCGCCGCGGCCGCAGAAGGGGCGCTGCTGGGGATTCCCGCCGTCGCCGTCTCGCTCGAGCGGGGTCCGGAAATGGACTTCGACCGCGCCGCCCAGATCGCCAGGCAGGTAATCGAACGCCTCCTCGGCTCGGCGGCACCACCAGGCACTGACACGGCAGCGGGACAAATCGTGCCGCTGGTCAACATGAACATCCCCGCGCTGTGCCCCGGCGTCCCCAAGGGCGTTCGCGTCGTCCGCCAGAGCACCCAGTTGATGCAGGATCGCTACGTCAGCCACGCCGGCCCCGATGGCTGCCGTTACTTCTGGCTCGAAGGCGACTTCGACGAGTCCACACACCAGACCGCGACGGACCTGGAGGCCCTCCGCCAAGGCTACGTTACGCTGACCCCCCTGCACTTCGACCTGACCCACGAAGAGCAACTTCACTGGTTGCGCGAGCGGCACTGGCTGTAACGGCCGGCTGCTACTGCGGAAGAGTTGTGCACGGGGTCCGCAACTCCGGTCGGCAGAACCAAAAACAGGACGCCATTGGTAGTGTTTACTCGGATCGGCATGCCCCCAACAATGGGTGCCGTTGCTGAATCGACTCTTAGTTGGTGACGGATAACCGTCTCAACATGTAACTTACACTGGTGGCGCTGGTTATGCTAGATGAACCCTCTATAGTTCTGCACTGGGCCTGCGCGGGCTGCTTGGTGGGGGACTGCTTGGTAACGGAGCTCGCCGCTGCCTAGCTGCTCAGTCCAGCGGAGTGCAGTAGCTCCTTGAGCCGCTGTGCCTGAGGCACGGCAGGCCCGCGGTCTTCCGTGGCAAACGAGCGTTCGTCAAGTTGGACCTGCCCGCCGTCGGAAAGGTAGCCCTGTCGGAGCTCCGACAACAGGGCAATCAGCGTGTTGGCCTGCTGGGGTGAGAGACCGGCGCTGCGGCCCGTCGGGGCGTCAAGGGCCACCTCGATAAGCCCGGAGGCGGTGGCATCCAACTGCCGGATCCAACGTTGCCCCGAGATCAGTTCGCCGCGGTTGGTGACACGGAAATGCGGTTCGGGGGCGATGCCATGTCGGTGGCCGTCCGCCCGAATGATTACGCCCCGCCATCGAGCCGGGGCAACCGTCTCGTCGGGGCGCACCGACTGTTGGACCTCAAGGGCCCGGAGCTGAATGGCATATCGGTTATCGGTCGGAGGGGAGCCCGGTTCGATCCAGTGGAGGAACAGAGCGCCGGTCGTCATTGCGCCAACCAGGCAGCCCATCGGCTTCGCCATCCGTGAGTGTGTCTTCATCGCTTTCTGACCGAGTGCCCGGTCGATCTTCTCGGACCTTCCGGGACGTCGCGCAAAATGTTTCTACATCAGCTATCGGTCAATTGCAATGGCGAGTTTCTGGAACACCCGCCCTTTTTTTCACTTTTTCGTCGGCAGCGCGCGAGCACGGCCGAACCGCCGGGCAGGCAGCCCGGGGGCCGTGCTCATTCCTTCGGCCGAAGGATCCGCCGCAGGACCGCCAGCAGCGTCGTCGGCTCGAAATACTGCTCCGGCAGACGCAGGTGAACGGTGTTGGCATCCGGCACGCGGGGCGAACCGGGTGCCCTCTGGAAGAGTTCCTCGACCAGCGGCAGTTCTTCCACGGCAAAGACCAGATCCGGCGGCTTCTGAATGATCGACCGGATCTTGTAGGGCTGGGCCAGCACGCGGATCTCCGCCTGCTGAATGAGGGCGCTGACGGCCGGCGGGCAGGGGCCGTACGCGTCCTTGAGGTCCTTCTCCAGTTGCTCGATGTCGGCAATGCTGCGGCAGGCGGTGAGTCTGCGGTAGACCTCCATGCGTTGCCGCTCCGAGGAGATGTAGCTCCTGGGCAGGTGGGCCGTCACCTCCAGCTCCAGGTGAACGGGCCGGAACGTCTCCACCGGCTCGTTGCGAAGCCGGCGCACCGCCTGTTCCAGAAGCTGACAGTACAGCTCGTAGCCGACGTCCGCGATGTGGCCGCTCTGTTCCGGGCCAAGGATGTTGCCGGCACCGCGGATCTCCAGATCGCGCATGGCGATGCGGAAGCCCGCCCCCAGTTCGGAGTACTCCTCGATCGCCTTGAGGCGCCTGGCGGCTGTGTCGGTCAGCGGTCTGTCCGGCGGAAGCAGCAGGTAGCAGTAGGCCCGGTGCTTGTAGCGCCCGACGCGCCCGCGGAGCTGGTGCAGGTCGGCCAGGCCGAAGCGGTCGGCGCGGTTGATGAAGATCGTGTTGACGTTCGGAATGTCCAGGCCCGACTCGATAATGTTCGTGCAGACCAGCACATCCGCCTCGTGCCGGACGAACCGGAGCATGACGTCTTCGAGTTCGTCCCCCTTCATCCGGCCGTGGCCGATCAAAACGCGGGCCTCCGGCACGATCTTGCGGATTTCGTCGGCCGTCGACTGAATGTCAAAGACGAAGTTGTGGACGAAGTACACCTGCCCGTCGCGGTTCAGTTCGCGGAGGATGGCCTGACGGATGAGGTCCCGGTCGTACGGCCGCACCTGCGTGACGATGCTGCGGCGGTCCATCGGCGGAGTGGCGAGCGAGCTGATGTCGCGAATGCCGAGCATCGCCATGTGCAGCGTCCGCGGGATGGGCGTGGCCGTGAGCGTAAGGACGTCAACCGTCTCGCGGAAGCGCTTGAGCCGTTCCTTGTGCTCGACGCCGAATCGCTGCTCTTCGTCGATGACGACCAGGCCGAGGTCGCGGAAGCCCACGTCCCGGCGCAGGAGGCGGTGGGTGCCGATGAGGATGTCCACCTGGCCCTTGCGGGCGCGGGCGATGATATCGTTCTGTTCCTTGCGGCTGCGAAAGCGTGAGAGCGATTCGATCGTGAACGGGTACTCGGCCATTCGCTCGCGGAAGGTCTGGTAGTGCTGTTCGGCGAGGACTGTAGTGGGCACAAGCACGGCCACCTGTTTGCCGTACTCGGCGGCCTTGAACGCGGCCCGCATGGCCAGTTCGGTCTTGCCGTAGCCGACGTCGCCGCACAGCAGGCGGTCCATCGGGCGTTCGCGGCTCATGTCCGCCTTGATGTCCTTGAGCACGACGACCTGGTCTTCGGTTTCCGTGTAAATGAACGATTGCTCGAACTCCCGCTGCCAGTCCGTATCGGCGGGATAGGCGATGCCGGGCTGCGCTTCCCGCAGCGCCTGCACCTTCAGCATCTCGGCGGCGAGGTCGCTGACGGCTTCCTCGACGCGCGCCTTGGTGTTCTTCCATCGGGTGCCGCCGAGCTTGCTCAGCGGCGGGCGGACGGCGCCGGCGCCGATGTATTTCTGCACGAGGTCGATCTGGCTGACCGGCACGTGCAGCGCGGCCTTCTCGGCGAACTCGAGCGTCAGGTACTCCTCGGTCTTCTCCGAGTCGCCCTTGCGCTGGGTCTTCATCCCCTTGAAGCGGGCGATGCCGTGAACGACGTGTACGACCAGGTCGCCGGGCTCCAGATCGAGCCACGACTGGATCGGCCGGGCCGCGTGAACGCGGCGGAGCCGCCGACGCTGCTGATAGCGATGGAAGATCTCGTGGTCGCCGAGCACAATCAGCCGAGCGGTCGCCCAGCAGAAGCCGCGGTGCAGCAGGCCGATTTCGAGATGGATCCGTTCGGGTTCCGGACTCCGGGCCTCAGATCCCGATGCATTCCCCGCGATCAGCTCGCGAAGCCGCTGTTGCTCGCCCGCGTTGTCGCAGTAGACGATGACATCGTACTCGCGGCCCAGGGTGCACAGCTCCGCGACCGCCTCCGCCGCCCTCGCCTCGCAGCGCTGCACGCTTTGCACGTCGAAACGGAAGGTACCGGCGGCGTCGCCGGCGGAACCGAACCGCGCGAGATGCAGTTGCGTGAAGTCGGCTGCCCGTCGGAAGACGGCCTCCACGGGGAACATGCCGACCGGGCGCCCGAGCCGGTCGAGAAACGTCCGGCCCAGCTCCTGGATCTCGAGCGGTTCGTCGAACGCGATAATTGCCTCCGGCGGCAGATAGGAAAGAAAGCTCGTGGTAGCGCTCGCCGGCACTTCGCATTCTGCGGCGGCGGTCAGCGGCCTTGGGCTCGCGATGCGGATGCTGCCCAGGTCGCGCATGGATCGCTGCGTGGAAACATCGAACTGGCGGATGCTCTCGATCCGATTGCCGAAAAACTCCACCCGCACCGGGTCGATATGGCCGAACGGATAGACATCGAGAATCCCGCCGCGCACTGCGAAGTCTCCCGGCGACTCGACGAGATCCAGCCGGGTGAAGCCCTGATCCACCAGCCACGCGGCGATCGCCTGCGGGTCGCGCTCGTCGCCCGTCGTCATCGCGAGGGAGTTCGCTTCCAGCGCCTCGAAGCTGGGCACAGGCTGCATCAGGGCCTGGATCGGGGCGACGATGATCAACGGGCTTCGGGTTTCAGAGCCCGCGTTCCGGGCCTCCGCCTTCGGATTCCGGGTCCCGCGAGAAGGCGGGCGCGCGGGGCCGCGTCGTTCCCGGCCCGCGGAGCCCGGAACCCGGAACCCGACATCCCGAATCTCGCGCAACTGCGAGCAGAGTCGCAGCCGTTCCGCCGCGATCTCGTCCGCCGCCGCGCCCTCGCCCGGCATGGCTTCCCAGGCACCGAAGACCTCGACCGGGTGTTGCAGAAAAAGCTCCAGGTCGTCGCGGGCGTCGTCGGCTTCTTCGAGGTGCGCGGTAATGTAGAGAAGCGGACGACCCGACTCCGCCGCTGCACATCCCGCCAGCAGAGGCGCAAAAGATCCCCACGATCCCTCGACGCAGGCAGGCCCCTTGCTCTCCCGCAGCCGAGCGACCAGCTTTCGAAAGGTTTCATCGGCGGTCAGCCGCTCGATGAGATTCACTGCATTGGCGATCATACCCCTCGAGCCACGCCGGTCAACCGCAAGGGGGGCCTGGCTGCCCGCCGCGAAAACCAAGTGTTCCTGCCGTCGCTTCCATGGCGGGCCCATGCGTGCGTATCGGCCTCCTGCATCCGTTCGTCCTGTCCGACAGTCGATGCGGAGAGGCGGGAAGCGAGCGACCGGTTCCCGATCGGGATCGGTGTTCACGGCCCCGCGTCGGTCGGCACGGGCATCGCGCCATTGCCGCCGGGGCACGTCAGGCCGGGGACCACACTTGGGGGGAGCAGGACATTCTCGAAGCGGCTTGTGCCGGACTGCCGGCACTGGAGCAGCAACTCCGCAGCCCGGCGGCCGGCCTCGTACCACGAGACTTCAATCGAGGTGATCGGCGGATGCGGTTCCACCCGCCAGAGCGAGGTGTCGCACCCGACAAGACACACCTGTTCGGGTACCTGCAGGCCGGCCCAGAAGCACGCGAGCAAGGCGCCGATCGCCCCGACGGAGGAGGTTGCGAAGATTCCGTCCGGGGGTGTCAGCCGGAGTATCGGCCCGATCCGTCCCACGATTCCCTCATCGTCAATGCGGCGCGGCAGGCGCTCCACGACGAGTACGGCACCGAAGGTCTGCGCGGCGGAGCGGATTCCCTCCTCCCGCAGGATCTGGGCTTCGGTGGCCGGGTGGCCCTGCACGACGAGCCACCGGGTACGCCCGGCGGCGGCGAGGAGTTCCCCCGCCCGGCGTCCGGCGGCGAGGTTATCCATATCGAGCATGTTCGATTCGAATCGGGTCGGGTAGTCGGGGAAGACGGCGACCACGGGGAGCTTGCGCTCAATCCGCGGCTTGAGCAGCTCCATCATCGCCTCGTCGGGCGAGCGGACGATCGCCCCGAAGACCCCGCCGTCGAGGACGCCGTTGACCTGATCGGCCGCCTCCGGATCGCCCTCATGTCCCTGCATGGCGACGACGGGGCAGACACGAGCCTCGGCGGCGGCGGAAAGGACCCCGGCAAGGAAAAGGCCTTCGAAGGCCTGGTCGTGCCAGAGGCCCAGGTTGCGCTCCTGCCGGCCCCGCAGCACCAGCCCGAAGAAGGACGATCGCAGGGAGCGCAGCGAGGAGGCCAGCAGGCTGCTGCGGTAGCCCAGCTTCTCCGCGACGCGCCGTACGCGCGAAACTGTCTCGGGCCGGAATTGCCGGACGTAGTGCGTGCGGTTGGCCAGGATCAGTGAAACCGTGGCACGAGAGACGCCGGCTTCATCGGCGATTTCCTGAAGAGTAACCCTTCGCATGGCACACCGGCGAACCGCGACTCCCCTTCTCGTTCCCCTGTGTACTCTCCTATCTACTCTATCCCGCGCGGAAACGCAAAGCGACGCGCAGCCGACATGCGGAATCCGAGAACCGGTCACCGCGCGGCCCGCGGGCGTCTGGTTTCCCGCCTCGCGTGCCATAGGTCTCCGGCGCGGCGGCGCGACACGCCGAATTCAGCCGCCAGCTCCCCTTGCGGAGCCTCGCGAGATGAATCGGTACGTCCCCGATCCGATGCGAAAGACCGCCGCGCCCCCCTCGCTTCGCAGGTACTCGACGCCCTCCGCCTCTGCCGCCGCCGGACCCCCTTCGCAGATAACCGATCCGGCACCCGACGGCACATACACGACGGCGGCGGTGTTTGCCGGGATCGTCACGTCCAGGATGAGGGCGCCGCCGTCAATCCTCCACTCACTCGCGACCGGTCCGCGGATCGATTCGTAACGGCCTTTGGCCCAGGTCAGGCCGCCCACGACCTGCGGCCTGAGGATGATCCTGTCGAAGCCCAGCGCATCCGGAGCCGGGCGGATGCCGGCGACGGCCTTGAAGAGCCACTCGCTCACCGAGCCGAACATCGGGTGGTTGTGCGAGTAGGTGTTGTCGCTGAACTCCCAATGCTCCCAGAGCGTCGTCGCGCCGCGTTCGAGCATGTGGCCCCATCCCGGGAACGTCTTCTGGTTGACGATCGTGTACGCGACATCCGCTCGGCCCAGGTCCGTCAGGGCGTTGAGCATGTACTTCGTTCCAAAGATGCCCGTGCTGAGGTGGCCCTTGTGGGTCTGCATGACGTCGTGGACGAGCCGGTCGAGGGCGGCCTGCCGCTCGGCCTCCGGCACGAGGCCGAAGTACAGCGCGAAGGCCTGGCACGTCTGCGTGCCGGCCTCGTAGCGCCCCGTGCCGGGCACGAGAAACCGCCTGTTGAACGCAGCCCTGATCGTTTCGGCCAGGGCGGCGTAGCGGTCGGCATCCGCCTCGCGGTGAAGCGCCGCGGCGATCTGCGAGAGCAGCCGAACGTTGTAGTAGTAAAACGCCGTGCCCGTCAGTGCCCGCGGCTTGGGGGTCAGGCTCTCGTGGTCGCTGATGCCGTTGTCGAGAATCCCGTCGCCGGCCTTCGACTCGAGCAACGCCACCCAGCGCTTCGTCCGGTCATACTGCTCCTCAAGCAACCGCTCGTTGCCGTAGTACTGGCGCAGATGCCATTGCAGCAGCGGATGCGCCGTTCCCCAGCCGACCGGCCCGGCGCCGTCCCCGAGGCCCTCGTCCGCGATGCCGACGAACGGCGCGGTCTCGGTCATGCCGCCGTTAGGGCGGACGGCGTCTTCGAGGTCGTGAACGGCCTTCGCGTAGAAGCGGGCCATGCCCAGGTTGAGGATGGCCGCCTCGCTGCTCGCGACGATATCGCCGCCGTAGCCGAACTTCTCGCGGTGGGGGCAGTCCGACTGCACGCTGAACAGATTGCTCAGGAGCGTCCGGCGGACCATCTCGTGAATGCGGTTGAAGAGCGGGTTGGAACATTCGAATGAGCCGACCTCGTCGACGGCGGAGTTCAGGCGTCGGCCCTCGATGGCGTCGAGCGGGGGCTTGCCGGGGTATCCGGTGACTTCGACGTAGCGGAAGCCGTGAAACGTGAAGCGGGGCGTATAGACCTCAATGCCCCCGCCCCGGCAGATGTAGGTCTCACTCTGGTACGCCAGCGGCGGCGCACCGGGTCCGCCCATGCCCGGCTGCTTGATCTGGCCGCAGACGGAGGTCATCACATTGAGCGTGCCGTCGGGATGCAGCAGTTCCCCGTAGCGGAGCTTAACGGCGGTACCGGCGGGTGCGCTCACGCGGAGCGTGACCCAGCCGGCGAAGTTCTGGCCCATGTCGAAGATGTACGTGCCGGGCTTCGGCTCGGTGATCGTCACCGCCGTGATGCTTCGCGTGATCTTGATCGGCTCGACACTCTGCGCGCGAAGGGCGCCGAGCGGCTCGGCCGCGACGATCGCAGATTGCCATCGCGAATCGTCGAAGCCGGGGACATCCCAGCCGCTCTGCTCGCGGCGGGCGTCGTAGACCTCGCCGAGGTACACGCTGTTCTTGAGGATCGGCGAGTCGCCCACCCGCCAGCTCCCGTCGGAGCAGATGCTCTGCCGGCTGCCGTCGGCGTATTCGATGTTGAGCTGGAGGATGAGGCGCGGCTGGCCGACCGTGAGGGCCTCCCGCAGGTTGAACTTGCCCCACATCCGAAGCGGCAGCGGGTTGTACCAACCGTTGCCGAGGATGACGCCGAGCGCGTTCGGGCCCTTTCGAAGCAGCGCCGTCACGTCGTACGTGGAGTAGAAGACGCGCCTGGCGTAGCTCGTCCACGCGGGGTCGAGCACGTGGTCGCCCACGCGCCGCCCGTTGATGTGCAGCTCGTAGTAGCCCAGCCCGCTGATGTAGAGGCGGGCCTGGCGGATGTCCCGTGGCGCGGTGAACTCCTTGCGGAACATGGGCGCCGGGTGATCGGCGTAAAGGTCTGCCTCGGCGTCCTCGCGGCGGCGGGCCGTTGCCGTGGTCGAGGGGACCGCGCGGGCAATCCATACGCCTTGCCAGTCGCCCGGCTCGAGCAGGCCCATCTCCCACCACGCCGGCGGGCTCCAATCGGAGGCGTTGCCGCTCCGGTCCCATACGCGGACCTTCCAGTGCGCCCGCATACCGGATTGCAGCCGTTTGCCGGCATAGAGCACCCCGACCGTCTGGCTCGATCCGACCTTGCCGCTGTCCCAGAGGTCGCCGCGATCGGCTCGCAGCAGGTCCTCCGTCGTCGCAACGAGAATCTGATACGCCGTCTGCACCTGTCCGCGCTGCCGCGATTCGACGGCCCAGCTCAACTGCGGTCGGGGCTCATCGATCCCGAGCGGGTTCACGGCGTATTCGCATCGGAGCCGCGCCGGCGTCAAATCCGCAGTTGCCGAGGTCGCCAGGATCAGGACCGCACCGGCCGCCGATGCAGACCGCAGGAGCCTCATGGGTTGTCTCTCCTTCCGCGTGAACGCCGCACGCCGACGGGCAGTATCACGTTTCGGCCGGTCGAACACAACCGGTCCCCGGCGACCTGATTGTGACGGGCAGGCCTCCGCGCCGCTGTCGAACCCGGAAGGCTACGAAGCTGAGACCGCATCCGGGAGTTGTGTGTATCAAGAGGCGCGGCATGGGCGCGGGCCCGTGGCGCTGTGCGCAGGCCTGCAGGGTTCTGGCGCAAAAATCATCACCACTGTAAGACATGGCACGGAAAGGATGGAGATGGCTGACCGGAATGCAATGACGCGGCGGAGCTTTCTGAAGACGACCGGGATGGCGGCGGCGGGCATGGCGGCGCTTTCCGCGAAGAGCTATGCGCAGGTCGCGGGCGCCAATGATCGCCTCCGCATGGCCTTCATCGGATGCGGCGGGATCGCCGGGCACCACCTGAGCAAACTGCTGCCCATGCGCAAGGAGGAGAACCTGGATATCGTCGCCGTGTGCGACGTGTACCGGACGCGGGCGAAGAAGTTTCAGGAGAAGATTCAGGCCGCCGGCGGCGAGGCGAAGCTCGTAGGTGACTATCGCGACGTCCTGGCGATGAAGAACCTCGACTACGTCCTGATCGCCACGCCGGAGCACCGGCACGCCGACATCACGCTGGCCGCGCTCGACGCGGGCAAGCACGTCTACTGCGAAAAGCCGATGACGCACACGATCGAGGAGGCGCAGGCCGTGCTCGCGAAGGCGAAGCAGACGGGCCTGAAGCTCCAGGTCGGCGTCCAAGGCACCTCCGACGACAGCTACGCCGCCGCATACGAGGCGATCGCCGCGGGCAAGCTCGGCCCCGTCGTGCAGGCACAGGTGGACTACTGCCGCAATTATCCGGCGGACAAGGGCCCCTGGCGCGGCGATATCGACCCGGCGGCGCCGAAGCCGGACGATCTCGACTGGCAGGCATGGCTCGGCCCGGCGCCCAAGCGGCCGTGGGAGGCCCGGCGCTACTACGAGTGGCGCAACTACCGCGACTACTCCGGCGGCGTGGCGACGGACCTGTTCGTGCACCGCATCACGCGCATCCTGAAGGCGTGCGGACTGACGTACCCGTCGCGCGTCGTCGGCATGGGCGGGATCTACATGTGGCCCGACGGCCGCGAGCTGCCCGACAACTTCGAGATGATCGTGGAGTACCCCGCGCACAAGGGCATCACGCCGGGCATGACGGTGCACGTGCTGGGCACGATGGCCAACGACCACGGCAACGAGCACTGCATCCGCGGGCACAAGGCGACGCTCATCTTCACGAACGAAGGCTGGACCATCATCGAGGAACACACGGGCAAGGTGCTCGAGACGTTCAAGAAGACCGGCGCCGAGGACGTCGGCCTGCACCACAAGAACCATCACGCGGCGATCCGCACGAACGCCCCGCTGAACTGCCCGCCGGAGCTGGGTCTCTACGCCGTCGTGCCGGTGGTGATGGGAAACGAGTCGTGGTTCCGCCGCAAGATGATGGTGTGGGATGCGGAAAAACAGGCGATGAAGTCATAAGCCCGAAGCGTCGCAATCCTGTTTCCCGTCGTGGATCGCGCGCCCGGTCAACGAGGAGCAGGCCGGACGGACGACGATGCGCCGCTCCGGGTGGGTGCGGATGGCCAGGGTCCGGAACGCCGCGACCGTCACTTCGGCGATGGCGGCCCGACCGGCGGGGGCGCAGTGTTGATGCGTATGTCATCTCTCCTGTGCCGATCCCGTCCTGTTGACGAAGCATTCCTCTCGCCCGTCGTGACGATGTCGGTCGCGTAGTTGTCCGTGTCCGGGGGAAATCACGCCGGCGGATTCGCGCGGTTGACGCCCCCGCACCCGCGTATATACTGCCCCGCCATGTCCACGGCTACCGTACATGTGCAGGGCCGCGAAATACATCCATGAGAAGATCGCCGACACCGCCGTCGCCACGGACGCCGGCCGGATCAAGATGGGCAGCCTCTGCCGGACGGACCGCCTCGCGGAGCACAACCAGCGTGCGAATCGGGCAGCACCTGGCGGGGCAGGCCGTTTACGGCGGGAGGTTCGGGACCAAACGATAAGGGCCGGCGACTCGAAACCCGGAAAGGCAGACGGACGCGGATGCACACGGACGCAAAAGGAGTAGTCCGATAAGGCGGATTCGTCCGATCTAATCGGTGTCCATCCGGTACGCGCCCGTGGTTCGGTATCCGTGCTTGCCCTGGCCTCTGACGCAAGGATGCGGACATGGCGGAGATTCCCGCGGATCAACGGTCGATCGCCGAGGCCGGCTCAGCCGGTCCCGACTCCGGCCTGACGGCGGCAGCGCCCTGTGACTTCGGCGCCCACGTGGTAATGTTCTGGCTCCTGGTGAGCATGGCGGCGCTGGTCTTTGCCCCGTGCATCCTGATACCCATCTGGATGGAAACGCAGGAGCTGGTCCGGACGGAGGCGGACGTGGCCGCCCGTACCGCACGGCTCAAAGCCCATATCGCACGGCAGGAGAAGCTGATCCAGGCCCTCACGAGCGACCCCCTCCTCGCCGAGCGCATCGCGCGTCGGGAACTGCGGTTCCGACGCACGGGGGAGATTGTCGAGCCGGTGCCGGCTCCCGCGTCCCAGGTGCCCGATGAGCGCGTGGTGGAGCTTGCCTCCGAGCCCGCCACGGGTGCGCCGCCCCCGCTGGAAACACCTTACGTCGTGAGGTTGACGAAACGGTGGCTGCCGGATCTGCCGTGGGTGGAGCTTTTCGGTCGCCCGCCCAACCGGACCATCTTCCTGGTGATGGCCGGATGCCTGCTGGTAGCCGCCTTCGTCCTGTTCGGCCACGTCGAGCCGCGGAGCATGCGCCGGCCGACCGCCCCCCAGAAAGATGCATAGCCCGCCGCGAGCCGGCGTCGGCCAATCCGCCGCCTGCCTGTCGGCGGGCAGATCGGCGATGAAGCTCCCGCCCAAGCCGCCGCCGAGGACGATGCACACACGCAGGCTCGCGCGCGATGTCAGCCGCACTTCGGCGGGCGGTTCGGGCCGTTGAAACAGCCAAGTAGGGCACGCTATTGCGTACCGCTGGAGTTTGGCCATCTCATAGCCAGGTAGGGCACGCTATTGCGTGCCGATTCGGCTCAAAGCCAGGTAGCAGCCAGGTAGGGCACGCTATTGCGTGCCGATTCGGCTCAAAGCCAGGTAGGGCACGCTATTGCGTGCCGATTCGGCTCAAAGATCTCCGTGCGAAGCTGGGGTCAGAGCGACGTTAGTCATTAGCGGCGCACGGTTCTGGGGCCGGGCGTGCGCATGCATGTCCCAGGCGGTAGGATGCCGTCATGGTGCGGCTGTTGCGGATCGAGCTCGCGGGATCGTGTGCCACCCGACATCCGACATCTCGCGGAAACGACCGCCACGCGGTCGTGAAGAGAGGCGCGGATTGTCAGCGACGGATCGACTGGCTGTGCTAACGACTAAATGCGCTCTGACCCCAGCTTCGCGCAGATGTGGAGTGCAGTCTCTCCGAGACTGCCAGCCTCGGAGAGGCCGCAACCGGGCGGCCTCGCAGCTTCGCGCACATGTGGAGTGCAGTCTCTCCGAGACTGCCACTGGAGTTTGGCCATTTCATAGCCCGCCGGCAGTTGGCCTGACGGCACCGTCGGC
>CAZMVY010000114.1:0-15244 GCA_964569765.1 uncultured Planctomycetales bacterium
GACGCGGACGGCGTCCCGGTGGTAACCGGGCCCCCGTCGGCGGCGTGAGGGGCCTGCGGTCCTTTCCGACAATGGCCAATCTCTCGCGGCGGGACTGCGCCGCGTTGACTTGCGACGGGTCTACCCATAGAGTCACGCCATCGGGGCTCCGGCCCCGGGCCCGGTGGAGGCGTTGCGGTGGCAGAGATTCCACTTCGATTTCGGTGGCTGCGGCGCGTGGGCGCCGTCAGCGCGGCCGTCGGCCTGCTCGGCGGGCTGGTGATGGTCATCGTCGGCATCGCCCTGCTCTGGAAACCGGACGACCGCCCCATGTGGATCACGACGGGCACCTCGCTGATCCTCGGCGGGGTACTCCTGGACGTGCTTTCCCTGCTGGTGTACGGCATCCTCGTGCTCACGCTCAAGATCGAGGGCACCACGAACCGGCTGCACAGCACGCTCCTCGATCTGGACGAACGCGTGGCGGCCATGGCGGGGCCGCTGAAGGAAATCGCGGAGAACTCCCACATCTCGGATGCGGCCAAATCGATCGCGCACCGCGCCCGGGAGCGTGATGCCCTCCGCGACGCCATCCGCGAAGACATTCTCCATCAGGACTGGGAAGCCGCCTATTACCTCATCGACCAGATGGAACATCGCTTCGGCTACCGCCAGGAGGCGCAGAAGATCCGCCGTGAAGTGGACACATCCCGCCAGGAGACGATCGAACGGATGCTCGTCGAGGCGGTCCACCACATCGAGCAGCTCTGCGACCAGCGAAACTGGGATCAGGCCCGCGCCGAGGCCGACCGCCTCCTGCGTCTGTTCCCCAAACACGAACAGACGCGGAACCTCACGGACCTGCTGGATCGCAAGCGCGACGAGTACAAGGCCGCGCTGCTCCGCGCCTATCGCGAGGCCTCGGACCGCAACGAGTCCGAGCGGTGTGTCGCGATCCTCAAGGAACTCGATCCGTTTCTCACCCGCAGCGAGGCCGACGCTCTGGCCGAGTCCGCCCGCGGCGTGTTCCGCGCCCAGTTGATGAACCTCGGCGTCCAGTTCAGCCTCGCCGTCACCGAGAAGCGGTGGCGCGATGCGCTCGAGGTCGGGCTCCAGATCACCAGCGAGTTCCCCAACTCGCAGATGGCCCAGGAAGTCCGTGAAAAGCTCGACGTCCTCCAGAAACGGGCGGGCTTCACGCCGGACAAAGCCGCCGAGGTCATCGAGCACAAGACGCCCGCGGCGAAGTAGTCGCATGTTCCCCCATCCCCGGCCGGTAAACCTCTTCCCGTCGTCGCGATTCGCTTCCCAGGACCATTCCGCGCGAACCCCGCACCTTTGCCGGAACGCCGTCGGACTTTACAATGACCGGACAATGTCCGTTGGTGAATGCCTGAGGGACCTGGTGAAAGGTGCAAGGACCCGTGAAAGCCCATTCACTCCTATGTGGCACGATTCTGAGTGCCGGTGTATGCATTGCGGCGGCTGAGCCCGCGAGCCGGCCGGCCGACCGACGGCCCGCCAATCAGTCCGCGAACAACCTCTATCGGACGCCGAACGACGTCCACCGGCTGATCACGGAGGTCTTTCCGGACATCTGCCCGCCGGCAAGGAACGCCGGCCTCGCCACGGCCACACGGAAGACGTCACCTCGGCGGCAGTTCACGTCGCCTCCCATTGAGACGGAGTTCCCGTTCAACGACCTCTGCCCGTCGTGGAACATCGACGTGCCCGAGGGGAGCGGGTTTTACGTGGAGATCCGCGTCGGCCGCCGGGCAGGAGAGCTCTGGACGCCCTTCTATTACCTCGGGGGCTGCGGGAAATTCCCCGCGCCGGAAAAGAGAATCCTGAAGGACGAGAACGGCTACATCAACTGCGATTACTTCCAGTCGTCCAACGCGTTCGACCGGATCCAGTACCGGATTACGTTCTTCACCGAAGATCCCTCACGGCCGGCGGTCTTGCGACGATTCAGCCTCGCCTACAGCAACACGCTGAACGATTCTGCCATCGCCGCGAAGTACCGCCGGGCCGTCGACCCGGGCCCAAAGGACAAATGGACGCGCCGCCTGCCCGTTCCGTTCCGCAGCCAGAACTGGGAAAGCGACGCGCTCCGCGGTCACATCTGCAGCCCCACGTCCCTCTCCATGGTCCTCGAGTACTGGGGCGTGAAGCGCCCGACGGTCGAGGTCTGCGAGCGGGTGTACGACGCGGACAACCACATGTACGGCAACTGGTGGCGGGCCGTGCAGGCGGCGTGGACCTACGGGGTACCGGGCTATCTCGAGCGGTTCGGCGACTGGAACGCCGTGAAGCGGCATATCGCTGAGGGCCGGCCGATCATCGCGAGCACCCGTACGGAGAAGGGCCAGCTCCGGCACGCGCCGAACTACGAGTCTCCCGCCGGGCACCTGATCGTGATTACGGGGTTCGATGCCGACGGCTACGTGCTCATCAACGACCCGGCGAAACGCAAGCCCGAAGACGGGATGTGCAAGTATCATCCCGAGGACATGGAGAAGATCTGGTTTGACCGGGGAGGATTGGGCTATGTGCTGCTCGGCCCACCGGGCGGCGCCGACGTGCGTTGACGCGCGAACCTCGCGGCGACGAAGCGGCAAAGGACTTGAGTACCTTCGAAAAGGCCCGGCCGGGCAGGCAAACCGCCTATGAGCGAACGGAACGTATCGCGTTACTGCCGAAAATGCCGCTACAACCTCCAGGGGCTGGCGGTGGATCGATGCCCCGAATGCGGGCAGGCATTCGATCCTGACGACCCGGCCACCTTCCTGACTGCCCCCGCCACTTCGTTCCTCGGGCGATTCACGGTACTGCGCAGCGCGCCGCGCGAACTGTGGGTGATCTTCGCCGTGCACCTCGTGGGGTACGTGTCCTACCAGGTCATGAACATGACCTTCGTGCTGTGGCTCTCTTACAACTTCGGCTGCACCGACCAAGAAGCCACCTCCTGGGTGTTTTACTGGTCCGCCCTGATGACGCTTGCCACCGTGTTCGTCGGCTCCTTTACCGATGCGATCGGGGTGCGCAAGGCCCTCCTGTTGAGCCTGTACATCTGCGTCGCCGCCCGGGTCGTCATGACGTTCGTCACAGTAAAATGGGCGGCGCTCGCCCTCGGTATGCTGCCTGTCGCCATCGGCGAGGCGCTCGGCACCCCCGCCATGGTAGCCGCAACCCGCCGGTTCTCCACCACGGCGCAGCGATCCGTCTCCTTCTCCCTCTTCTACGCATCCATGAACATCGGGTTTCTCATCGCCGTGCTCCTTTTCGACTTCGTCCGACAGCACGTGGGCGATCGCCACGGCCAGTTCGTCCTGCCCCTCGTCGGCATCCAGCTTACGAGCTACCGGACGCTCCTGCTGATCAGCCTGATCGCGCAGTGCGCGCTCTTCCCGCTCCTCTACTTCGGCCTCCGCGAAGGCGTCGAGGCTACGGATGAGGGTGTGAAGGTCGCCCCCAGACCATCCAGGTACACGCATGAGAGATTCCTCAAGGCGCTGCGGCTCACGTTGCGCGACACGGCACGCGAAACGTTCCGCATCTTCGGCGAGCTCTGGCGACAGGCGGGGTTCTACAAGTTCCTCGGTTTCCTTGCCCTGGCGGCATTCGTGCGCCTCATCTTCATCCACATGAACTACACCTACCCGAAGTTCGGCATCCGTGAGCTGGGCGACGGCTCGCCCGTCGGCACTCTCTACGGCATAAACGCATTCCTGATCATCTTCCTGGTTCCGCTGGTCGGCGCCCTTTCGCAGAAGGTCTCCGCCTACAGAATGGTGACGATCGGCAGCACGATCGCGACGGCGTCCGTGTTCATCATGGCCATGCCGTCCGCCTGGTTCCAGGGCATCGCGGACCTCTCCGTCGTCCGCTGGCTCGCCTACCACGGCCTGGGTCTGCGCGGCAACGTAAACCCCTGGTACGTGATGATCTTCCTGTTCATCGTAGTTCTGTCGGTCGGAGAGTCCTTCTATTCGCCCCGCCTGTATGAATACGCGGCGGCCATCGCACCAAAGGGACAGGAAGGCTCTTACATGTCCCTGTCGTATCTGCCCTTCTTCCTCGCGAAGCTCGGAGTGGCCTCGCTTTCCGGCATGCTCCTGGCGAAGTACTGTCCCGAAACAGGCCCGCGGCACTCACAGATGCTCTGGCTGATCATCGCGATGACGACGGCCATCTGCCCTGTGGGCCTGATCACGCTCCGCCGGTGGATCCGCGTACCCGAAGCCGGCCGCGACGAGTGAGGAAGCCCGGTGCGCCGCCCGCCCGTCGGCCTGCTTCGGCCGCCCCGGGCTGCACGATCCGCCCCGGCCGTCACGCCGGTCTCGCCAGACGGTGTAGCGTGGCGAAGCCCTTTTGCGCCTCGATGAAGTCCGGCGCACGGAACTGAAACGTATCGACGCTCAGCCGCTCCACCGTCGGCACCGCCGCACACGCATCCAGGCCCTCCCAGTGCCGGAAACGCAGCGTGATGGTCGCGGGCAGTGTCGGCTTGTACGGCGAGAGCGTCTTGATCTTCGTCATCGCACGGGCCGCCGTCTGCCGGATCTCCTCGCGAACGATCGGAATCGGCCGCATCCGCGCCGCATGAAAGGCCATGCCGGTCTTGGTCTGCACATGAAGGAAGCCCGGCGGCAGTTCCTGCGTCACCTGGGCGATCAGCTTGTCGTCCCCCGTAACCAGTGCCACCGGCACGTTGAAGTGCCCCGCGAACGCCGCCGCCCACGCCGCCTCGCCGACGGACTGCCCGTTGATCCGACAATCGAGCACGTGACTCGACCACATGTGTGCAAGCGTGGCGCCGAGCGTCATCCCGCGTGCGTGATAGCCGATCAGGAACAGGGCGTCGAACGTCTCGTCAATACCCTCGACCATGCTTCGCAGCGGCCCCCATCCGCTGATCAGCTCCGCCGCCGGATGGAGCTTATCCAAGTCGATGTTCATCCCCGTATTGTGCGAATCCTTGACCACGACCCGCCCGGCTCCCCCCTGTAACGCCCCTTCGACGGCGGCGTTGACCTCGCCGGTCATCCATTCGCAGGCCAACCTGTACGCCGGGTTCCCGGGCTCCTGATGCATGGTGCCCATGACGCCGCCGATTCCCTCGATGTCGGCCGAGATAAAAACGTTCATGCGTGTCCTCCTTCTCCGTGTTCATCCCTCCCTCGCCGGCTTATCACCCCCGACGGCCGCGTCGTACGTCGAGACACGGCTCACGACGCGCGGGCAGTAGCGTACCGCCCCTCCGCCGCGCGGCCAAGTTCGCAATCGCCTGGGCGGCGCGAGCTCGCCAGCCCTTGTGCGGCCCCCGGGGACGCCCGCACGCCCCCGCGCGACACCCGACGTCACTCCGTCCGACGCGGGCGCTTGCCCGCCTTGCGTCCCGTGCGGATAATCCGGCCGGGTAACCGGCTGGTGCAGAACAACCTTCTCAGGAGGTCTCGCGGTATGAATCGGAGAAATCACCTGTACGGAATCGCGGTGGTCGCAGGGGCGGCGTGGGCGGCCTGGCTTGCGGGTTGCGCCGTGGACACAACCGCAACGGCAGGCCCCCCGACGCTGGCCGGAGCCGAGTACCCGGTGATTTCCGACGGCGTCGGACGGGCCATCACCTGGGAGAACAAGACCGGCGCCCCCGGGGCAGGCGGCAAGGAGCGCGACGGACGCAAGGGCTCGCCGGCCATCAAGAGGATCAGGCCGGGCGAGACGGTCACGCTCATGGACGTCGACGGTCCCGGCATAATCCGTCACATCTGGATCACGATCCCGAACCGCTCGCCGAACCAGCTCCGCAACCTGATCCTGCGCATGTACTGGGACCGGGAGGCGTCGCCGTCGGTCGAGGTGCCGCTCGGCGATTTCTTCGGGACAGCGCACGGACGTGTCGCCTGCGACGAAAAGGGCCAGCCCGTCAACTTCGCCTCCGCGTGGACGACGGAGCCGAACGGTCGGGCCTTCAACTGCTTCTTCCCGATGCCGTTCGACTCGCACGCGAAAATCACGGTGGAGAACGACACCGGCGAGGACAGCAAGGCCTTCTTCTTCCAGATCGACTACGAACTCATGCCGAGGCTGCCCGCGCACGCCGGGCGATTCCACGCGCAGTTCCGCCGGCAGAACCCGACAATCGAGAAGCAGGACTATGTAATCCTCGACAACGTCCGCGGACCGGGGATGTACGTCGGCACCGTGATCGGCGTCCGGGCCCTCGGGCCGCACTGGTGGGGCGAGGGCGAACTCAAGATGTACATGGACGGCGACACCACGTACCCCACGATCTGCGGCACGGGATCGGAGGACTACTTCAACGCCGGCTGGGGCATGCTGCTGTATCAGACACCGTACCACGGGTGCACCCTGCTGCTCAAGAACGACTTCTTCAAAGAGGCCTGCGTGTCGATGTACCGCTGGCACGTCCTCGATCCGGTGCGATTCCGCAAGAGCCTGAAGGTGACGATCCAGCAGATCGGATACAACAAGGGCCTCTACGAGCGGAGCGACGACTGGTGCAGTACGGCCTACTGGTACCAGTTCGAGCCGCACAACCCGTTCCCGCCGCTGCCGGACCGGGAAGCGCGAGTGGCGGGGCTGATCGAGCCCGTGAAGGAAGCGAAATAGGGTTTCGGGTTCCGGGGCTAGGGGTCCGGGAGGAACGCGGATGCTTCGGAGGAAATCACGCGAGTACGAGAATCCTTCGTCGCACGTCCTTGCACGAGTGAGGCGATGATGAATCGGCGCGAATTCCTGACAAGGGCTGCGCGGGCGGCCGGAGCGGCCGCGGCATTCCCGCACGTTGTACCTTCGTCGGCGCTCGGCAAGGGTGGCGCGGTGGCGCCGGGCAACCGGATCACAGTGGGCTGCATCGGCGTCGGCGGCATGGGCACGCACGACATGAACATGATGCTCGCCCTGCCGGATGTGCAGGTCGTAGCCGTGTGCGACCCAAAGAAACCGCAGCGCGATGCGGCCCGGCAGCGTGTCAACGCCCACTACGACAAGGACGTCTGCGCCGCGTACAACGACTTCCGCGAGCTGGTCGCCCGCGACGACATCGACGTGGTTCAGGTGGCCTCCACGGACCAGTGGCACGTCCTGCACGCGTTGGCGGCCGTGCGGAGCGGCAAGGACGTCTACGTGGAAAAACCCCTCGGGCTGAGCCTGCGGGAGATCCTTACGCTCCGCGATGCGTGCCACCGTTACAGCCGGCTCTTCCAGTTCGGGACGCAGCAGCGATCGATGCTACAGTTCCGGCAGGCGTGCGAACTCGTGCGCAACGGCCGCATCGGCTCGCTGCACACGATCAAGGTCTCGGCGCCGGCTGGTTTCCCTGAGCGAACGAAGGAGGAGACGTATGCCCCCGCGCCCGTGCCGGAGGGGTTCGATTATGAGATGTGGCTCGGCCCGGCACCGTGGGCGCCGTACACGCCGAAGCGCGTGATCAGCCCGCACTGGTTCCACATCAGCGACTACTCGCTCGGTTACATCGCCGGCTGGGGAATCCATCACATCGACATCGCCCAGTGGGGCAACGGCACGGAGCTCAGCGGGCCGGTCGAAATCGAGGGCTCCGGCGTGTTCCCCTCCAACGACGGCCTGTGCGACAACCCGCTGAACTGGGACGTGCGGATGAAGTACGCCAACGGCGTGAACATGCATTTCACCAGCGACGGCGGGCCGAATACGCACGGGATCCGCTTCGAGGGCACGAAGGGCTGGATCCACGTGGACCGCGGGCGGATCATCGCTGAGCCCGCCTCGCTGTTACAGGAGAAGCTCGAGCCCGGGGAGATCCATCTGCCCGTGAGCACGAACCACCAGCGGAACCTGATCGACTGCGTGAAAACACGCCGCCAGCCGATCTGCAACATCGACATCGCCGTCCGCTCGGACACCGTCTGCCACCTGGGCTGGCTCGCCCTTCACCTGGGCCGCAAGCTCCGCTGGGACCCGGCGAAGGAAGTGTTCGTGGACGATCCCGAAGCCAACGCCCGAATGACGCGCGTGATGCGCAGTCCCTGGCACCTGTAGGCAACGGTCTCCCAACGAAACGCGAAGCGCAAGCGAGCAACAAGAGAATGAGTACCGTCACGAAAACGCGATCTCCGGCTGCATGGGGCCTGGCCTTCATCCTCGCGCCGCTATTCATGCAGAGCCCGTTGAGCGCGGCCGAGCCTATCCGCATCGTGATTCTGAGCGGCGCGAACGTGCATGATTGGAAGGCGACCACACCGTTCATCGAGAAGATGTACAACGAGTCCGGGCGCTTCAAGGTCGTCGGGGTCGTGGATGACGTGACGAAGGTCACCGACGCCACATTCGCCAATTGCGACGTAATCGTCAGCAACTGGACCTGCCACCCGGTCATGACCGGCGGACCGTGGACGCCCGAGGGGAAGCAGGCCTTCGCCGACGCCATCCGCAGCGGCAAAGGGATGGTCTCGTTCCACGCAGCCAGCGCGGCCTGCAATGACTGGCCGGAGTTCCAGGAAATCTCCGGGCTGACCTGGAAGCTGGGCCACACCGGCCATACGGCGTACCACACGTTCAAGGTCGTCATCGGCGACACGCCCCACCCGATCACCGAGGGCATGTCGGACTTCTGGATCACCGACGAGCTGTATCAAGAGATGGTCAAGATGAGCAAGTCCGACTTCCGGCTCCACGCCAAGGCGTTCGCCGAGCCGGACTGGGGCGGCACCGGTCAGTGGGAGCCCGTGCTGATCACGACGCAGTTGGGCAAGGGGCGAGGCGTGAACTTCCTGCTCGGCCATGACGTGGCCACTATGCGCAACATCGCGTGGCAGACGATCATGCTCCGCGGCACGGAGTGGGCCGCCACCGGCAAAGTCACGATCCCGATTCCGAAAGATTGGCCGACGAACGCCGCGGCCGCCACGATCGTCGGCATGGACACGGGCGCCGCGATGAAGGCCGCCGCGGAATACGCGTTCGGCCGGAGCCGCCAGCCGCTCTTCGTGGTCGAGCAACTCGTCATCGACGCGTCATCCCGAACGGGAGAAGCCGGCGCCGCTCATCGCTCCAAGCTCGCGGCTCGGCTGGGCGAGATGATCGAGTCCTGCAAGACGCCCGAAGCGAAGGCCTTCTTCTGCAAGCAACTGGCGATGATCGGCACGCGCGAGCAGGTGCCCATCGTCGCCCCGCTGCTCGCCGACGAGCGGACCGCGACCATGGCCCGCTTCGCCCTCGAACGAATCCCCGGCCCTCAAGCCGCCGCTGCACTGCGCGAGGCACTGCCGAAGCTCAACGGCCGCCTCAAGGTCGGCGTCATCAACTCGATCGGCGACAGGGCCGACACGGCCGCGGTGGATGCCTTGGTCCCGCTGCTGAAGGACGCCGACCCGGAAATCGCCTCTGCCGCCGCAGCCGCACTCGGCAAGATCGGCGGCGACGAGGCAACCGGGGCACTCGAACGTGTCTTGGGAGAGGCTACAGGCGAACGTCGCGCGGTGGCGGCGGAGGCCAACCTGAGATGCGCGGACCGGGCATTGACATCGATACCTGCCCCACCGTCCAAGGGGGCGAAGCCTGCGTTCACGTGGCGGCAGACCGACGGCGTGCTCGCGCTGGTCAACGGCGATCACGTCGTATGGCAGTTCAACTACGGAAAGGACCTCTCGCGGCCGTACTTCTACCCGCTCAATCTCGCAGACGGCACGGAGCTGACCTGGCTCGCTCCGCCGGACCATCCGCACCACCGGGCCTTCTGGTTCGCCTGGAAGGACATCAACGGCGTGGACTACTGGGCCGAACCGACGCCGGTCGCACCCGGCGGCAAGACCGAAGTCGTCCGCTTCGAGGCCACCCCGCAGGGCGACTTTTCCGCCCGGATGGAGATGGAAATCAGTTACCATGAAGCCGGCAAGCCACCCGTGCTGAGCGAGAAGCGGCTCATCGCGATCACGGCGCCGGACAAGAACGGCGGCTACGTGATCGACTGGGAGAGCACGTTTACCGCGGCCGACAAGGATGTTCACTTCAAGGGCGGCACGGCGGGCGGCGGCTACTCCGGCCTCTCCGTGCGGCTGGCGAAGGATTCGCGTTACTGGCGGCTCATTGACAGCGAGGGCCGGCAGGACGGCGATTGCGGCGGCGTCACGAAGAACACGCACGGGCAGCGAGCCCGCTGGGCAGATCTCAGCTTCGCGCCGGGTACCGGACAGCCGGCGGGGATCGCCATCTTCGATCATCCGTCGAACCTGCGTTACCCGTCGCAGTGGCACGACATCGTGGATGGCCGCATGCCGTTCGTGTACTTCAGCCCGGCCCCGCTGTGGAGCGAGCCGTACACGCTGCCGGCAGCCAAGAGCATGACCCTCAAGTACCGTGTCGTCGTGCATGCGGGCCGAATGGAGCCGGCCAGGATCGAGGCGATGTGGAAGACGTGGACCGAGGCGGCGAGGTGATGCATAATCACAATCCAGTGCCGTTTTCGCTGAGAGAATCGTACTTGTCCTGAGCCCCGGCAGGGGCGGCAGAGAGTAGCCCGGGGCGTAAGCCCCGGGTCGCCGGCGTACGAGGCCGTCAAGCCCCGTAGGGGCGGCACATGCGATGTACCATCGCCGGTTGTCCGGACGAGTATGAAAAACGCCAGATCACTCACGCCGTCCGCCACCGCGGCGGGGTTGTGGTGATCGACCATGTCCCTGCCAGGATCTGCTCGGTGCGCGGCGACGTCTCGTTCACGCCGGAAACGGTCCGGCGAGGAGAGGCCGTCCTGGAGACTGCTCGGACGCCGACTCGAATTGTCGCGGTCTACGAATACTCGCGGCGATGAGAAACGTGATGACAGGTGGAACACCGCTCAGGCCGCGTACACAGTCGCCGTAAGACTTGATCATCCGCCAGGGTGGATGGAAGTACTGCTCGTCTCGCACGGCATGCGAAAGAGGTATAGGCAGTGAACACCAACTTCATCGTCGATCTGCGAAGCGATACGGTTACGAAACCCACGCCGGCCATGCGGCGTGCCATGGCCGAGGCCCAAGTCGGCGACGACGTGTTCGGCGACGACCCGACCGTCAACCGGTTACAGGAGAAGGTGGCCGCCCTGCTCGGCAAGGAAGCCGCCATCTACATGCCCTCCGGTACGATGGCCAACCAGACGGCCATCCGCGCGCACACGGAACCCGGCGACGAGATCATCTGTCACCACGACTCGCACATCTACAACTACGAGGGCGGCGCGCCGTGCGCCCTCTCCGGTTGCTCACTGCGGCTGCTCGACGGGCCGCGCGGTCAGTTCGACGCGGAGCAGGTGCGGGGGGCGATCCGTGATCCGGCCAACGTCCATTTCCCGCGGACGCGGCTGATCGTGATCGAGAACACGCAAAACCGCGGCGGCGGCTCGATCTGGCCGGTGGACAGGATCGCCGCCATTCGGAAGGTCGCCGACGAAAATGGGATCGCGATGCACCTGGACGGCGCGCGGCTTCTGAATGCGTGTGTCGCCACGGGCCTGGCGCCGACCAATTACACGCCGTACTTCGAGACGGTCTCGATGTGCTTTTCGAAGGGGCTCGGAGCGCCGATCGGTTCGGCCGTGGCCGGGACGGCGGAAATGGTCAAACGCATCCGCCGCTTCCGAAAGATGTTCGGCGGCGGGATGCGTCAGGCGGGGATCGTGGCGGCGGCGGCGATCTACGCGCTCGATCACAACGTCGAGCGCCTCGCCGAGGACCACGCCAACGCAAGGCGCCTCGCCCAAGCGATCGCCGAGATGCCGGGCCTGTCGATCGATCCGAACGAAGTCGTGACCAACATCCTCTACTTTGATGTCGATCCCGCCATCGGGACGGCGGCGCAGTTTCGCGATCGCTTGCGTGCCGAAGGCGTCTGGGTGAACGCGACGGGACCGCAACGGATCCGCGCCGTCACGCATCTGGACGTGGGCACTGCCGACATTGACCGGGCGATTGCCGTAATGCGGCGGATGCTGCCGAGGCGCAGGCGGTAGTGCGGGATCACCCGGAGGAACCGGCCTGGGATGAGGCCCGGCGGATGCCGACCGAGGCCGTAAACGAGGAAGTGGACGCGTGTGTCCGCCGTAGCTGACAAGGGCCGCACTGGGCAACGCGTCGGCGAATCGGTCCCGCGCGAAGCGAGACAGGGCACGCCACGGCCGCACCCTCGGTTTCGGTTGTCGCCTCCGGCCGCTGCCGCCACGACTCGCCCGCGTCAGGGCGCGGATGCAGTGGGTACCGGGGTTGACACCCGCGCCCTCGCCGCATATTGGATTCCTTCTTTACGCAAGGATTTGCGGGGGAACCATCGATGAACGAGCTGGCCATCCGTAACGATGCATGCGATCTGGACTTTCTCGCACTGGGGGCGCTGGTCCACCGGCTGGACCCGGGCGTGATCCCGTTCCGCAAGGCGCGGTCAGTCGAGATCCACGTCTCCGGCGGCGAGTACAACGTAGCGGCGAGTCTCTCGGACTGTTTCGGGCTGCGGACCGGCGTAGCCACCGCCATGGTCAAGTACGGCATCGGTGAGTTGATCCAGGCGCGAGTTCGTGAGACCGGCGTGCGGCCGTTCTACAAATGGTTCGAACACGACGGCGTACGCGGTGCAAACATGGCCACGGTGTACAGCGACCGCGGCTACGGCGTGCGTCCGCCGGTGGTCTTCTACAACCGCTCCAACGAGGCCGGGGCGCTGCTCAAGCCCGGCGACTTCGACTGGAAGACCATCTTCGCCTCCGGCGTGCGGTGGTTCCACTCGGGAGGCATCTTTGCGGCGCTCTCCGAAACAACCTCGGAGCTGATCATCGAAGGGATGCAGGCGGCAAAGGCGTCCGGCGCTATCAACTCGTTCGACCTGAACTACCGGGCCAAGCTGTGGGCGCCGATCGGCGGCCTCCAGCGGGCGCAGCAGACGCTGCGGCGGATCGTCAGCAACGTCGATGCGCTCATCGGCAACGAGGAGGACCTCCAGAAGGGCCTGGGCATCCCCGGACCGGAGGTGGCGGCCAGGTCGAAGCTCGATCCGGAGACGTTCTTCCAGATGATCGAACGGGTGGTTCAGCAGTTCCCGAACGTGAAGATGGTCGCGACGACGCTGCGCGAGGTCCACTCGACCAACCGCCACGACTGGGCGGCCGTGCTGTGGCTCAACGGCAAGCGGTTCGTAAGCCCCACATGCCAGCTCGATGTGCTCGACCGCATCGGCGGCGGCGACGGCTTCGCGGCGGGCCTCATCTACGGCCTGATCGCGGGGCGAGACCCCGAGCAGGCCCTCCGCCTGGGCTGGGCGCACGGGGCTCTGCTCACGACCTTCCCCGGCGACGTGACTATGGCAAAACTCGACGAGGTCGAGGCGTTCGCCAAGGGCGGCTCCGCGCGCGTGCAGCGCTGATGACGAGCGCGGAGGCGCGAACCTCTCCTCTGAGAAACGGTCACCTCGTCGGGGTCAGGAGTTCATCGACAAGCCTCGGAACGCCGCTCTTGATCCGGCCGTCGATAGACGGGTCGCTCGTGGGTAGCGCCTCGATGGCACGCCTCGCGTCGGGCGGCAGCGGACCGAGCCGATCGAGCGCGTTGAGCGCGTACATCGATACGTAGACGCCGTGCTTGCGGAGGTCGGCCATCTCCAGGAGCGAGGCGAGCGCGGCCTTGCGGTCCGCCTCGACGCCGAACCGGCCGAGCGCCTCCGCCGCCGTGATCCGCACGTACGGCGACTCATCCTTGAGTGCCTGTCTCAGTTCGCGGTCCGCGGTAACGACCGCGTCTTTGCCGCGCATCAGGATGCCCATCGCCGCCCAGTAGCGCTCGGCGCTGTCGGGGCCCTTGACCAGCGCCGCCTGGAGTTCGGGCAGGACCGCCGGATCGAGCGACGACGCGAGATCCGCCATCGTCAGGATCCGCTCGAGCGGATAGGCGTCGGGCTTGTGTCCGATCTCGTACGGCGTGGAACCGGCCGAGCGGCTGTGAATCTCGCCCTCCGGCAGGAAGCCGACGTCCCGCACCGCCAGCAGGTGTTCACGCAGGGCGGCGCGCATGCGCTTCAGGATGTCCTGGTGCGCCGCCGAGGCGGCGAGGTTCTTCACCTCGTCCCGGTCGCTTTGGAGATCGTATAGCTCCTCGGGCGGCTTCGGCTCCCAGAAGAACGTCTTCGGCGGCGAGAGCTTGCCCTCGTCATAGAGCCGTTTCCAGATACGGGTGGTGGGTGTCTCGAACATGTAGGCGTTGTGCTGGCCCGCCGGCAGATGCGGCATGAAGTTGCGGACGTAGACGTACCGCTTGTCGCGGACGGACCGCACGAGGTCGTAGCGCTCGTCCATCCGCCCGCGGAAGCCGTAGAGGTACGGCTGCTCGGCAGTTGCGAACGGCCCCATGAAGGCGTGGCCCTGCATCCACGGCGGCGGGCGGACGCCGGCAAGGCTCAGCAGCGTGGGCGCCAGATCCACGAAGGCCACCAGCCGATCGCTCCTGCCGCCGGCAACGTAGTCCTTACCGGCAAGATGCCGGAACTTCGGCGGCACGTAGACGATCAGCGGCACATGCAGGCCGGAGTCGCAGGCCGAGCGCTTGCACCGCGGCATGCCCGGGCCGTGATCGCCGTAGATGAAGACGATCGTGTCCTCGGCGCGGCCGGCCTCTTCAAGTTCGCGCAGATTCTCGCCGGCCAGCGCATCCATCTCCGTGACCCGGTCGTAGTACTGCGCCCAGTCCTGTCGCACCTCCGGCGTGTCGGGGTGATAGGCCGGCACGGGAACCTTCGACGGATCGTGCTGGAGCTTGTGCGGCCGGGTGCGGATCTGGCTCTCGTGGGTCACCGTGTGGTTGAAGACGGCAAAGAACGGCCGGCCCGTCGGCCGGTTCTTCCAATGCGCCTTCCGTGAGGAGTCGTCCCAGACCTTCCCGGGCTTCTCGAGGTTGTAGTCCTCCTTCACGTTGTTCGTGCAGTAGTAACCGGCCTCGCGAAGCAACTGGGGGTACATCCGCAGGGTCGCCGGCATGGGGACCAGGCTCCGCATGTGCTCGGCGCCGGTCGAGGTCGGATACACGCCGGTGATGATCGCCGTGCGGGCCGGGGCGCACACGGGGGCGTTCGACCAGGCGATCGAATAGATCATCCCCCTGGCCGCCAGTGCGTCGAGATTCGGCGTGCGGGCGAACGCGTCGCCGTAACAGCCGAGTTGCGGGCCTGTGTCCTCGCAGGTGATCCAGAGGATGTTGGGCCGCGTAGCGTCCTGCCCTTGGGCTGCTGGGAGGCACCTCAGCTCACC
>CAZMVY010000115.1:0-15238 GCA_964569765.1 uncultured Planctomycetales bacterium
GCGGTAGTTCTCCTCCCGGTCGTCCTGAAAGACCGACGGGTAGATGTTGACCTGAAAACCGGCCGCCTCGATCGCCTTGCAGAAGCCCGCACACCGCTTGTCGGAGTACCAGAGGCCGCGATACCCGCAGTACGCGAAATGGCGCAGCCCGCACGACAGGAGGTGTTCCGCCGCCAGGCGTCCTACTTCCTCATTGTCCGGCATCACGCGAGGCCCGGGCCCGCGGTGAACGTCGGCGATGGCTACCCAGGGCACCTGCGCCCGCAGCGGCAGATGGGGCATGTCGCCCTTCGACTCAATGGCGATGATCCCGTCGCACGGTCCCAGGCGCGAAAGAAGGCTCATGCTGCTCAGGCGCCACGGATCCGTGGTGAATCGCCACCCGGGGCACGTGCGGCCGAAGTCGGCGATCCCCCGCAGGACTTCGCGTCCGTAGTGAAAGCTCGGCAGAATGAGCACGCCGATCTGTCGTTCGTGCCTCATCGCGCGGAACCCGGACGGCCGCTGCCGTTGGCGGCTGAGATTCCGCCGTGAATCACGGGCGGCCATTGCCTTGCCACATTACCGCGGCTGTCCCGGCGCCGCAATCGCATCGGCCGCCGCCTGCCGCGGCCGCCGCCGCGCCCCATCCCGTCGCGAGCCCCCCGTCGGCTCATCTCACGGCGACCGGGGGCTTGGCAATGCGGCTCGCCACCGCGTATTGTTTAGGGGATGCGCAGTCCCCGGAGCCACAGCCGGCGCATGGAGTGCCACTATCCATCCAATCGCCCGCCCCTGCGGCAGGAGGCTTTTGTGTCGCTGCCACTGGGCGCTGTTCGCCCGCTCGGGTGGCTGCGGGATCAACTGGTCATTCAGGCCGACGGACTCACCGGGCACCTCGACGAGATCTGGCCGGACCTTACCCGCTCGGCGTGGCGGGGCGGCGACGGCGATGGGTGGGAGCGCGGGCCCTACTACCTCGACGGCCTCGTGCCGCTGGCTTGGGTGTTGAACGACCCGCGACTGATCGCCAAAGCGATGGCGTACGTGGAATGGATCCTGGCGAGCGGACGGCCGGACGGGTGGTTCGGCCCCGCCGCAAATACCGACCGCTGGCCGCTGGCCGTCGCAATGAAGGTCCTCACGCAATATCACGAGGCCACCGGCGACGCACGCGCCCTGTCGCTCCTGCAGAACTACTTCCGCTACCTCGCAGAGTCGCCGCCCGACTGGCCGGACACGGAGTGGCGCGGGGTCCGCGCGGCCGAAAACGCCCTCACCGCCTATTGGCTCTATAACCGCACCGGCGACACCGCCCTCCTGGCGGTCGCCGAAGCCATTCGCACCAACAGTTATGACTGGGCCGCGTTCTTCCTGGATTTCCCCTACCCCCTGGATGCGATTCCCAGACCCTTCCGGTTTCTCCATCAGACGCACGTCGTGAATCTGGCAATGGCCATCCGGGCGCCGGGATTGTGGTACCTGCTGACCGGCGACGAACGCTATCGACAGGCCGTGTATCGCGGCATTGCCAGCCTGGATGAGCACCACGGCCAGGTCGGCGGACGCTTCAGCGGCGACGAGCACCTCTCCGGCCGACACCCGAGCCAGGGCACCGAACTGTGCGCCGTGGTGGAGTACATGTTCTCCCTGGAAAAGCTCATCGAGACGCTCGGCGAGCCCGTCTTCGCCGACCGGCTCGAAATGCTTGCGTACAACGCCCTGCCAGGCACGTGCACGCCGGACGGCTGGGCCCATCAGTACGATCAGCAGGCCAACCAGGTGCTTGTCTCCGTCGCCGGGCGCCGCTGGAGCAACAACGGCGACGACGCGAACATCTACGGGCTGGAACCGAACTTCGGCTGCTGCACGGCGAACATGCACCAGGGCTGGCCGAAGTTCGTCGCCCACATGTGGATGGCCACGGTGGACGGCGGTCTTGCGGCAATCGCCTACGGGCCGAGCCGCGTTACCGCCAAGGTGGCCGGCGGCATCGAGACCGTGATTTCCGAGGAGACCGACTACCCGTTCGACGGCCGCATCCGGCTGACGGTGGAAGTCCGGCGCCCCGTGTTCTTTCCGCTGCATCTGCGGATTCCGGAATGGGCCGAGGGGGCATCCGTGGAAGCCGGCGGGAAAACGGTAGCGCCTGCAGCCGGATCCTTCGCCGTGCTCCACCGCGAATGGAGACCGGGTGATGTCGTGACCCTGACGCTCCCGATGCGAGTCCGGACGGAGACCCGCTACAACCACTCGATCTCGATCCTGCGCGGCCCGCTTGTCTTCTCGCTCAAGATCGGAGAGCGGTTCGTGCCGCTCCGGGCGCATCACAAGACGCTGCCCGCGATCGACTGGGAAGTCCATCCGACGACGCCATGGAATTACGGCCTGGTGCTCGATCGGACGGCGCCGGAGAGGCACGTTTCCGTGGCAACCCGACGGGTCGGCAAGGTCCCGTTCGCCCAGCAGGACGCCCCCGTGGTCCTGCGCGTACGCGCCCGGCGAATACCCGAATGGCAGCTCGTCGACAACTCGGCCGATGCCCCGCCGCTCAGTCCCGTCGCGTCCGCCGAGCCGATCGAAGATGTGGAGCTGATCCCCTACGGCAGCACCCGGCTGCGCGTGACGGAGTTTCCTCTCGTGAAGGAATGACCCCGCCAATGCCCGCAAGCAACCCCGGAGAAAAGGAAAGCCCCGGCAACCGATGCCGCCGGGGCTTGAACATCCGAAACTGCCTGATCGCCTCGCAGCGTCCCGTACTCAGCGACGCCGCCGAATGACCGCCAGACCGCCCAGCGCAAGCAGCGCCAGCGATGCCGGCTCGGGAACCGCCGTGATCACGAAGTTGTCGATCCAGGCCACCTCGGGACCGGTGCCGGTCGCCTCGTCGTGGCTGAGGTAGATCGACCAGCCCGTCAACGCCGTGATGTCGCTGATCGGGATCCCATTGTCAATGAGGACGCCATCGTACCACGAGTACGCCTTGGACTGCTGGAAATCCCACACCATCGTCACGTTGGCATAGCGCCCCGTGATGGTGACAGCCCCACTGGCGCCCGGATTCCAGCCGTGCGGCAGCGTCTGCCCCGGGTTGCCCACGGCAGCATCCCACTGCAAGCCGTACGTTGGCGTACCGGCGTCCCACCACCACCACCAGAGGTTCGAGAGCCACGGGCTTTCCTCGCGGTAAATATCGAAGCTCACCGTCACGATCTGGCCTGCAAGGCTGATCGCCGGGATCTCGTGATCCAAGCTGGACGACGCTCCCTGCACATCGGGGATCTCCAGGCGAATGGCCTGCGACCCGAGGACGGGGTCCGGCGGGCCCACCACCATCGGTACCATTCCGCCGCCGCTACCGCTGGCCGTCCATCCGTCCTGCCCCGCCAAGGAGCCCAACGTAAACATCGGCAGCTCGAAGCCGTTCGAGTCATACAGCGTCACGGCTGAGGCGACCCCGGCCAGGCCAAGCACGGTCAGCCCCAGCACCATCGCGGGAACGATACGAAATCTCATTGCTTTTTCCTCCTTTAGAGACCTGTTCGCATTTGCGGGACGATACGCAGCTCGCCTCGCGACTTTATCCCCTCGCAGAACCCCGAACGCCCGGCGCGCGCCAACAACGGCGCGCACCGACCCGCACCTTGCCTTCCCACTCCTCCCCACGCAAACCTTACCTATCTTGACTCAGTTTACCGCCGCCGAAACCGGCAGTCAAGCAAAATCCACCGACTTCTTTCCTCCCTCGGTAGTCGAGAGAACCTCGCTGGGAAGACCCCGTGCGGCGCGCCGCAACCGCGCAGATCACAAACGCTTAACTCTCGTTCGCGAAAGGGCTAACGTCGCGAATCGCCGGCCGCTGTCTGCCCGCCCCGCGCCCCTATCGACGGGCGGCCACGCACTGGCGCAGGCGTGTGGCGTTCCGCGCCCGGGTTCGGTATGCTTAAGAACGCTTTCGGTCTGAGAGTTTCGTTCGTTTGCGGCCCCGCAGGGGCGACGGAGCCGTTGCAGCGCTGCACGCCGCGCGAAACGGTGCTTACCGAAAACGGCATCAGGGCCGCTCCTTACTCGCAGAAAGGCTTACCAATGGCGCGATCTTCTCTCTCCTGTTCGGTCGCCGTGGCGTTCGTGTGTGTAACGTGTCTGAGCGGCCTCGCGAAAGCGCTGGATCTGAAATTGGATCGCGACGACATGATGATTACGAAAGACGCGAAAGTGGCGAGGGCGGTCTACCGCATTGCCGACGGCCGCGACGACGGCGCTGTCCGCATCGAAGGCGACGGAATCACCGTGGACTTCCAGGGCGCTGAACTCGTCGGCTGCAAGGACGACCAGCTTCCCGACAGCTACGTCGGCAAGGGCATCGTGATCCGCGGCAGAAACATCACGCTCAAGAACGCCAAGGTCCGCGGCTACAAGGTCGGCATCCTGGCGGTCGAATGCCCCGGGCTGCTGATCGAGGACATCGACGTCTCAGGCAACTACCAGAAGCACCTGCTCTCCACGCCGGAGGCAGAGGACGGCAGCGACTGGATTTTCGGCCATGAGAACGACCAGGGCCAGTGGATGACAAACTACGGCGCGGCCCTGTACGTCCAGCGCGCCGACAAGATCGTTATCCGCCGCGTGCGGGCGCGCCACGGGCAGAACGGCATCTGCATCGATCGTGTTAACGACTCGAAGATCTACGACAACGACTGCTCCTTTCTCTCCGGCTGGGGTCTCGCGATGTGGCGGTCGAACCGCAACGTGATCTCGCGAAACGCATTCGATTTCTGCGTCCGCGGTTACAGCCACGGCGTGTACAACCGCGGGCAGGACTCCGCCGGCATCTTCATGTTCGAGCAGAACTGCAACAACGTCATTGCCGAGAACTCCGCCACCCACGGGGGCGACTGTTTCTTCGGCTTCGCCGGGCTCGAGGCGCTGGGCGACAAGCCCGCCCCGGAACCCGGCTTCGACTACAAACGCCGCGGAAACAACGACAACCTGCTCATCAACAACGATTTCTCGTATGCCCCGGCCCACGGCATCGAGATGACCTTCAGCTTCGGCAACAAGTTCATCGGCAACCGGCTTGTCGGAAACGCGATCTGCGGCGTCTGGGGCGGCTACTCCCAGGACACGCTGATCGCCGGCAACACGATCGAGAACAACGGCGAAATGGGCTACGGGCTTGAGCGAGGCGGCATCAACATCGAGCACAGCGTCAACAACGTGATCGAATACAACCACTTTAAGGACAACCGCTGCGCCATCCACATCTGGTCCAACCCCAACGCGGACTTCCAGAAGAAGCCCTGGGGCAAGGCCAACCCCAGCGATGCGAAGAACAACACGATTGCCCACAATACGTTCGAGGGCGACAAGCTCGTGCTCCACCTCCGCAACGCGCCGAACACGAAGCTGATCGGCAACAAAATGGTCAACGTCGGCAAGGAAATGGACGTCGATGAAATCAGCAAGCCCGTGGTCTCCGAAGGCCGCCCCCAGGCATGGCAGCCCCCGAAGTACCCGGTCTACGGCGAGACGCACCCGGTCGGCGCGAGAAAGCAGCTCTACGGCCGCGAGCACATCGTGATGACCGAGTGGGGACCGTACGACTACACCGACCGCGTGGTGATTCCCAGCAAGGTTTCCGGCGGAGAGAAAGCTACGTTCCAGGTGCTGGGCCCCTCCGGGACGTTCCGGGTGAGCCGGGTTACGGGCAACGTGGACGTCTCGCCCAGAACGGGCGAACTACCGGCCCGGATCGTCGTCTCGGCGCCAAAGGAAGGTCTCCACTCGTTTTCCGTTCAGATCGACGCCGACGGCAAGCCGCTCACAGTGCACGGCACACTCCTGCGGACCCGGTGGGACGTCAAGTACTTCCAATGGAAGCCAGAAGACGACCCCCGCGAGCATCCGGAGAAATGGCAGGCGCTGATCGCCGGACCGCCCGCCGACGCCGTGCAAACAGGCTCGCTCGACCTGAAATGGGGTTTCGGGGCGCCCACGCCGAAGGTCAAACAGGACCACTTCGGGACGGTGGCGACGACGCGAATCAAGCTCCCGGCCGGCAGGTACCGGCTCTGGACCGTCTCCGACGACGGCATCCGCGTCTGGATGGATGAGAAACGCGTCATCGACGACTGGACTTGGCACCCGCCGAAAGAAAACACCACGACACTCGATCTGACGAGCGGTTTCCATACGGTGCGGATCGAACACTTTCAGATCGACGGCTACGCCCAGCTCCAGTTCCGCATAGAGCCTGTGCCGTAACCCCTCACAGGCCAACAGGATGGACGAGAAACGTCCGCAATCCGGACCGGATGTTTCCGTAATGCGTTACCTGTGAACCGCAGGCCGCCGACCCGACGGAAGGAAGGCCCTCGCAGACATGTACGGGGCCTGATCCGTCGGATCGCCACAAGAAAGGCTGCCCGTTCTCACAAACGGCGCTAGGCCCGCCGGCGCAAAGCCGGTATACTTGTACATACCGGGCGGTCCCCGGCGAGCAGGCGTGTCCGGGGGAGAAATCGATACGAGCGGCAAATCATAGTTGGAGGTGCATGGTGGTAACGAAGCACTCGGCGGCCGCGTTTGTCTGCCTGTGCGCCCTGGCGGTACCCTTTGTCTCCGGGCAATCGGTTACAACGCAGCGGCCCAGGGCGCTGCTGATCAACTTCGACCCCATCATCGAGAGCCGATCCAACCGTCGGCTTCACGTTGTCGGGGGCTGGAACGACCCCACCACGCTGACCAACGGCTACATCAGCGATTTCGCGACGTACAGCCACGGCATCCTTCTCTACCGTCTGACCCGCGTGATCAACGCCGATGTGTGGCCCATCAAGGAGGACGGCTTCCGCTACACGGATGAGTCGTACCTCCAGTGCCTGGCCACCTGGTCCGGCTGGCACACGCCGGACATGTCGGATTACAAGGCCAAGGCACGGGATTACGATCTCGCACGCAAGGTGGATTCCGGCGAGATCGACGAGGTCCTCGACCACAGCGGCCCCTACTTCGGCGGATATGAGACCCGCATGGTCGGACGCGGCGGGTACTGGTGCAATTCGCCCGCGCTGATGCGGGTCGCCTGCTCGAAGATCTTCATCCACTCCGTCTTCAACTACGAACGGGGTGTCGGGGAAATGCTTGAGGACTTCGGCCACCGCACCGAGTCCATCCTGTGGCACGTGTACGGAAGCTGGGAGGCCCAGCCGACGCACGCCTGGAACCGCTTCACGCTCTACGACAAGGAGATCCCCGGAGAGGCCGCCTGCGGAAACGTCCATTATGCGCCGAACAGCCAGTCGGACTATGACTGGGGCAACACGACCTACGTCTGGAGCTACTGCGACGACTGGCTTTACAACTACCCGAACCTCCAGGGCACGAAGAAATGGGTGAACTGTTCCGAGTGGGGCAACGGCGACATCCGCGCGCACCACCGGTGGTGGTTCAACCACATTCCCCACGCCGCCGGCGCGACGACGGAGTACGGCAGGACCCGCCTGCACAACTGCTGGGAGTACATGCAGAACATCACCGCGCATCCCGAGAGCGGCGCCGACTTTGCGCCCGGCGGGGCTGCGCCGCCCGCTACGCCCTATCCCGCCGCCGGCCTGCGGATCACCACGAACACCGCCGACGAGTGGGCTCCCAAAGTCAATGCCTCCGGACGTATGGTCTGGCACGGCTGGGACGGCACCGACTTCGAGATCTACTCCGCCTGGGCAAACGGCTCCGGCTGGGTCCGCATCACGAACAACAGCTTCAACGACGAAGACCCGAAGATCAACGCCTCCGGTCGTATGGTCTGGCAGGGCTTGGACGGACAGGACTTTGAGATCTTCTCCGCGTTGGCATACGGCTCCGGCCTGGTCCAGATCACCAACAACACCACGAACGACTGGCACCCCGCCATCAACGACCTCGGCCGCATCGTCTGGGAGGCCTTCGACGGAACCGATTATGAGATCTTCAGCGCGAACGCCGACGGCACGAACGTCGTCCAGATCACCAACAACACCGCCTCGTCCGGCTATCCGCGGGAGGACGTCTGGCCGCAGATCAACAACTCCAACCGCGTCGTCTGGTCCGGCTACGATGGTTCCAACTGGGAGATCTTCAGCGCGAACGCCGACGGCACGAACCTCGTGAACGTGTCCAACAACTCCTACGAGAACGAATACCCCCAGATCAACGATGCCGGCCGGGTTGTCTGGCACGCCTGGCTCAGCGACACGAACGCCGAGATCTTCAGTGCAAACGCCACCGGCGGCACCGTCAAGCGCCTCACGAACAATACTGTGGAGGACTGGTGGCCGCAGATCAACGCCTCGGGGCAGGTCGTCTGGATGCAGCGCGTCGGCGGTGACTGGGAGATCGCCCGGTGCGCGGCGACCGGCGGCACGGTCACGTACATCACCAGCAATACCGCTCACGATCAGTATCCGCAGATCGACGCGGCCGGGCGGGTCGTCTGGCAGGGCTTCGACGGAAACGACTGGGAGATCTATATGCTGGACGGCGGTACGATCTGGCAGCTCACCGGCAACGGCTACGACGACCGCTGGCCCGCCATCAACAACGGCATCGTCGTCTGGCATGCCGACTCCGGCGGCGGCACCTCGGGCAGCACGAGCGAAATCTACGCGCTCGATGCCGCCGGAAACACGCCGCCCGCGGCCTTCGACGCGACGATCCAGACCGGCGTGAACACCCCGCTGCCGATTACGCTTTCCGGCAGCTCCGCCTTCGGCTCGCCGCTGACGTTTATCATTACCTCGCTGCCGACGGTCGGACGACTGCGGGACGACGGCGGAAACGCCATCACCTCCGTCCCATACACGCTCCCCGATCTGGGCCGGACCGTCCGCTACAGGCCCGCAGACGACTACGCGGGCGCGGATTCGTTCCAGTTCAAGGTGAACGACGGGCACGACTCCCTGCCCGCCACGGTGAGCATCACGGTCGGCGCGGCGCAGGCGGCCTATTCCTTCTCGCTGGACACGAATCCGGGCTGGACCACGCAGGGACAGTGGGCCTGCGGCACCCCGCTCGGCGGCGGCGGCGGAACCGGCAATCCCGACCCCGTCAGCGGCCACACGGGCACGAATGTTTACGGCTACAACCTCGGCGGCGATTACGCACCGGGCATGCTCGAGCAGAACCTGACAACCACCGCCATCGACTGCACCGGCATCACGCAGACGACCCTGCGGTTCTGGCGATGGCTCGGCGTCGAGAAGGCCCCGAGCGACCATGCGTACGTCCGCGTCTCCAACAACGGCACAAGCTGGGTGACGGTGTGGGAAAACCCGTCCACCGAGGACCTCGCCGATGCCGCCTGGACGCTTCAGGAGCTGGACATCTCGGCGGTCGCCGACAATCAGCCGACCGTGTACGTCCGCTGGACGATGGGCACCACGAACTACAGCCGCCAGTTCTGCGGCTGGAACATCGACGACATCGAGATTGCCGGCGCGGCGTCCCACCCGATCCGCATCGCGGACCTCGATTGGGAGGGCGACGTGGACCTGGCGGACTTCAGCGCATTCCAGGCCTGTTTTGCCGGGCCGAACCGCATCCCCGCCGCGCCCGCGTGCGCGGAGGCGGACCTGGACCACGACAGCGACGTCGATTTGGCCGACTTCGCCCTGTTCCAGGACTGTTTCAACGGTCCAAACCGGCCGCCGAGGTGCGGCACGTAGCCGCGCAGCTTCCCCGGGGGACGCAACGGGGCCGGAACAACCAGGGCTTCTCTGCCGCCGGACCAGGTCGGCCGGGCGCGACAGGATGTACCGGTTTGCTCAAACCGAAAGGGAAAGAGCCATGACCCGAACCCGCCTCTCGCTGCTGATCCTCGCCACATGCGCCGTCCCCGTGTTGGGGGCATCCTGGCCGATGAAACACCGCGACATGGCCCACACCGGCCGCGCCGACTACGTCGTTCCCCCGGAACGGATGAACAGCACCTTCTTTGATACGCTTCTCTGGCAGAAGCGGTCTCCCGGCTCGCCCGGCGAAGGCAATCTCAGCAGCACCTCGATGGTGTTCTTTGACGGCGCCGGGCCCGGGGGCGCCGACATCGTCGTCGCGGGCTACCATTGGCCCAAGGGCGTGCAGGGCATGGACCGCCACAACGGGAGACTCTTCTGGGCGGGCAACCCCGGCGGCGGCGAGACGATCGGCGCGAGTACGCCCGCCTTCTCCAACGACGGCAGCGTCGTGTATGTGGTGAACGACGCCACCGCGGACTCGCAGTTCCCCGACGGGCATCCGCTGATGGCCTTCCTCGCAGCCGCCGGCCCATCGGCGTTCTGGCATAATGGCGCCGATGCCCACCCGGGCCATCTGAGCATGCACTCGCCCACGATCGCGCCCGACGGACGGATCTTCCTGCACTCCTGGGTCGACCGTCCCTACGCGGGCACTGACAGCGGCTCGGCGATCACCGAGACCTGGGCGGCCGCGACGCCGGCCGAGTGCGGGCTGGCCGATCCCTCGCTGTACGTGGACGGCGGCCAACTCATGGTGGTGATCAGCTCCCGATGGGGCTGGATCAAGGCATACGACGGCGTCACGGGCGATGAACTGTGGGCCACGAACATCTGGGCCACCGCCGACGCCGACGTCACGATCGACCCGGCCAACGGCAACATCTACGTCGGCTGCGGGAGCGATTCCATCTACGTCGCCGGCCTCGACAAGTACGGCTTCCCGCTCTGGTTGTTCGAGTCCATGCCGGTGTATGAGTACATTCCCGGTGTGAACAATCCGCAGCGGGCCCAGTCGGCCGGCTGCCTCAGCCATGACGGCGCGACGTACTACTTCCAGACCAACAGCTCGCAGGGTGACGGCCAGCTCTATGCGATCAATACGGCCGATGGTTCCGTCAAGTGGTCCTATCCGACCGGCAGCACCGGATGGGAGTTCGTCGCGTCGTCGCCGATCGTCACTGCCAACGGCGTGATCATCGTCGGCAACAACGACGGAAAAACTTACTACGCCATCCGCGACGACGGAACTCAGGGCACGCTGCTCGACACGTTGTCCGTCGACGCCGCCGGAACCGCCCGCGCCACGCCCACGCTCGCGCCGGACGGCAAGCTCTATCTGCCAGTGCGAACGCTCTGGGTAGCCGGCAACGGCGACGGGGAAAGCCCCACGTATCAGGTCCAGAATCTCTTCTCCGCCTTCGACCTTACCGCCGGCGCCGCGACGCCCCTCTGGCCGCCGAACGGCCAGGCCGCGACCGCCCTGAATCACGCCGTGCAGCTTTCCTGGCAGCCGGTCGTCGATCCGAACGGACGCTTCCACCACTACGCCGTCTACCGATCGACCGCGCCGTTCCAATCCGTTGCCGGCATGACGCCGATCGGTACGGTGACCAGCCGCACCACGACGAGCTACCTGGACGCGACCGCCCTGAACGGCACGCATTACTACTACGGCGTGACCACGGTAGACGTCGCCTGGCAGGAGATCACCGACGTGAACAGCGTCGGACCCCGCACGCCCCGCGACGAAACCGACCTGCAGATCCTCTCCCTCGCCCGTTCGCCGCAATATCCGCGCTATCTGCCGGAGTACACGTACTACAACATCACCGAGCCGTCCGGCTTCGGTCCCTACGGCTTCTCCGCCGCCACCTCGCTCGGAGGCGGGCAGACCGGCCAGACGCAGCGCTGGCCGAATCCCGGCGACACCGTCACCTATACGGCGACTATCCGAAACCGCGGCACGAACCCCTGGCGCAGCACGCTGACCGGCACATGGACCGTTGACGGCTCCCCCGTTGCCACGCCCTCTAAAACGGTGGCCCTGGCGCCCGGTGCGACCACGACCTTCACGTTGGCGCGAACCTGGGACGGCCCCGCCGCCGCCCATGACATCGGTTTTGCGATCAACGTCTCCGACGCGCGCAGCACAAACAATGCGCTGACGATCAACACCAAAGCCGTCCCGTTCCTCACGTATGTGGACCGTTCCTTCATCGAGAACTTCCGCGAGAACACGGCCGGCAACTACCCGCAGGCGCAGACGGACGACATGATCGACTGGCTCCAGCGCCACATGGCCCGATTCAACCAGATGTTCGCCGCCGCCGATTGCCGGAAACGCGTCCACTACAATGTCCTCGAGGTGCTCGATGACGCGGCGCCAGATCCCGCCGTGGACCGGACGCCGTACGCGATCTTCCCGTTCCGGTATCACGCGACGGACGGCGACGCACGCCTCTCCGGCTACTACAACCCCACCGACGACATCGACTACGGCCTGCTGCACGAAATGGGTCACCAGCTCGGCCTTATCGATATCTACCAGCTCGACGTGCCACCCGAGGCCAACCAGGTCTCCGGTCAGGGCTACTCATCGATCCCCGACCTGATGCACGGCTGCAGCCCCGTCATCTCGTCGCACAGCGCCCTGGCCATGAACCACTGGCTCGACACGGTCCACGGGTATTACGGCCAGTACCTGTACGGCATCCCCGCCGAAATGCGGTTGCGGATCCTGGACATTAACGGCAAGCCGCTGCCCGGCGCGACGGTCAAGATGTATCAGTACTGCGAACGCCCCGGTCTTGGCAAAGTGATCACGAACCAGATCAAGGCCCAGGGAACCACCGACACCAACGGCGAGTTCGTGCTGCCGAACGTGCCGGTCGATCCGAACATCGTACCCACCACCTACGCCGGGGATACGCTGCTTGCCAACCCGTTCGGCTACGTCGCCGTCGTCGGCACGAACGGCGTGCTGCACTTCCGCGTCGAGTATAACGGCGGCGTCGATTACGCCTGGCTCGATATCACGGAGGCCAACGTCGCCTACTACACCGGCCAGACCGCCTCTGCCACGTTCGTTCGCCAGCTCGGCCTGGGCGGCACGACCCAGCTTCGCCCGCCCAACGACATGACGGAGTTCAACGCGACGGACTGGAGCGCCTGGGCACAAGGCTCCGACGCAACCCATACCTACGTCCAGGACGACTCCACGCGCAGGCTCGTCGGCGGCGCCGCGGTCAAGTTCGTCACCGACGGCGGCTTCGACACGTACGTTCGCTACCCCCGCACCTTCGTGGCCCAGTGGGACCTCACCGGCACGCAGTACCTGAAGGTCAGCTTCTACGCCGTCAACCCCTCGCCGGCGGGCTTCCAGAACGGAAGTCCCTGGATCCGCCTCAAGGATGCCGACAACAACTACTTCGAATACCAGTACTTCCAGGGCGGCTACCCGTACGACCTCCTGAATCAGGCGCGAAATACCTGGCGGAGCTACCAGATCCCCCTGAACGCCTCGCCTACGGAGAACAACGGCTGGCGCCGCACCACGGTCGGCGCACCTGCCCTGGCCCACATTCAGTATGTCGAGATCCATGCGGACACGTGGGACGCGGGCTTCACGCTCTGGCTCGACGGCGTGGGCTTCGACCCGCCGCTCCGCCCGCCCGGCGATTTCGACGGCGACGGCGACGCAGACGTGGCCGACTTCGGCCATTTCCAGGATTGTTTCAACGGCCCGAACCGGACCCCGAAACGGACGGGCTGTGCCGACGCGGACTTCGACGCGGACCTGGACGTGGATGTGGCGGACTTCGGGGCTTTCCAGGACTGTTTCAACGGCCCGAACCGCCCGTCGGCCTGCGGGAGCTGACATCACGGTTCGCTGGCTGGGTTCCCCCGGCGGGGCGTCCCGGCCGTTCGAGAGGAGATAACCAATGCGCCGCATGTCCCACGGGTATGTCTGGGCAGCCGGCTTGTGGGCGATCGGTTTCCTCACGCCCCCCGCCGCCGCGGATACTCCCCGGCCGCCATCCGCGCCGATCGACTCAGCCATCGGGCTGCTCGGCCCGCCGAACACGGCGGACCTGGACGTCACCTTCATCGAGCGCACGCCGCGATACGATTACGACGCGGCCAAGAACAACCCCGCTCCCGGCGATGCCGTGACCTTCTCCGGCCACATCCGCAACACCGGCACAACCACCGTCTCGCCCGAGTATCGGTGGGATCTCGATGACGTCCCGGTCGCCAGCGGCACGCTCTCGAACATGGCGCCCGGCCAGGAACGCGTCGTCTCCTGTCCGTGGGCCTGGCAGTCGGGCAACCACCGCATCCGGCTTACCATCGATCCGAACAACCTCATCGCGGAAACCAGCGAGCAGAACAACTCCGTCGAGGATCGCACGAACGGCGTCATCGTGGGATTCTGGGTCGAGCAGTCGGTGTACAACTACTTCCGCCTCTACCAGTCGTCGCTGCCGGGAGTCGGCTCCGTGTCGTGGGAGGATTGGGCCCAGCGACAGATGCGGTTCTGGAACCAGTTCTGCGAGAACGCGATCTATCCGACGACCCCGCAAGGCGTGCTGGATCGGGTCCGCATCGACAAGATCGTCATCGTGCCCGACGGCGCGCTTCCGCTGAACGGGGGCCTGCCGACGAACCACCCCGACCTGTCGGACAAGACCGTCGATCTGATGTGGGGCTTCCCGGCGTCGCTGCTGAGCGGCGGCATGTACAACGACCACACGAGTGTCTCCATGAGCAACCCCTTCTACTACGAGGGGTCGCTCCTGCACGAGCTGGGCCACGCCCGCTATCTGATCGACACCTACGGGCTCGACGTCCACAACACGGTCGCCTGCTGCGGCGGGTATGACTCCGTGCAGATCTACGAGGGCAGCACCTACGTCGGCGGCAGCGCGTACATGCCGTACATCGCCTTCGGTGAAGTCCTCTACTACAACAAGTACGCGAAGATGATGTCCGGCGGCTACGACCAGGGATGGTCGGAGTATGACGCCGGCGCCCTGAACCGCATCGCCGGCCAGCGGGCCACCTGCGGAAACTACAACGCCCCCTGCAACATCGGCGTGTTCCTTCAGGACCTGCCCGCGAACAATCATGTCCGCTTCACGGATTCCTACGGCCGGCCCCGGCCGGGCGCCGACATCCGCGTCTATCGGGCCACCGGCGGACCCGGCTGGTACGGCAAGACCTTCGACAACACCCCGGATCTGTTCTTCACTGCGGACACCGACGGCTATGCCCACATGCCCCGCAACCCGTTCAGCAGCGGAGCGATTCAGAACACCTACGGAATCGCCAACGGCGTGATGATCCTGCGGATTGCGCACAGCGGGCAGGTCTGGTACCGATTCCAGGAGGTCACCGACTTCAACATCCAGTACTGGCGCGGCAATACGCAGGATGCGTATTACACCGTCGGCGTGCCCGGACCCAACAGCAACTACCGCACGGAC
>CAZMVY010000116.1:0-15186 GCA_964569765.1 uncultured Planctomycetales bacterium
AGTTTCGGCTCGGTGGCACGGTCTGGCTTCGTACCGGAAGACAGGCCGTGGCGAACGCCGCCAGACCCGCGGTAGGATGGCACGGTCTGGCTTCGTACCGGAAGACAGGCCGTGGCGAAGTTCGCCGTCGCGATGCCCCGCCGGGAGTGTCACGTAGGCCCGGCAGGACAGCCGGCGTGGTGCTCGATTCTCGGACCTGCTGAGCGACGCCGCAACCGATCGTCGAAACGAGGCTCATGATGCTCATGGGCCCGCCGGAGGGGTTCGATACTGCGGGTATGGCAGCTACCGTCCTCCACGCCGGCGCGCGGAGACAGACAATCCGTATGGATGCGCCGCCAGCCGACAACACGAAAAACATCCGCGAGGCCCTCGCCGCGTGGGTCGATGTGCTCGGACCTGAGCATGTTCACGCCGACGAGGCCGTCCGTGACCGCTACGCCCGCAGCACCGCGCCCGGCGGCACACGGCCGCTGGCCGTCCTCTATCCGGGTTCCACCGAACAGGTCCTGCAAGTCGTGCAGATCGCCAGCCGTTTCTGTATTCCGCTCTTTCCGATCTCGAAAGGCAGATACTGGGGCTTCGGCGAGGCGTGCGCGCCGAGCGTAGGCCAAGTGATCGTTGACCTGGGGAGAATGAACCGCATCGTCGAGGTAAACACGCGGCTGGCCTATGCGGTGATCGAGCCGGGGGTAACGCAGGGACAGCTTTCAGACTATCTTCGCGAGCACAAGACCGGCCTGTGGGTCGATTCCACGGGTGCCGGACGCGACGCCAGCCTGGTTGGCAATACGCTCGACCGCGGCTTCGGTCACACCCGCTACGGCGACCATTTCCTCACGACGTGCGGCATGGAGATCGTCCTCGCCGACGGCCGTGTACTTCAGACCGGCTTCGGCCACTACGCCAACGCCAGGGCCGCCCACGTGTACCGCTACGGCGTCGGGCCGTTCCTCGACGGCCTCTTCGCGCAGTCCAACTTCGGGATCGTCACGCAGATCGGCCTGTGGCTCATGCCCGAACCCGAGGCGTTCTGCTCGTTCTATTTTTCCGCGCCGAACGAGAGCGACCTGTCGGACATCGTCGACCGCCTCGCGTCGTTGCGACAACAAGGGCTGCTGCAAAGCGCGATCCACATCGGCAACGACCTCCGCGTGATCTCGGCGCGAATGCGCTACCCGTGGCAGCGGGCCGGCGGCAGGACGCCCCTGCCCCGCGAGCTTCGGGCGCAGTTGCGGCGGGAGTGCGGAGTCGGCGCATGGAACGTCGGCTCGGCTATTTACGGTACGCGCGAGACCGTCACGGCCACGAAGAAGGCCGTGCGCCGGGCCCTGGCACCGTACCACCCGAGGTTCATCACGGACCGCATGCTGGCCGTCGGCGAGCGTGTGATACGCCTGCTGAACCGCGTCGGCGCGGGGCAAAAGCTCCGCGAGATGTTCGAGATCGGCAAGCCGGTCTATGAGCTTCTCAAGGGCATTCCTTCGGACGAACCGCTGCGCGGCACCGCCTGGCGCGTGCGCGACCCGGACCCCGGCAAGCCCGTGGACCCGCTTGACGCCCACGCCGGGCTGATGTGGGTCTCGCCCGTCGTGCCGGCCACGGGCGAGGCGGCTGCCGAGGTGATGCGGATCATCGAACCCATCTACGAAAAGCATGGGTTCGAGGCCCTCGTAACGTTCACCCTGATCACGGAACGCGCGATGTGCGGCGTCACAAACCTCGCATTCGACAAGCGCGAGGCCGACGAAGCTGCCCGTGCGGTGGCATGCTACAACGAACTCATGGACGCGCTGATGGACGCGGGTTACATCCCCTACCGCACCGGCCCGGCCGGCTTCGGCAAGCTCGCCCGCAACTCGTCCGTCTTCTGGGACGTGGTTCGCCAGCTCAAACAGACGCTCGACCCGAGCGGCATCATCAGTCCGGGGCGGTATCTGCCCGGCGAAACGCTGCCGCAACGGCACGAACCCTGACAGGTGCGCGCCGGGTAGACATCAATGACTTCGTGTCCGGCAGACAACCCGCCGGCAAGCATCAATACCCCCGCAAGAGCGGTCAATGAACGGGACGGCAGGCGGCGTCGGCTTTACACAACCTCGAAGACCGAGTTCAGCTCGCCGTACGGGTTGCTTTCCACGTACGAATTGAACGGGTCCTGGGTCCACTGCCCGTCTACGACAAGGCGATAGCGATACCGGCCCGGCGGAAGCTTCAGCAAAGCGCGGAAGTCGTGCGGCTGGCCATTGGAAACCATCGGCGTGGCGTCCGGCGACCAGTTGTTGAAGTCGCCGGCCAGCTTGACCTCCCTGGCACCGGGGGCATGGGCCACGAAGAGCACGCCGTCGTCCGTCTGTCGCACACCGTAAATCTGATCGATCTTCGCCTGGATCTGGGCGTCCGTAGCGGGCGCCTGCGGCTTCTGTTCCGTCGGACCGCCCAGCAGCGGCTTCGTGGTCGCCAGCAGGCGCTCCGCCCGTGCTGCCAGCTCATCGGCCTGCCGCAGAATCGAGACCGGCACCGCCTCCGGCGCGCCCGTCGAGATCAGTTCGCGCGCGAGCCGGACGAAATCGCGGAAGCCCATGCTGCCTGGATCATACTCCGTGATCGGCTGGCCGAAACTCGCGCCCTCCTTCAGCTTCGTGTTGAAGTTGATGAAAGACTGGCACATCAGCGAATCGAACTTGCGCTTCAGCTCGCTCAGGATTTCGCGCCCGAGCTTGGTGCGCACGTCATACTGGTTCGCCAGCACGCGGACCCGCATCTCCCGCCCGTTCCGTTCACGGATTCGGTTTACCGCATCGATCTGTTTCGTCAGACCTTGCAGCGAGAAATACCCCGTATCCACAGGGATGATGATCTCGCCCGCCGCCTGAAACGCGTTCAGGGTCAGCAACCCGATGTGCGGTGGGCAGTCGATCACCGCAAAATCGTACCGGTCGCACACGCCCTCGAGCACGCGAGCCAGGCGCATCTCGCGGTCTTCCGACGAGAGCATCTCCAGCTCAAAACGAGACAGGTCCGTCTTCGAAGGCACCAGGTCGAAATTCGCCGTGATCTGCCAGATCACACGCGACAGGTCCACCGGCTCGTTCGTCGTGATCCGCATCAGGGCGTCCACGATGCTCAACTCGATCTGTTCCTCCGGGACCGCCAGCCCCAGCGCACAGTGCCCCTGCGGATCCATGTCCACAAGCAACGTGCGACGACCCTCACGCGCCAGACACGCGCTCAGGTTGATTGCGACCGTGGTCTTTCCGCAGCCACCCTTCTGATTGGCGATAGCAATAGTACGCATGATATGGGGTCCTCCAATGACCCATAGCGCGGGACGGTGACTCCCACGTCCGTAACGTTACGCCGTCCGTAGACTGCGCCCGCAGACCGATAACCTTCCCCTGACGTATCGGCTTTTCAGTACTGAGAACTTTACCCGCACTCCTGCCCAGCCTCCAAACGCGCGGTTTCTGCGCCCCCCATGCGACGGCAAGAACGCGACGCATCAGGCGCTCATCGCCCTGCGGTGCAGCAGCGAATGAATCATCCTCAGCCGGTGGCGCATCGTGTGCTCGCGACCGAGCCGCTCCGCCGCCGCCACCCGCAATGCCTCGCGCCGCTGCTTATCGCCCAGCAGCGACTTGGCAGCGCCAACGAGTTCCGCCGCCGTCCGAAACGTCACGTACTCTCGGCCCTCGGCGAACAGGGCGCTAATGCCCCCCTCCTTCTTGTCCGCTGGATGCGAACGCCAGACCACCACAGCCCCGGCGTCCACTGCCTCGAACACGTCCAAACCCACATCGCCTGTCGTGCTACATGATATATAACATTTTGTCTTGAATAAGGTTGCACGTGTATTCCGTGGAGGCTCCAGCCCGCCGTGGTGATGCATGCCGACGACGCGGTACTTCTCCCATCCTTCGCCCCAGACGTGCACGGCAATGCCCGCAGCCGCCAGCAGGGCCGCCAAGTTGACGGCGACGACACTCGGGCCAACCATCTCCGCAATGACCCGTTCGAACGCGCGGCGGACCGCGGGATCACGTATGGCCATCTTCGTACGACCCTCAGCCGCAGAAAGAATAGCCCCCGCCCTCTCGTTCGTATAGCTGTCAAGCTCAAGCCGGATGAGCTTGGCGCTCTCCATCCATAACACCTGCTGAGTATGGAGGTTAATGCCGGATTCGGTCGGGTCGGCGGGTGCGAGGTTCGACATCAGAACTACGTCGTAGGGGCGATCGTCATCCGTCTGACGACCGGAAAACGGACAAGGTGCGGCCAGTGGTACGACGTTAACCTGCTCCTGTGAGATCGCGTCGGTAGCGATGCGTTCCCGAACAGCGGCAGAGGTGACGGCGAGGACATCCGGTGGCTGGACGGACTTCGACGGCGGGATGTTGTCTGCCGCTCCGTCGAACCAACCGACGATCGGTATGCCAGGTGCCACCGCCGGTGCGAGAACGTCGCGCGCACAACGAATTGCCAGCACCCAATCGGGGGAGAAGGTGTGCAACTCTTGTGCCAGGCGAAGGATATGGCAATAGGTCGGCCCGCGAACCGTGAAGGCTTCCGTGGTCCATCCGAGGTCCCTCCCGCCCATCGCGGCGTCCTCGGCCCACTGCCATGCCACCGGCGTCGCCATTCGCGCGACCACTGCCACGCGGGGGCTATCCGGCGGTACGGGCAGCGCTGCCTTCGGCCAGTTCGCCTGAATTGCCGCCAGCGCCGATGCCCGTTGCCGCTGGACCGCGACTGCCGAACGCTCTACCATCAGACGTATCGGCTCAACGAGAGAGGGCGCCAGCCAAGGCCATACCAACAACCGCTCCGGGAAACAATATCCGGGATGGCGAGCGAGGAACTCGGCCAGACGGTTTTCCGCCGCAGCTTCCTCGGCCACTAACAAAACGAGACGACGACTCCGCAGCGCTTCTGCGTAGTCGTACAGCCTCATGGCGAGCGCCAGCCGTAGCGGGACGGTCTCAAGCACGAGCACGCCACGGTGTGGTTCCAGGCGTTGCACAAGTAAGGCCGCCTCGGCCCCTTGGCCGATGCCGAACAGCAGCACGTTGCCTGTTCCCGTGTCGAAGGTGCTCAGTAGCGCCGGCGCACTGATGGTCGGCGCGCTCGTGCCACCGGACCAATGCTCCCGACGGTCGTCGCCGAGGATCCGAAATGTGGTCGTGCCGTCCCGGGCCTGGCAGGGCCTCACCGTCCGCGGAACCGGTAATGACGCGATCAAGTCGGCTTGGGCGGGGTCGTGCTCGCGCAACGCGGCCAGGTTGCCCTCAAAGACGGCGGGGTCGATCGCGGTCGTATCGACGCCATCCATAAGCGCCTCAGCCCCGGGGCGACTCGTGCAGCCGGATCAGGAGCATGACAACGAGGAAGGCCATCCAAGTGCCCCACGCCAGGGCGGCGAGGACCAGCGGCCATCGCGGCTTGGGCGGGGAATCACCCGCCGGAATGCCGTCGTCCGCGCCAGGATGCGGCGCGTTGCGCTGTTCATTTTTTTCCATAAGCGTTCCACACCACAGTGCGGCCCCTCTCGCGAGGCGCCATCAGGCCCGGTAAGACACTCCGACGCAAGACTGTATCGCGGGGTGCCGGTTGGTACAAGCGCTGCGGGGCGTCCTGGAAACCAGGCGGACGCGGACCCGGGCGTTACGGCATCCGCAGGCACGTTATCAGACGTGTACCGGGACAGCGGCCTCAGACGGGAAATCGCGGCGAATTCGGCAATACTCGCTTCCTTTTGCGGAACCAGTGGCTAGACTGAGAGTTGTCGGGCGACACAAAGTCTTGGCAATTCTGAAGGATCGCGAAGATGAAAGGATCTGTTCGATCGCACCCCGACGGTCACGTACCGTTTCGTGTTCTGGCCCTGGGTCTGCTGCTTCTGTCGGCGTCCCTCGGCGGATGCCCATCGGGCGACGGGAGTCCTTCGGGCGGCGACGGAGCGCAGAGCTGCGTGCTGACCGTAACCGTGTCGCCGGCCAACGCCGGGCAGGTCGTCGTAGAACCGGCCAAGGTCGCGTATGCCGTCGGCGAACAAGTCAGCCTTGCCGCGCAGGCCGCGTCCGGCTATCGCTTCGATCACTGGCAAGGCGACGCGGCTGGCGCGGACAATCCGCTGATTCTGACGATGCACCGCGATCTCACGGTCGAGGCCGTCTTTGTCGCATCGGGCACAAGCGGCGGCAACGGAGAGGTCTCCCCCCTTGTGACGGTGTTGCCGGCGGGCGTCAGCGTGCAGCCGACACCGGACGGAAAGCTCTCGATCTCGGGCGCGGATGTGCCGGCGCTGTACCCGGGGCAGATTCTGGTCCATTCGACGGGCGGCAACGGGGGGATTCTGGCTCGCGTAAAATCGGTGACGACGTCGAACGGAGTCCAGACGGTCGAGTTCGGTCCTGCGGGCCTGACCGACGTTTTCCGTAACGCGCATATCACGCTGGATACGCGGGCCATCGCGGCCCAGGCGAAGGCTGCGCCTCGCAAGGGCATCCAGACCCGCTCGAAAGGGATGTTCGGGTTCGACATCGTGGAGAACGAGGACGGAACACATGCGCTGCAACTGAGCCAACAGGACATCTCGCTGGATATCACCGACGATTGCACGCTCACTCTCAAGGACCTCACGTTCCAGTTCACGCCGGTGTTGGACCTGGGCCTGGATATCGAGAATACGAACCTCACCCGTTTCCGCTGCGTCGGATCCGGAACGATGCACATGAACGTCGACGTTGAGGCTTCCTCAAGCGCCGTTACAGACCGGCTCAGCAAGGACTTCGAACTGGCGGAGGTCGATTTTCTCAGGGGCGTCATCCCGATCGGTCTGTTCCCGTTGGAGTATGTGTGCACGTTCACGCTGACACTGGGGGTGCAGGTCACATTCGGAGACGTGGGGACGGTGACGGGCGGCTTCGATCTGACGACCGGACTGACGGCCGGCGCCGAGTACCTGAACGGACGCTGGACGCCCGTCAGCGATCTCGCGTTCGATCTCAATCCGCACGCACCGAACATCGCCGTGACGCCGGTGGAAGTCGAGGTCTATGCGAAGCCGGAGATCGGAGTGAAGTTCTTCGAGGTGGTCGGGCCGTCGATCTCGGTCAAGGACTACGTCAAACTCGTGGGGAACCTGCGGTCGCCCGATTTCCCAATCGGTCTGGAGTTGCGCCGGGGCGACACGGTCGACTTCAGCGTGAACCTCGACCTCGTCGACCCCTACAAACTGAGCCACTCGGAAACGCTCTGGGAGAACGAGTACGTCATGCTGGCAAGAATGGTCTTCGGCGTTGATCCCAGCGATCGGGGGTCGCTCACGCACACCCCCGACGAGTTCGTTCCGGGAACGGGGCTGTACTCGTACGTCTATCCCGTGACGGTCGATACGCAGCCGGTACAAGGCTTCGAGACGATCGGATACCGGATCGCCTACCTCTGCGAGGACAAGAGTCTCGTCACGGCGGGCAACCCTCTTCGGGACGAGCCTGTCAACGCATCGAAGCAGATCACGGCGATCGTCGTGGCCGAGGATCCGAACCAGAACGCCGACGGCTCGGATCCGGACTCGGCGACCGGCCCCTATCACATCACGACCGAGATGTTTCCGTCCGACTCGGGCGAGGTCATCGTGTACCCGCGGAAGGCGGGGTATCGTTCCGGAGACAAGGTAGTCGTGCGGGCCAGACCGTATTCCGGTTCAAAGTTCCACCACTGGGAGGCGGCGCTGGAAGGTAAGGAACCGCTCATGGCAATGACCGTTCGGGGCAACATGACGGTACGGGCGGTATTCGAGTCCGTCGTGCCCCGGCAGCTCCACGTGCCGCAGGAGTACGACACGATCCAGGCCGCGATCGACGCGGCGACGTACGGCGACCGTGTGGTCATCGATTTCGGCACGTACAGCGGAGACGGCAACCGCGACCTGGACTTCCACGGCCGGCACATGATCCTGGCCGGACAGTCGCAGGAAGAGACCATCATCGATCTCGGCGGCAGCGCGGCGGCGCCGCACCGGCTGGCGGACCTGACGAACGTCGAGGGAGACGTGTATATCGAGCACATGACGATCCGCAACGGTTACGCAGGGCGCAGCGCGTTTGTGGGGACGCCCAACAATGTCGGCGGTGCGGTGATCGCGGGGCACAAGAGCAACCTGTACGTGACATTCTGCAACTTCGTGAGCTGCCACGCCCCGTCCGGCGGAGGGGCCATCTACTTCGAAGATCCGTATGTGGGCTTCGAGTCGTCGCTTCGCGTATGCAATAACCGCTTCGAGGGCTGCACGGCGGACGACAACGGCGGCGCGGTATACTTCCGCAATCCGAACCGGCTGGCTTCGCTCGATGCGCGGTTTTCCCAGTGCGTCTTCCGGAATAACAGCGGGGACTGGGGCGGGGCGATCTACTGCCCGGAGGCATACGGAGACCTGCAGATCATCGACAGCGAGTTCACGGGCAACCAGGCGACCGGCCACGGGGGCGCTGCGGTCGTGGAACGCGTGTACCACGTTGCCGAGATCGCGCGCTGCACGTTCGAGGGCAATTCGGCCTCACTGGCCGGCGCGCTCTACTGCGAGGGAGACCGCGGGGGCCGCGGCGGTGAGATCTTCGTGCGCTCCTGCCGCTTCTTGAGCAATACGGCCACCAGCTACGGCGGCGCTCTGTCGACGGGGATGGTCGGCTACACCTCGGAGCCTGTAACGGTTGAGGACTGCACGTTTGACGGCAACTCCGCCCGGTCCGCCGGCGCCGTGTACCTCGCCGTCAGCACGACGATGCGTTCGTCCCGCTTCGCGGACAATCGAGCCACGGACGGCGACGCCGGGGCCGCGGAGATCGCCGGCCATGCATCCGACTGTACGTTCACGAGGAATCATGCGGCCGACGAGGGCGGCGCCGTGCAGATCGACGACACGGGCATTGTGGACGGCTCGGAGTTCCGCGAGAACACCGCAGGTCTGTGGGGCGGAGCCGTGTACCTCTCGGGCGGAGTCCTGTCGGGCGGGTGGATCGAGAACAACGAGGCCGCAGGCGGCGGCGCCGTCTTCTCGAGCGGCGGCGTGATTCAGAACGCGAAGATCAGCAACAACCGCACCACGGAGCGGCACAACGGCGGCGCCATCGACGCGTACAAGACGGAGATCCACAACTGCACGATCACGGACAATCTGGCCATCCTGAACGGCGGCGGGTTGGACATCGACGAATGCCTCGTCACCGGCTGCACGATCCACGACAACGCGGCCCGGGAGAAAGGCGGGGGCATCATGATGCTCGAATCGGTCGTCATGGGCTGCTCGATCTTTCAGAATACGGCGGCGGAGGGCGGCGGCGTGTGGGTGTCCGGCACGAGCACGGAGAGCACAATCGGCGGCGGCACGGCCATCTATGCCAACACGCCGGAAGACTGCCACGCGGTCAGGGGAGACGTGTGCGCCGGCTTCGACTGAACCAATACGGCTCCGGCCGTACGATCGGCGGACCGGGATGCGCCGGAGCCGCCGTGACCGGCGGCGCGCGCCCTGCCGAACGGCCGGCCGTCCGTTAGCGGTCTGCCTTGCCGTCGGGGAGCGGCGAGAGAAGCTCCAGAATCAGGCGAATCGTCTCGTCGACGAAGGGGGCGGTTCCATGCCCCGGGATCTCGAGAAGACGGACCATGGCGAAGCCGACGGCCGCGTGAATGATCTGCCAGGCCAGCATCTCGGCGGTCACATCCTTGCGGACTTCGCCGGCCTCCTGGGCCCTGTGCACGATCTTCGACAGGAAGCGAAGATACCGGCGATAGTGTTCGCGAATGGCGTCCTGGATCTGCGGCTCGGTGAACTCGGCCGAGGCGTGGAAGATCACGCGATAGACGCGCCGCGTGACCGGATCGGCCGTGGCCGGGTTCCGATACAGAATCGCACGCAGTTGCCCGAGCGGCGACGGAATGTTGCGGATGGCCTCGCGCCAGTTGGAGAAGACCTCTTCGCCGACGGATTCGATCAGGGCGATGAAGAGGTCGTGCTTGTTGGCGAAATGGCGGTAGAGAATCGGTTCGGTGATGCCCGCTTCTTTTGCCAGCATCGCCGTGGTGGTGCCGCGGTACCCGTGTTCGGCGAAGCAGCGCGCGGCCGTCTCCAGAATCTGCAGACGGCGTGCGGCGGCCTTCATGCGTGCGGGCATCGCGACGACCTCCCGTGTGACATCTCTCCTCAGGCGGGCCGTACCCACCGCTCGTTCGCGACCTCTCGCAAGGTCCGCCGTGCCGACCCTCCGCACAGGGAGCAAGCGCCCCGTTCCCATGCCGGTTACCGCGATTGTATCGACGGGAGTCGATGATGCAATTGCGGCGTCAGGCCGTTCGGGCGAAGGCCTCGTAGGCGGCTTCGAGGAGCCGCCTGTCGCCCGGACCCGCGTGAATGTACACGCCGTATCGCAGCGTCACCGGCGTATCCGCCGGAAGCGTCCATTTACGGCCGTAGCTCGGGTTGGCCGCGAGGAAGCCGAACGGCTCGTTCATGCAGAACCAGCGGACCGGATGGTTCGGGTTGGCCGGATGGTCGAACATGGCCACGCCGGCTGAGTCCGGATCGCCCCAGACGGCGCAGTCGTCAAGCCGGCCGCTGTAGTCGGCCCAGCGGGCGGGTCGGCCCAGGATTGCCTTCACATCGCTGCGGCCGTCGCTATCCAGCAGCGTGCCCTTGTCCATGCACCGAAGGCACCGATAGCTCAGCCCGGAGTACTCGTTGTTCGCTGGCGGCGCCGAAGTGAGCACACGGTCCTTGCCGACGGCCGTGAGCCGCAGCGTCCAGTCGATCCGGTAGCCGTCGCCGTCGGGCGGGCGCACGGCGATCTCGCGCCGTTCCGTCACCCATGTCTCGCCCGCAGACGTGACCCACTTGAGCCCGTGGGCGAATGCGACACTGCCGTCATCGAGCGCACGAGCGGCGACGTCGCCGTCGGGGTCGCATCGGCCGTACGGCTCGTTCCGGGACCGCAGCAGCTCCGTCTCCCAGAAGTTGAGCCCGTCCACATAGCGCTGAGAGAAGAACAGGCCGAAGTGCCAGATGTGGTCGTGCGGCCGGGCCAGGGCGATGTTCTCGCCGGCCCGGCGTCGAGCCGTCGGCGGGAGATTGACGAGATCGAAGTACGGCTTGCTGGATCGCCCGTCGTAGCGGTACTGCGCGAGGGGTTGGCCTTCGCAGAAGATCAGGACGGTGTTGGGGGATTTCTCGATTGTGAGCATGGTACTCCGCCCCTATGCGTGCGGCCCCTCTGAGGCCGCGCGGTCCCGGCGAGACCGCACTGCCTATTACACCAGACGCCGCAGATGCTCCAGGCTCGCGGACGCCTGCTCCGGGGTGCCGCACTCGACGCTCAGGCAGATCTCCTTCCGCCGGCTGCCCCTGCGGATGATCCGGATGATCTCCTTCCAGTCGATCACGCCCTCGCCGCAGGCGCAGCCGACGGGCGTGCCGGTCACCCTGCCGCGCTCCGCCCGGCCGTGGGCCACCGAGATATCCTTGGCGTGCACGTGGACAACACGGCCGACTACGTCGGCCAACCACTGATGCGGGTCGGCACCCGCGAGGTACGCGTTGCCTGTGTCGAAGTTGATGCCGATTGCCGGCGACCGGACGAGCCTGTAGAGCCGATCGAGGCCCTTCGGCGTCCGGCTGTAAATCTGGTGCTGCTCGATGCCGATGAGGATGCCGCGGCGCTGGGCCTCGCGTGCCGCCTTGGTCAGCGTGTATTTTGCGAGAATGTGGTCCGTCTCGGCATCGGTGAAGTCGGCCTTGACGCCCTCGTCGGTGTTGATGATCGGCGCACCCAGCTCGTGCGCCCACCGGATCGCCTGCGTGAGGTACCGCACGCCGATATCCGGCTGCACGACGGGGCAATGCGCGCTGATGGCCGAGCAGCGGACCTTGTGCTTCGCGCACAGTTCGGCGGCCTCGCGCGGGTCGTCGAACATCGAGACGGTGTGGTAGTAGCCGGCGAGGCTCATCAGCTCGTGGCCCCAGTGCACCATCGGCTCAATGTACTGGTAGCCCATCTTCGCCGCCTGCGCGACGGCCCATGAGAAGGGCTTTTCCGCGCGGCGGCTGTATTCCAGATTCAAACCAATACGGATTCTTGTGTTTGCCATACAGCGGTCTCCTTGCGGTGTGCAGTGGATGACTGCACGTTTCGTACGCACTGATCCCCTCTTCTCTTCCCCCGGGACTGAAGTCAGGTCCCGTCGAAGACGCTGAACCCGGCGGCCCACAGATCGGTGATGTCGATCAGGCCGGCGACGCGGCAATGTTCATCCAGGACGGGCAACTGGCTGATCTTCGCCGGGCGCATCGTCTTGACGGCGTCGGCGACGTAATCGTGCACCCTGGCGAACTTCGGCGTACGGATCATTACGTCCCGGATCGGCTGCTCCGCGGGGTTGTCCACGCGTGCCACGAGCCGCAGGAGGTCGCCGTTCGTGAAGATGCCGGCCATCGTCCCGTCGTCGTTGACGATGATGGCCGCGCCCGCGCGTCCGGCCCGACGGATCGCCTGCGTAAAATCACGGACGGTGGCGGTCACGGGGATCGTCGGACAGGCCGCGCCGGTCCGCATAATCTGCTCGACCCGCAGCAGGCTGCGACCCAAGGCGCCACCGGGGTGAAACTGCGCGTACTGCTCGCGGCTGAAATCCTTCTCGCTCAGCACGGTCAACGCCAGGGCATCGCCCAGAGCGAGCATCGTCGTCGTGGAGGCGCTCGGCGCCAGCCCCAGCGGGCAGGCCTCCTCAATCCGGCCCATGTCGATCACGACGTCGGCCCCCCGCGCCGCACGGGAATCCGGATTGCCCGTAATCAGCACGACCGAGCAGCCGAGCTCCTTCATCATCGGCAACAGGCGCACCAGCTCGTCGCTCTCGCCGCTGTTGGACAACGCCAGCACCACATCCTCGGCCCGCACCATACCGAGATCCCCGTGCAGCGCCTCCACGGGGTGCAGGTCCACCGCCTGGGTGCCGGTGCTGTTGAACGTGGCGGCAATCTTGCGCCCGATCAGGCCGGCCTTGCCCATGCCGGTGACGATGACGTGCCCGCGGCATTCCGCAATGAGGCGAACGGCAGCCGCGAACGCGCTGCCAAGCATGTCGCGGGCCGTCCGGAGGGCCTCCATCTCCTTGCGGAGGATCTCGCGGCCGCGCTGCACGAGGATTGCATCATGATCGGCGGTTTCGGGCTTCACGGCAGGTATTATCGCCGCGCGCCGCCCCTTTTCCAATGCGGGCGGATCATGGTGGGGCGGGCCTCGATACCGCCCGGGGCGTCTCCAGCCAGGGTTCGACGATACGCTCAACGGCCTCGATCCGCGATTGCAGCGATTCGCCCCGCCACTCGACTTCACGCGCGATCCGCGATTCATCGGAAGCCGCTGCCCCCACGGCGCGTCGGGCGCCCGGCCAGAGCCTCTTCAACCACGCGCCCACGGCCCTCGACTCGTGCGGCGGCGCAGGCGGGGCCACCCCCCGCCGCACGCGTATGCGGTCACGTTCGACCCCCGTCTCCACGATCCGCCGAAGCAGTGCGTCGAGATCGTCCCGGGAAAGGTCCGGCTCCGCGATCAGTTCGAGGCCGGCGGCCCGGCCCTGTGCGATGCGATCCCGAACGACATCGCAGAGTTGAGCAAGGGTGATGGAGCGTCCATCGACCCGCATCCGGCCGCAGGCCTCGAGCGTCACGGAGATGCGCGGGCCTCCGCCGGACACCTGCACGGATGGATTACCAGCCGAAGCGCGAGACGTAGAACCCACCCGCCCCTCCGATGCCGCCGCTGCGGCGATGCCCGTCGGGTCGGCGAAAGCGGCGCACCACTGCGTCAACACGCCGATCCCCCGCACCGCCCAACGCGCCGTCGGGGCCATGGGTCGCCTCGAACGACTCTACCGGGATGCCTCGCTTGCGGCGGTCATGCCCGGAAACGCCCTCTCCTCCTGCTCACTCTGCACGATGATGTGCGGCTTGATGAGGATAAAGGCGATGTATTCGTCCTTCACGAGAGAGCGGTTGCTGTAGAGCCGCTTGAGCACCGGCACCTTGGAAAGGACCGGCACGCCGGCCTCGATCTCGATTTCCCCGGCCATCGTCAAGCCGCCGAGGAGCAGCGTTCCCTGATCGGGCACCGTCACCGTCGTAGAAAACTCCGTGTTCCGCGTACGTGGCTGCTGGATGAAACCGGTGTCGCCCCACGGGAATCGGTCGATGGAAACGAGGTCCGACCACTCCGGCGAGACCTGGAGCGTCACGGAGTCCCGCGACTCCGACACCGTCGCCGTGACGATCAGTCGCCGCCCGGCGTAGATCTGCGAGACCATCGGGGCCAGCGCAGCCTGCGAGGCCACGCCCGTCGTGTAGATGTTGGCCCCGACGGGGTACACGCTGAACACGTAGTTGATCGTCTCATACACGCTGATCCAGGACTGATCGCCGCTGGCAATGACGAGCCTCGGAGCGTCCACAATCGAGCTGTGGACGTCCGCCTGCGTCGCCCGCAGGAGGAAATCCACCTGGATGTTGTCGAGGAAGCTTCCGAACACCTGGAGCGCCGGCGTATTGTTCCCACCCAGACTGCCCGGCACCGGCGTGCTCTGGGGCTGGGCCAGCGACATCGTATTGTTCATGATGGGCACCGGCGTTCCCGTGCCCCAGCTCGGTCCCAGGCCGCCCGCCTGCGGCACCATCGCCACATTCCGATACGGCTGATTGATCGCCGTCTGGCCCATCGCCGTACCGGCACTCGGCACGTTCGGCGTAAAACCGTACTGCCCGAACTTGCGAGGCAACAGCAACGGCGCGCCTGTGGTGGCGTCCGTGAGACCGCTGCGATCGTAACCGGCCGTGCCCTGATTGAGGATAATGTCCAGATCGATCCCGATTTCTTCCAGGAAGTTCTTGCGAATGGTCAGCAGCCGAGCCTCGACGGCCACCTGGTCCCGCCGGGCCTTGCTGAGCCCCTTGATCAACGTCACGATCTGCCGCTGGATGCTCGGCCGGTGCCGGATCAGCAGCTTCTTGTTCTGGAACGACGTCACCGACACGCCCGTGGTCTCCCACGTCCCGGGGGCGATCGTGTCCTTGATAAGCGTGATCAGGCTGTCGGTGATTTCCTTCTGTTTTTCGGTGGTGTCGGTGTCATCATCATCGTCGTC
>CAZMVY010000117.1:0-15160 GCA_964569765.1 uncultured Planctomycetales bacterium
CGCGACCGCCACAAGCCCCTCGATGACGCCCCACACCCCCATGGCCTTCACGAGCAACCGGAAGCGGGTCTTGTATTTCATGCTCGCGAGCCTCAAGAGAAGGCGCCCCGATCGCCGGCGCCCGCCAGCGGTGGGGGTCACGGCGTGGGCACTGTATGGCAGCGTCCCGATTCTGTCTATCTATCGCGCCCGCCGTTAACGACGCCCCCCGGAACAGGAAATGACTGGGCGGTCGAAAGCTCTGGCCCGGATCGGAGCGCCGGCCTCGCTGGTTCGGCGGCGTCGCCGACCGGGTCCGGCAGCGCAGTTCCGTCGCCGGCGTGCCAGGCGCAGGATAACACTCTGCTCCGCGCCCGGCTGCCTGTCTGGGCAACCTGGCCGTTGCAATCGCACGAGGGCCGGCCTATGCTGATGCCATTCGCCAAGGGGGAGTAGCAGGATCGGCGTTGGCCGGTCCCCGGTGGGTCAACAATCCCGAAGGGACCCTCACCTTCTGGCCTGCCGGCCGGATCGCATCCGGGTGCGAGACCTTTGGCTGCGCGTGTTCGTGCGCGTGGCCGATGGTTCCCGCCACGCACCGGATGATTGACGATCGATGAAGCGCCGCCACCTGATGCTGTTCGCAATCGCCTCCGCAGCCACCGTGCCGGGTATTTCGCTGCGTCTGACGGGCGTCCACCTGGATCCGCCCGCAACGGCGCTCGTGTCGGGGACGGCCATCCTCGGAGCATCCTTCCTGCTCCTGTGGGCGTGCGACGCCGCCCAGTCCGACATCTCGCAGACGCTCGCGCTGGCCTTCGTTGCCCTCATTGCCGTGCTGCCGGAATACGCCGTGGACATGTACTTCACATGGGAGGCGGGCCGCCACCCGGAGAGCGACTACGCCCACTATGCCGTCGCCAACATGACCGGAGCGAACCGCCTGCTGATCGGCGTGGCCTGGGGGCTCATCGCCGCCATCTACTGGATTCGTCGCCGGCGCGCCGTGCGCCTCGAACCGGACCGCCGCACGGAGTTGCTCTTCCTTGGCCTGGCCACCGCGTACGCATTCATCATACCGATCAAGGGGACACTGGCATGGTACGACGGATGCATGTTCCTTGGCATCTATGTGTGGTACATCATCCTCGCCGGGCGCCGGCCCTGCGTAGATAGCGAGGCGGAAGGACCTGCGGAACTGCTCGTCCGGTTGCCCAGGGTCAAACGCCGCGCCGCCACCGCCCTGCTCTTCCTCTTCGCCGCCGGCGCGATCCTGGCCAACGCCGAGCCTTTCTGCGAGGGTCTCGTCGGCACGGGGAAGGCCCTGCGCATCAATGAGTTCGTCCTCGTGCCGTGGCTCGCACCGATCGCGTCGGAGGCCCCCGAGTTCATCGTAGCCCTGGTCTTCGCCTGGCGCGGGCAGGCCGGCATGGCCCTGGGCAGCCTCCTCTCGGCCAAGCTCAATCAGTGGACGCTGCTGGTGGGCATGATCCCCGGTGTCTTCGCCGTCTCGCACTGGAGCCTCGAACACCCGATACCGATGGGTCCGTTCCAGATGCACGAGATCCTGCTTACCGCCGCGCAGTCGCTGCTGGCCGTGATCATGCTCTCCTCGCTGGAGCTTTCGTTAAGCAGTGCCTTCCTGCTGTTCGCCCTCTTTGCGGGCCAGCTTGTCGCGCCGGCTCTGATGGCGGCCTTTCCTGCCGTGACCCCCTTCGGGCTGACGACCGGGCAGATCCATCCGATCTTTTCGATCCTGTATCTTGTCGCGGCGGCGGCGATCTTCCTGCAACAGCCGCGATCGCTGCTGACCCTGCGCTATGGTGCCCGCATCGACACCCCTGATGCAGGCCCGTCCGTACCCCCCGATACGGAGCCATCGCCGCACATCCTGAAGACCGAACACTGCGGCCGGTGCCGCTGGCGGCTCCGGGCGGTGGCCGACGAAAAGGCCGGAGCTGTACCCAAATGATTGCCAAGTCACGCCGGATCCGGTAAGAAGATGCTCCGGGCAAACTGTCTCAGGAGGCAAACGATGTCGGATACGAAACTCAATCGTCGTCAGTTCCTCGGCACCACGGCGGTCGGGCTTGGCGCCCTGGCTGCGCCGAAGCTCGCCACCGGCGTGCTGGGTGCCAACGAGAAGATCGTCGTGGGTGTGATCGGCACCGGCGGAATGGCTCGCCATCACATGAGCAAGCTCAAGGGCATGAACGTGGAGTTCGCCGCCGTGTGCGACGTGTACGAGCCCAACCTTGCCGAAGGCATGAAACTCGCCGGCGACAAGGCAACGCCCTACGCCGAGCATGAAAAGCTGCTGGAGCGCAAGGATATCGATGTCGTGGTCATCGGCACGCCGGAGCACTGGCACCACAAGCACCTGATCGACGCCGTGCGCGCCGGCAAGGACGCGTACTGCGAGAAGCCGATGTCCTGGTCGATCGAGCAGGGCGCGGAGATGGTGAAGGAGGTCCGCAAGACCGACCGCGTCGTGCAGATCGGCATGCAGCGCCGCAGTTCGCCGACGATCCACGAGATGAAACGGGAGATCTTCGACAAGAAAGTCCTCGGCAATATCTACCTCGTCCAGGCGGAGTGGTACTGGAAGTACCCGCCGAACGGGGTCAAGAACGACGAGCTGCCCGGCAAGCTCGACTGGCAACGGTTCTGCGGACCGGCGGGCGAGCAGACGTTCGAGCCGATGAAGTTCCGCTCGTGGCGATTCTTCTGGCCGTTCTCCGGCGGCAACGTCACCGACCAGGGTACGCACCTGATGGATGTCGTGCAGTGGATGATGGGGGTCGATCAGCCGGTTTCCGCGCTGCAGTACGGCAACGTCTATGTCAACAAGCCGACGGAGACGCCCGACGTCTTCTGCTGCACGTTCGAATACCCGGACTTCATGGCCACCTGGACGCTCAACTACAGCACGCCGAAGTGGCGCAACGGATGGTCGATCGTGTTCCACGGGGAAAAGGCGGCTCTCTTCCTCACCGAGCAGGGCTACCGTGTCTTCGATCAGGTCAACGGCTGGGAGAACGGCCTTCCCAAGCCCGTCCGGGAAGACATGCCGGGCGGCGTGACCGACACGACGCCCCACCTGAAGAACTTCCTCGAGTGCGTCAAGAGCCGCAAGGACCCGAACGCGACGGTTGAAATCGGCCACAAGGCCGTCCGCACGTTGCACCTGGCGAACATCGCCCTGAAAAAGCGGACGCGAGCGATCCTCGACGCCGACGGCGTGACGGTAAGAACGTAGCGGCGTACAGAACGCGAAGCGCGGCGAGGGTGGCACGGTCTGGCTTCGTACTCGAAGACAGGCCGTGGTGATGTGGCCATGACTAGGAAACCCACGGCCTGTCGTTGAGTACAACGTCAGACCGTGCCACCCGACTTCCCGGAGAACCAGCCAATGAAGGCCGTCGGCATCTGCGGAAGCCCCCGGGCGAACGGTAACACCGAAGTGCTCATCAAACGATGCCTCGATCACCTCGAGACAAACGGTATCGCCGTGCACTTCATCTCCCTGGCCGGTAAGACGATCAGGCCGTGCGGCGCGTGCGACATCTGCGGCAAGCGCCGAGACGGCACCTGTTCCATCAAAGACGACGACTTCGACGCCGTGTTCACCGAAATGAAGAAGGCCGACATTCTGATCGTCGGCTCACCGGTCTACTTCGGCTCGGCCACGCCGCAGACGATGGCCCTGCTCGACCGCGCGGGCTACGTCTCCCGCGCGAACGGCCATCTCTTCTCGCGGAAGATCGGCGGTCCGATCGTCGTCGCCCGCCGCGCCGGCCAGAACTTCACCTACGCGCAACTGATGTACTGGTACATGATCAACGACATGGTCGTGCCCGGCTCGACATACTGGAACATCGCCTTCGGCCGTGCCCCCGGCGAGGCCGCCAACGACGAGGAGGGCCTCGCCACCATCGACCGCTTCGCGGAGAACCTTGAGTGGCTCGCGGGCAAGCTGCTCTGACGCTGTCCGTGACGCCTGACACGGCCTCGTTTCGTACTCGAACGCAAACTGCGCAACCCCACCCGCCACGGCCTGGCTTCGAAGCCAGACCGTGCCACCCGTGATGGGGCTACCCGTGCCAGTGTCACCCGTGGCCGTGCCACTCGCCGCTATTCGGCCGGCCTTGATACCCGGAATCGAACCGTGACATGCCCGGCGGCGTTGGAGAGATCCACGGTACCCTTCGCATCGGGCGTCAGGTCCCGATCACCGAGTTGCGCAGCCATCACGCGCCAGCCGTCTGGCAGGCGAATCCGCAAGAACGTGCCCTTGGGCCTGTTCCGCGCCGGCAGATCGACGTCAGCGGTGACCTCGCCCTGACCCGGGTGCGAGGCGACACGGAGCGAAACGGGACCGAAGGCGGTGGGCGCCTGCTTAACGACTATGCTCTGGCCGTCGGCGAGCCACCGCCGCGGCGTCGCGAACAGCAGCCGCAGCGTCTCCGGCCGCCCGTCATCGTCCAGATCAAAGTCCTGCACGAGCAGATTCCGCAGGATCGTCAGCAGGTGGGGGTTGGAGGCGCTGTTCGGGGGGCAATAGAAGAACCGCCCGCCTTCATCGACCGGCGCGAGCGTGGCCCCCTCGCCTCCGACGAACGTATTGCGGGTCAGGCCGTGAGCGAGCATACCGTAGAAGCTCACGATCGCACGCTCTGGCTCGTCGCGGCGGAGCGCATCAAGCACGTACCGGGTGCCGTAGAGCGGATTCGTACGGTCCGCGCCCGTCCAGAAGCCGTGGGCCGTACCCCCGGTGCGGATCATGCCCATGCAGAGCCCGCCGTGCATCTCGAGGTAGCGCGGAATCCAGGTTTCCTCTTCCGTGCCCGGCGGGAAGATGCCGCTGCCGATCACATAGTTGATCACGAGGTTCCAGTAGCTGCCGATGCGCGTGGCCGTGATCGGGTCGTGCGCAGGCTCGTCGGACAACAGGGCCACAGGGACGAACGGCGGCGTGGTCTCGCGGCGGAGGCTCTTCTCAACCGCGGTCAGGACGTCGCGCCGGCAGGCGGCGGCCGCAGCAGCCAGGCGCTCGGACTCCGCCTGCTCGCCCATCTCGCCGAGGACTGCCGCCATGTCGCGCAGGGCCCGCCAGGCCTTGGCGTTCGCGCTGAGCGAATGGACCTGGGTTCCGATGTCGCCGCAGTAGCGCTCCCTGGGAAACAGCCCGCCCGGCTCCACGCGCCCCTCGACCATCCGCTTGACCTCCTTCTCCCAGCGAGGGCGGATCGACTGTACGAACGCCGCATCGCGGGTCTGCCAGAACAGGCGGCAGACGTCGTTGACCTTCAGGCCGGCCTGGTGATACTCGAGCCCCGCCCGGGTGAAATCGAGCAGCGGGACGATCATCCGCCGCATCTCGTCCTCGTAGCCCCAGTTCATCATGGCCAGGGCCGCATCGCTGCCTTCGGCCTCGTAGAGCTTCTCATACTGGTTGCCGGCACTGTAGTGGATGCGGTCACCGTTGAGCAATGTGAAGTTCTGGATGATGAGGTTCCGCCAGGCATGGTTGACGATCGGCTCGGGAACGTTGACGGACATGCCTCGCGCGAGGATCTCTTTCCACGCGGCCGCGCACTTCGTCCGCTGCTCGTCGTACACGACGGGCGTAATGGTGGGGTTCGAGTCCGCCGCCAGCGGCTGCGTCGGCACGGCCATCGTGGCAACGGTGCCCCGCGCGATGTTCGCGTGTGCGCGCCTTCGCTCCCATCGCCAACCGCTGTCGAACCACGCAAGCACGCGGCCCCGGTCGTCGAGAAGCCTGCCGTCTTTGAGGCTCGCCTTGGGGCCGGTCTCCACATCGGCGGTGACGATGCCGCGGGCGCCCTGCGAAAGGCGGAACTTCAGGAAGACGACGGCGTTATCGCAAAACGGGGGGTCGGTGCCCGCAAAAGCCTCCAGGCAGTACACCTCGGCCTCCGGTTGCGTCGACGTCTGATTCAGCGGCACCGCGCCCTCCGACTGCATCGGGTACGGATGGCGGTAGCGGATCTCCACGATCGGCAAGTAGCCCTCGGCGAGCGTCGGATGGGTCACGCGATCACGAAGACCGCCGAAGAGGAACTCATCGGGACCGACGCGAAAGGTGACCGGCATACCGACGTCGTTCCAGCTTCGTGCTCCGCCGCGAAGGTTGACGCCGCTGCCGTTGGAAATCAGCCGGGCCTTGACGCGGCCGGCGGGCGGGCTGAGCACGATCGGGTAATAGCGGAAGTCCGCGTTGACGTAGCGGAGCGGCGGGAGCAGATCGCGGAAGAACTCGTAACTTGCGCCGGCGGGCCGGCGCATCGCCGCCTCGCCCCAGATGTCGCGCCCGGAGGCAATGACCTCCTTGAGACCGGGTAGCAGTGCGTCGGAGGCAGACGAAACCTGCCCGAGACCCGGGCGCGCCGCGCCGAGCAGCAACAGCACGCCCGCGGCATACAGCGCCGACCAGCCCGCCCGAAGCCCCGACGATTCATGCCTGCCTGCGGTCTCTGCCGCGGATGAAAACTCGCCCGAATCGTGTCGCATCGGATATCCCCCGTGCCGCTGGAGAACCCCCGCGCGCCCGCCGGCCGCTTGCGGGCTGCGATCTGTCGTCGGACACATGCCGGCATTCTCCGGCAACGCGCCACCCCGTGCAAAGCGCGGTGAAGAGCGTTAGTCCGCCGGCTCGGACCCCATCGATCGGTCCACGATCCGACGCGTGACGCGCACGATCGCCGCGCGTATACTCCCCGCTCATGAAGGTACTCATCACCGGATCAAGCGGGCAGATCGGCACGAACCTCGGCCTGGCGCTCCTTGCGAGAGGGGACCGCGTGGAGGGCATCGATTGCCGCCGGAACACCTGGACGGACCGCTTCCCGACGCACGTGTTGGACCTCAACCGGGTCGATCCCGACCAACTCCCCCGCGGGCCGTTCGACGTCGTCGTTCACCTGGCGGCGCATGCGAAGGTCTTTGAACTGGTGGAGCACCCGGACCGCGCGATGGAGAACATCCGCATGTGTTTCGTGGTGCTCGACTACTGCCGACGGCACGGCATTCCCTTCGTCTTCGGCAGTTCGCGGGAGGTGTACGGGGACATCCATCGACACGTGACCGACGAAGCGGCGGCGGACTTCGTCGTGGCGGAAAGCCCCTACTCCGCCAGCAAGATCGCCGGCGAGGCGCTCGTGTACTCGTACGGCCAGTGCTACGGACTGCCGCACCTGGTCTTCCGCTTCAGCAACGTGTACGGCCGCTACGACGACGACATCGAGCGGCTCGAGCGCGTCGTGCCGCTGTTCATCCGGCGGATCGCCAACGACCAGCCGATCACCGTGTACGGCAAGGAGAAGGTGCTCGACTTCACCTACGTGGACGACTGCATCGATGGCATCGTCCGCGGGATCGACGCCCTCGTCGCGGGAAAGCTGCGGAGCGAAACGGTTAATCTGGCGTACGGGCACGGCAACTCGCTGCTGGATCTCGTGAACATCACGGCGCTCGCGCTCGGTAAGGAGCCGAAGGTTACCTACGAACCGGCGCGCCCGGGGGAGATCATGCGATACGTGGCGGATATCACGAAGGCGAGGCAGTTGCTCGGATACGAGCCGCAGACGCCGCTGAGCGCCGGCCTGCCGAAGGAAATCGCGTGGCAGCGGCAGAGCGGGCGACTGCGAAGTCGATAAGAGTGCCGCCGGGCGACGGCGGGAACGGGAGCGGTCTCATAGCATAAGGCCTGCGGCATCCTTGAACCGGAACACCGGACACGTATCATAGGGGCGTGATTCGCAGTACTGGATCGCTGAAGCGGTCGAACACACTCAATACGAGGTACGTTCATGCGGAGCGACATGGTCAAGAAGGGTTTTGAGCGGGCGCCCCATCGCAGCCTGCTCCGGGCGACGGGCAACTTTCGGGATGGCGACGAAGACAAGCCTTTCATCGCGATCTGCAACAGCTACGTAGACATCATCCCCGGCCATGCGCACCTGAATGAGGTCGGGCAGTACGTCAAACAGTGTGTCCGCGAGGCCGGCGGCGTGCCCTTCGTGTTCAACACGATCGGCGTGGATGACGGCATCGCGATGGGCCATCTGGGGATGAAGTATTCGCTGCCCTCGCGCGAGCTGATCGCCGACTGCGTGGAAACGATGCTCGAATCGCATCGTTTCGACGGGATGGTCTGCATCCCGAACTGCGACAAGATCGTGCCTGGTATGCTGATGGCGGCGATGCGGACGAACGTGCCGACGATCTTCGTCTCCGGCGGTCCCATGGAAGCCGGGCACACGCCCGACGGCAGGATCATCGATCTGATCAGCATCTTCGAGGGCGTCGGGGCACGAAAGGTCGGCGCGATCGATGACACGCAGCTCCGAACGCTCGAGCAGTTCGGCTGCCCGACGTGCGGATCCTGCGCCGGGATGTTCACGGCGAACTCGATGAACTGCCTCTGCGAGGCCCTCGGGATGGCCCTGCCAGGCAACGGCACCGTCCTGGCTACGAGCGAAGACCGCAAGCGACTCTACCGCAAGGCCGCGTTTCAGATCGTTGAGCTGGTCCGGCGCGACATCAAGCCGCGGGACATCGCCACGTTCGACGCCTTCTGCAACGCGATGGTGCTCGACATGGCCATGGGCGGCTCGACGAACACCCTGCTGCACATCCTGGCAATCGCGAAGGAGGCCGGCGTCGATTTCAACATGAGCCACATCAACGACCTTGCGACCCGCACACCGAACATCTGCAAGGTCTCCCCGAGCTCGAAGTACCACGTGGAGGACGTGCACCGCGCGGGCGGGATTCATACGATCCTGGGCGAAGTGCGCCGCGGCTGCCCGGGGCTGCTGAAGGAGCACTGCGTGACCGTGACGGGCAAGACGCTCGGCGGAAATATCGACGACTACGACATCCGCGGAGCCCGGGTGAAGACAGAGGCCCTGGAACTCGCCGCCGTCGCCCCCGGCGGCGAGCTGAACGTTCCCGGCTCCAGCGTGAAGCGGACGCACAAGTCGATCAAGGACCTTACGCCCGAGGATCTCGGCTTCGACCCGTACGACTGTATCCGCACCGTCGATCGGGCATACTCGCGCACCGGCGGCCTGACGATCCTCTATGGCAACCTCGCCCCGCAGGGCGGCGTGATCAAGAGCGCCGGCGTCATCGAAACCATGAAGCAGTTCGAGGGCGAAGCGATCGTATTCGAGTCGCAGGAAGACGCCTGCGAAGGCATCCTTGCCGGCAAGGTGAAGCCCGGTCACGTCGTGGTAATCCGCTACGAAGGCCCGCGCGGCGGCCCGGGCATGCAGGAGATGCTCGCCCCCACGAGCTACATCATGGGTCAGGGCCTCGGCGACAAGGTCGCGCTGATCACGGACGGCCGCTTCTCCGGCGGCACGCGCGGCGCCTGCGTGTGCCACGTCTCCCCCGAGGCGGCCGAGGGTGGCCCGATCGGCCTGCTGAAGAACGGCGACCGCATCCGCATCGACATCCCGAAATGCAAGCTCGAAGTCCTCGTCTCGGACGACGAACTCGCCAAACGCAAGGCGGCATGGAAACCCCCGGCCCCGCGGATGAACTACGGCTGGCTCCGCCGCTATCAGCGGGAAGTCACGAACGCGGCGCAGGGGGCCGTGCTCACGTGACGAGCGGTGCAAATGCGTCGATCGACGTAGCATCATCGGAAGCGCTGAGGTTGCCATTGCGCGTCTGCGCAACTGTGCGTGATACGGCGCAGCCGCCAAGTGTTGCGGCGTCCTCAGTCAGGATCTGGTCCAGTTCGTGGGATCGGTAGGAGTCTGGCAAGGCGATGTACGAGGATCAGACAATCCATGGCATTTCGAGGCTGCTGCACGATGCAAGGCTTCGTTCCGTTAGATGGGAGCCTGCGATTGGGGTTTGCGTCGTCGTTTTTGATTGCCTGCGCCGAAACCCGGATGGCTCCAGCCCTGTGGATCCGTCTGTCGAGTTCAGGGTGAGCAGTGTTCAGGTTCTGGCTGTCGCGTACGACAGCGCTGTTCCTCGGACTCGGCCGTCAGACTTCGATCCGCGGGGCGCGATCGGGATGGACACTCTCGCGGACTGGCCGTTCAGACCGCAACACGCGACGCTGGAGATCAACTCCTCGGCGGCGCAGGAGGAGTTTCTCGAAGCAGCCAGGATCGATTGGCTCACCGGCGATGAGGATACGTGTGACGAGGCTGGATTGCGCTTTTGCATCGGAATCGACCATTGGGCGGAGTTCGGTGTGCCGGCTATCGCGGTGTGCCTGCTCGTCGCCGGTGGGGATTTCACTCTTACCAGCGGGGGAATACCCCTCTCTCCGGATGAATGGGCCAAGCAGTTCGACGCATGGTGGAGGGCATGGGAAGGGCATTGGCAAGCCGCCGAAAGACACGTACAGGTTGAGCCCGGCGAGTTTGACGTCGCAATACCTGCACGCGACGATGGTTACCCCGATCTGGGCTATCGCCCACCCGCGGAACCGGTGTTTGCCTTGGAGCCGACCAACGCCCCGCCCGCGCTCCTGCGGCCCATCCGCGACTGGTTCGAAGGCCACCATGAACAGGATTGGGCACGAATGGCTCGTGTCCATCGTCGCCCGGGACGAACGATTGCGGAACAGGCCGAATGGATCAAGGAGTCCAAGCTGGGCTGGGACTTCGGGCGTTGGGACTATCCCCGGGTCATCGATACCTGGTGGGTCGAAGGACGCCGCGCGTGCGTTGTGGTCCGCGGGATTCAACACGTGATGGATGGTGAAAGCGCGACGGCAACGAACAGAGAGGTAGTCTGGAGCTTCGATCTGCGATATCGCGGTGAGGATTGGATGATCCCCCGCTATTGCGAGGAGTATCCTCGCCCCAGTCGGGTCAGGTGGCTCCTGGGCGGCCGCGGACACTGGCTAGGGCGATGGAAGTCCGGCGAGATACGATGAGCACGTCCGTGGGGCACGTGGGTGCGTTTGAGTTCGCTGAACCGGCGGTATAAAAGACTCAAACCTGGCTTTCACGTGAGATTACTCAAGATGTCAAAGCATGCACCCGTTGTCGTCATGTTCATGGCGGTGTTCACTGATGCCGCCGCAGCGGACCCGCTGTTCCTCGCCCGCGACGGCAAGCCCGCCGCGACGATCGTCATCCCGGCGAACGCGCCCGAACGCATATCGCTCGCCGCGACGGAGCTCCAGCATTACGTCGCGAAGATCTGCGGCGTGGAGCTGCCGATTCGCCGCGACGGCAAACGCATCGAAGGAACCGGCCTGTACATCGGCCGCTGCGAACCCTCACGCGATGGTGACGCGCCGGACAAATCGCTCAATCCCGAGACGTACGCAATCCGCGTCCGCGACGGAAACGTGTTCTTCGCAGGTCGTTATCCGACGCCGATCTACTTCGCGGTCGTATCGTTCATCGAAGACGTCCTCGGGGTGCGGTGGTTCGCGCCGGGCGACGTGTGGGAATATGTGCCCGGGGGCACGCCGGGCGAACTGACCGTCGAACCGCGCGAGGTCGTGAAGGTCCCGGACACCTCCGGCCGCATCTGGTCCGGGCACAACTTCGCCGAGTCGTGGAACCGCTGGAATCTCCGGAACAAGACCGTACAAAGCGAGGTCGTCCCGCGGCGGCACTTCCAGAACAATCTCTTTCGTGTCTTCCCGCCTTCGAAATACGCGAACACTCACCCGGAGTACTACCCGCTCATCGACGGCAAACGCTGGATCCCCGCCGCCGGCGACAAGTACTGGCGCCCGTGCGAGAGCAATCCGGACGTGATCCGGCTGACCGTCGAATACGCCCGGAAGTGGTTCGACGAACACCCGGAGATCGACAGCTTCTCCGTCGGCATGGACGACATCTCGCACCTGTGCGGCTGCCCGAACTGTCGCGCGCTCGATCCCCGCCCAGATTCGTACGAGAAGCGCGAGTTCTCTGACCGCCACTACAAGTTCGTCAACACGATCGCCCGCGAGATCGCAAAGACCCACCCGAACCGATACATTGGCACGCTCATCTACTCCATCGCCCGCCAACCGCCCGAGACCGTGGATCGGCTGGAAAACAATGTGTTCGGCTACATCACCGAGGTCAGTGCCCGCTGGTGCGAACCGGGCCGAAAGGAAGCTGACCATGCCCTCACGCGGGAGTGGGCGAGGCGTTGCCAACACCTCTCACGCTACGACTACTTCGGCCTCGGTACGTTCACGCCGCGGTACTACCCCCACTCGATGGCGGAGCAGATCCGGTTCGACAAGTCGCTCGGACTGGAGGCCATGTATGCCGAGCTCAATACGTTTCTGCCGCACACGGCGCCCATGATCTGGGCCTTTGCCAAGTTGCAATGGGATGCCTCCCTGGACATCGACGCCCTGCTGAACGAATTCATGACGAAGATGTTCGGCGCCGCGGCGCCGGCGATGGCCCGCTACTTCGATCTGCTCGAGCGGTCCTGGAACACGCCGCCGCCCGGCCGCACCGACTGGGAACACCGCAACATCTTCATCCAGGCGCAGGCAATCTCCCCGGCCGCCGTCGACGAGGGAATGACGATCCTTACCGAGGCCGCCGGCCGGGCCGACGAACCCGTCATCCGGCGGCGGATCGACACGATCCGCGCCGCGCTCCAGTATGCCGGCTATGCCATCCGTGCCTATGCGCTCTCGGAGGAGGTGATCGCCGAGCCGGTCACGGACGCCGCCTCCGCCGAGCGGACAGCCGGAAACAGCGTGAAGATCATGCAGCTCAGCGCGGAGCGCGGCCCGTTCTGGGAGGCCACCATGAAGCGCGATGACCTCCTCGGAGAGAATCTCCGCGGGCTGGCAGGCAAGGGCTATCTGATGATCGGCCGGATCGCCAACCTGGAAAGGGGAGCCGTCATCGGCGCCCTGCGCGCGCTGGACTGGTATGCGAAGCACGCCCCCGCGCGCCTGCCCGAAGCGCGGGCCCGGCTGACCGGTTCGGTTCGCGGCGGCGCGGCGGACATTCTGCGGGCGTGGCTCTGGATGCGGGACACACGACCCGCAAACCTGCTGCGAAACGCGGGGGTTGACGAGAACGCCGCGCGGACGGCATCCCAAACGAGCGGCGCGCCGGCGGGCTGGCGCACCTTCGGCGATACCGATCGCGCGCTGTACTCGCTTGTGCCCGGGGCCGGCCGCGAAGCTTCGACCGCGGCGCGGATCACCGGCGCCCGGTCGGGGGCGGTCTACTTGCAGGTTCACGAGGTACGGCCGGGACAACGCTATCTCTGTGTCGCGTACGCCAGGCCCGAGGGAGGCGAGAACGCGGCCGGACACCTGTCGGTTCGCTTTCAGAAACCCGACGGCCTCTGGCATCCGCGCACGGATCTCGAACCGCAGGTATACATGATCCGAGAGACGGCCTGGCAACCGCTGATGGTAACGGCCACCGTCCCGGAGGGCGCGGGCCGCCTGGTTCTGATGATCGGCGCGAAGAACCTGCCGGAGAATGCGGCCGTCCTCTTCGACGACGCCGGCCTGTATCGGCTGCCGGATAACTGGTGATCGGCGGGTTCGGCTGCCCTCGCCTCCGGAGACGTCGGCGCCTCCTCGCGACCCGTCGCGCGGGGCACCGGCCACAGATCGCTCGACGCGTATCCCGCGAGACGGAACAGGTCGCGCGGCCACAGGCCCAGCAGCACAACCAGGATGGCGCACGCGGCCACGCCGACCGCCAGCGGCCGATCGGAAACCAGCACGGAGGATTCCCGGGGCTCGCGGAGATAGCAGGCGCCGATGATCCGCAGGTAGTAAACCGCCGCGATCGCGGAATTGACCAGCCCGATCACCACAAGGGCGATCATGGCCGGCCGATGAGGGTCGCCCTCGCCCAGCGACAGCGCGCCCGTGAAGACGTATACCTTCCCGATGAAGCCGAGTGTCGGCGGCATACCCATGAGGCTGAAGCAGCATACGGCCATCGCCAGCGCCACGGCCGGGTGCGTGCGTGCGAGGCCGGCGAGGTCGTCCAGTTCCTCGGCCGGCCGGCCCCGAACGCGAAGACAGGCCAGCGCGCCGAACACCCCAAGGTTCATCACGCCATACGCCACGACGTAGAAAAGCATCGCCGCCCAGCCGTCCCGCATCGGGCTGCCCAGCGCGGTCGGACCGACGAGTACCGCGACGAGCATGTATCCCGAGTGAGCGATGCTCGAGTAGGCAAGGATCCGCTTCGCGTTGGTCTGAATCAGGGCCACGCAGTTGCCCACCGTCATCGTGAGGGCTGCGAGAATCCAGATCAGCCAGAAGAACGCCGTCGGGGGCATCCAGGAAATGACCGCCCCCGATCCCGCCGTGCCCGGGGCAACAAGCGCCAGGAGTTTGATGATCGCCACGAATCCTGCGGCCTTCGGAAAGAAACCGAGCAGACCGGTGACGGGCGAAGCTGCCCCCTGATACACATCGGGGGCATACACGTGCAGAGGCACGGCGGCGATCTTGTACGCCAGGCCGGCGATAGCCAGCAGCAACCCGATCCGCGCGCAGGGGTTCCCGACGCCGAGCGCCGCGGCCATCCCGGAAAGCTGCGTCGTGCCCGCGGCGCCGTACAGGAAGCTGAACCCGTACACGAAGATCGCCGCGGCGAGCGCGCCGAGGAAGAAGTACTTCAGGCCGGCCTCCTGCGAGCGGATGTCGGTGCTGCCCGCGGCCACGAGGGCATACGTCGGCACGCTGACCAGCTCCAGCGAAAGGAAGAGCGCGGCGAAGTCGTCCGCTCCGGCGGTCAGCGTGATTCCCGCCAGCGAGAAAAGGATCATCGAACCGTACTCGCCGCGTTCCCACGTCTCCGGCACATGCAGGTTGATCAGCAACGTCAGCAGCCCGACGAGCAGCGCGGTCAGCCGCACATACCAGGTCAGTGAAGTGACATGAAAGCCGGCCGGAGAGTCCTGTAGAGCCGCCGGCCACCCCCACAGGCAAAAGGCCGCCATCGCTCCAACGATCGTCACGATGCCCATCCAGCGCGCCGCGTTCTGTCCCGCGGGCTTGCCGGACAGGCCCGTCAGCAGCGCAAGGGACGCCCCAATCACGAGCACGATTTCCGGGGCCAGCAGGATGAAGTAGCTGTGGCTCGTCATGGTGTCCGTCCGAATCCCGCCCCCCGCCGGTTGAGCAAGCGTCCCGGCGATGCCTCTGCCGGACCGCGTGCGCCCCCTTCCGCCCCCCCCC
>CAZMVY010000118.1:0-15000 GCA_964569765.1 uncultured Planctomycetales bacterium
GTACTCGCGCAGGATGTAATGAGGCAGATACACACCCTGCTGCTGCTCGTAGACGATCTCGAAGTACTTGCGCTCGCCGCCCACCTACGGATTCCGCGGCACGCAATGGCGTGCCCTACGGACCCTGGCAAGAAATCCGCGGGACGCAATGGCGTGCCCTACGGATTCCGCGGCACGCAATGGCGTGCCCTACGGACTCTGCGGCAAAGACAATCTCGTAACCCGCCAACCGGGGAAAGTATACCCGCTTGTCGGAACTGCGCCCACGATCACGGCAACGCTGGCCATCGGCGCGCAAGGCTTCGTACCCACCGCAGGTTCCCGGCCATCCGCGTTGTCGCGGCATGGCGCTAAGGGTATCATCAGGCGAGGTTTGCCGCCTGCACGAAAGGACGAGGTCAACGGACATGCCAGTTTCGCACGACGAGAATCCCCGCGGCACGGGCGGGAACGGTCCGGTTAACGGAGCCGGGAGTGAACCCGGGGCGTACCGCGACTTCATCCGCGACATCATCGACGAGGACAACCGCACGGGCCGCTTCGGCGGGCGCGTGCACACGCGCTTCCCGCCGGAACCCAACGGCTACCTGCACATCGGCCACGCGAAGTCGATCTGCCTGAACTACGGCATCGCCGCCGAGTACGGGGGCAAGTTCAACCTGCGATTCGACGACACGAACCCGGCCAAGGAGGATCAGGAGTACGTCGATTCGATCATCGAGGACGTGCGGTGGCTCGGGGCCGACTGGGAAGACAGGCTCTTTTACGGCTCCGACTACTTCGAGCAGATGTATGCCTGGGCCGAGGAACTCATCCGCAAAGGCCGGGCGTACGTCTGCGACTGCACGTCCGATCAGGTCGCACAGAACCGCGGCACGCTCACCCGGCCCGGCACCGACTGCGCCCACCGCGGCCGCAGCGTCGAGGAGAACCTCGATCTGTTCCGCCGGATGCGAGCGGGCGAGTTCCCCGACGGCTCGCGGACGCTTCGCGCGAAGATCGACATGGCCTCGCCGAACCTGAACCTCCGCGACCCGGTCATGTACCGCATCCTCCACGCCCCGCACCACCGCCAGGGCAATCGGTGGTGCATCTATCCGATGTACGACTGGGCGCACGGCTTTGAGGACTCCATCGAGGGCATCACGCACTCGATCTGCACGCTGGAGTTCGAGAACCATCGCCCGCTCTACGACTGGTTCATCGACGCGGTGAACGAAGGCCGCACCGACGACGGCAGCGGCCCCTGGGGCCGGAAGATCCACCACCCCCGGCAGATCGAGTTCGCCCGGCTGAACCTCACGTACACCGTGATGAGCAAGCGGCGGCTGCTCGAGCTGGTCAAGAGCGGCTTCGTCAAAGGCTGGGACGATCCGCGGATGCCGACGGTCTGCGGCCTGCGTCGGCGTGGCTACACGCCCGAGGCGATCCGCGAATTCTGCCGGCGGATCGGCGTGAACAAGAACGACAGCGTCGTCGATATCCAACTGCTCGAGCATTGCCTTCGCGAGGACCTGAACCGGCGGGCCCCGCGGGTCATGGCTGTGCTGCGGCCGTTGCGCGTTGTCATCGACAACTACCCCGAGGGGCAGGTCGAGCAGCTTGACGCCGTCAACAACCCCGAGGACGCAAGCGCCGGCACACGCTAGGTCCCTTTCTCCCGCGTGCTGTACATTGAGCAGGACGACTTCCGCGAGGTCCCGCCGCCGAAGTATTACCGCCTCTCGCCCGGCCGCGAGGTACGGCTCCGCTACGCGTACTTCATCACTTGTCAGGGCGTGGTCAGGGACCCGCAGACCGGCGAGGTGACCGAACTGCACTGCACATACGACCCGGCCACGCGCGGCGGTGATGCACCCGACGGACGCAAGGTCAAGGCTACGCTTCACTGGGTCAGTGCCGGGCACGCGATCCCCGCCGAGGTCCGCCTGTACGACCACCTGTTCGTAAAGCCCGACCCGGACGACGTCCCCGACGACAAGGACTACAAGGCGAACCTCAACCCGGACTCGCTGGAGGTGCTCACGACGGCTCGCATCGAACCGAGCGTGCAGGACGCAGCGCCGGGCACGCGCTACCAGTTCGAGCGGCTCGGGTACTTCTGTGTCGATCCGGACAGCGACCCGGCGACGGAGCGACGAAGCAATGGAGGAACCGGTCGCCGGCTGGTCTTCAACCGGGCGGTCTCGCTGAAGGACACGTGGGCGAAGATCGAGAGGGCGCAGAAGCCGTAGGGTGGGTCGTTCCGCCGACTTTGACCCCGCTTGCGGGGTATAATACCATGCGTTGGCACCCATTGGAGGAAGCGCCGGATGCCCGACAAACGGAAGGTAGTCGAAACCGTGAATGGGTTGTCCGACCAGGATGCGGGCAAGGTAATGGACTTCATTGAGTCTCTGAAGCAACCTGAAGCCGAACCGAAACGCGGAAGCGTGAACGCCGTCTTGCGCACGGCTGGCACTTGGTGGATGACGCCCGAGGAGACGGAGCGGTTTCTGAAGGAGGTCGAGGAACTGCACCACAGCGAGGACGCCCGACGTGCGGTACCTCCTCAATACTAACCACGCCGTCGCCTTGCTCAATGGCGACCCCCGTGGTTGGGGCGCCTGTCTGAACAGCGCATCGCGGGCAGCGAGTTCGCCATGACGACGGTCGCGCTGGGCGAGTTGTTCTACGGCGCCTACTACAGCCGAAAAGTCGAAGAGAACCTGGCCCGAATACGCAACATCATCTTGCCGAGCTTCGTAATCTACAGCTTCGACGTCGCGGCCGCGGAGGAATTCGGCAGGATCCAGGCCGAACTGAGGAGCAAGGGCAGGCCGATCCCCATCGCGGATGTGCAGATCGCTGCGATAGCCCGCCTGCACGACATGACCCTGTTGACTGGCGACGCGCATTTCTCGACCGTCGACGGACTGCGAGTGGAAGACTGGCTGGCGTGACTGACGTCTATCGCGAACCCATCGGGTCCCTTCTCCGCGTTTCCTGCGAGTCGGGACGAGACATGTCTACGTCGGTCAAAGGAAACTGCTGTGTTCAGCATCATCAAGGACTGGATTCGACGTAGTCGAGAGCGATGGGATGGATCGGCGCATAGGAAGCCGTACGAGCTCGTGCTGAACCCCGACGGTTTCGACGTTGTGCCGAAGCAGCAGTCGACCACACTCGCAAGCGTTTGTTGGCGCAACGTATGTGCAGTACGAACCTACAAGCGCAATGTCTTCGCATACGACATCCTCCGCCTCGTGTTTGAGCTTGATAACGGCTCGTGCGTCGAGACTATGGAAGGCATCGACGGATTCATGAGTGTCGCTGACAAGATGCCGGAGGTCTTCCCGGGCATTTCGGAACAATGGTACTCGGACGTGGCCGTGCCAGCCTTCGCCACGAATGACACGTTGCTGTGGCGACGTGACAGCGACATGGACCAATGCACCGTCCGAAATGGAAACCGCCATGGCGGCAGACCTCTTCGCGCGAATGCTGTCCGGCTATCTGGTCGGGGACTATCTGCTCCAGCCGAACTGGATGGCGTTGAACAAGAAGAGTAGCTTCCTCATTGCCTGCGTCCATTGCGCGGTATGGACGGCCTGCGTCATCCTGTTTGTTCCAGAGCTGTACCGCATGTGGACGGTGGCGGCCGTGTTCGTTTCGCATCTGGTGCTGGACGCCGCCGGCATCGTGGACTGGTGGCTGAAGCGGATCGGCGGGCGAAGCATGGAAAACGCCCGTGTCTATTGCGAGCAGGACAACCCGGAATTGAACAAGCGATTCATGGTCGCCTATACGGCGCTGGTTCAGACCGTCGCCGACAACACCCTGCACCTGCTCGTGCTCTCCTGATAGCCCGATACGCACTCGCCTGAGGGACCCGAGTCGCGGCAATGCAACTCATCCGATGATCCACACGATCAGCATCAGGTCGATCATCGCCGCGACGAGCAGGGCGAATGTCAGTTGAAACCCGGGCGAGAGCGATTCGTCGCCCGCCGCGGGCGCGAACGGTGGCAGCGGATAGTCCGCCCGCGCGTCGAACTCGACGGGGTCGAGCTGCTCCGCGCGGTATTGGGCCTCGGCGATCAGGAGATTCGCGTCGAACGGCGGGATCCCGATCTCTTCGGCATAGCGCAGCAGCGCCCGGCGACGGCTGTATCGCAGCACGCCCGCCTCCAGCTCGTGCACTACCATCTGCCGGAAGATCCGCCGGCGCTCCGCCTGCGTGAATTGCCGGTGATGACTCGCCGCCTCTTTCGCGTGCGCCGTGTCAAACGCCCTGACCGGCCGCGCTCTTTCCCGCTCGTGCATGACCGGATGCTCCTCCTCGCACCCTATTCTAGCGTCCGCGGCGCGAAAACAGGAACGCGAAAGCCGAAAAGTGGAGAGAATGGCGGGCCGCAAGCGAATGCCCCGGCCGACTCGCCACCCAACGGCCGAATCCGCGTCCGGGAATACCGCGTCCCGATCGGTTCCGGCGGCCCCGCGGGGCGGGCGGAACCACGGCCCGCGGTTACCGGACCGGAGAACCTCCCCGGGGCCGGCTCAGAACTCCATCCGGCGGAAGCGCCCGATCCCCGCTGCCATCGCCAGGCCCGCCGCCGCAAGGTTGAACAGCACGACCACCGACAGCAGCGCGGCGACGACGTCCCAGTTCAGCCGCCCGGGCGCCGCCCGTGCGTAGAATCCGGCCGCCGCCACTCCCGCCAGCGTCAGCACCACGAGAATCACGGAGAGAATCAGGTTGATCGTCCCTCCGAACCCGCTGGCGATCCGCGCGGGGTTTCGCTGGGTGAAGATCGGCCAGCACGCCCCAAGGCCCACGGCCGTTCCGCAGAGTCCCACGCACACGGCGGCGACGATGACGAGCTGCGCGATCATCAGGTCCGGCCCGAGATCCAACGAGCGGACGGACAGGGCCATCACCAGCAGCCCCGCTGCCAGTGTGATCGTGAACGCATACGCGAACTTCGCCCAGACGATGCGGTCGCGCCGCAGCGGCAGCAGACCGAGCAGCCAGAACTGCTGGCCTTCCAGCGAGACCAGCGGGAACACAAACCGGCTGGTGAACGTCGCCAGGATCAGGCTCACCGCCGTAAGGTTCAGGAAGCTGATGAGCAGCACCCAGTCGCCGGAGCCTACCCCGCCGCCCAGCCGTCCCACGTTGCTCACATACAGGGCCAACAGGCCGAGCAGAATGACCATCTGCGACCATTGCACGGGGTCGCGCACGAAACAGCGGACATCCTTGCATGCGAGCAGCCGCAGCGGCTTGGGCAGAAAGGCGAAGGGAACGCCGGCCAGCCGGGATACGATCGCTCCGCCGCTTGCGCCGAGCAGCGGCCCGCCGGCCGCCGTCTGGGCCTTCGCAAAGGCGGGTGCCAGACGGCTTGATACCAGTCCCACGGCCACCCAGCTCAGGAACAGAGCGTTCGCCCCTGTGACGAACAGGTAGAATCCCGCGTCGGCGTACCGGCCCTCGGCCGCCGCCGCAATGCCTTCGGCCACCCACTGATTCGGCAGAAAGGCATTCTGGAGCATCGCCATGTGGTCGAAGAATCTCTTGAGCCACAACACGCCGCCGGCTGTGGTCTCGCTTACGGCCCGCACGCCGTACAGCGTTCCCCCCAGAATCATCGCCGCCCCGACAAGGATCAGTACCGCTACGCGCGACCGGGGAAAGTATCGCGCCGCTGCCCAGGCGGCGACGAGGCCGACGGCTGCCGGGATCGGCACGAACAGCAGGAAGAAGCCCGTGAAGAACACGTAGAACGGCCACGGCGCCCGCGAGCTGTGCGCCATCGCCGCCATCAGCGGCAGGCCGAGCAGCAGGAGCGACCAGCTTGCGAAGAACAGGCTCTCGATGTAGCGAAGTACCACGATGTGGCGTGGATGCACGGGCGCCGCCAGAAGATACTCCGCCTCGCCCCGGCCGAACAATCCGCCGTACGCGATGATTGCGTTGGAGAAAACCAGCATCACCGCGAGGGCGATGAAGAAGAACTGGAACACAAGGGGCACGGCCACGATGCCTTCGAGCACGCGCTGGTTGATGAACCCCAGCGTGCCGCGGAACAGGACGTACAGCCCGCCCCAGATGAGGAGGACAAAGACCAGCGTCGTGATGAGCTTGATGGGCGCGTCGCGCGCAGCTTGATCGAAGCGGTTCGCCAGCATCCGGAGTTTGAACCGCAGCAGCAAACCGAGCGTGCCGCAGGTGTGCGGAGCCGTTACGGGATCATCCGCGATTCCGTCAATCCGGTTCCCCGTCGGTCCGTCGCTCCGTCTCTCGCGCACTTTCGCCCCCGAAATCCGCCGCCCGAATCCCGCCGCCCGACCTCCCTCCGGTCGCGTCGCGCGGAAGCCCCAGGGCCGCAGCGGCTCAAGCCGTCCGCCTGCGCAGGGATTCGATCACCGCCGGCAGATCGATCGACGCCCGGCAGGCGGACCGGCAGCGGCCGCAGCCCGCGCACGACGCCGCCGGGTCGCGGCCCAACATCGCATAGTGCGCCCGGGCCATCTCGGGCTCGCGGTAATGATGCTCATACGAATAGCACCGCAACAGGACCGACGGCCGGAGCCCGTTCGGGCAGGCACGGTCGCAGTCGCCGCAGTGGCGGCATGAATCGCGCGTTGCCGCAAGCACCTGCTTTTCGATTCGGTCGAGATCGGCCTTCGCCAGCTTGAGCGTCGGCACGGCAAGGTTTTCTTCGAGGATCTGGCGTGTCGGCATGTGCGAGTTGAATGCATCGACGTGGCCGCGGGTCAGCATGTACGCGAAGGCCCGCTGGAACGGCGAGAGTTTTCCGCCGAGCAGCGCCGGATCATAATGTCCGTCGTACACCTTCGGATTGCGGCCGATCGGCCCGCTCGTCTTCATGCTGATTACGCCGATCCCCGCGGCCCGCATCGCTTTCACCGCCGGGGCCAGCTCCTCAAGACTCGTCGGATTCGCAGCAAGCTGCACCACATCATACCGCCCGGTTCGGGCGGCGAGTTCGCACACGTCCTGCACGTTCGTGTGCGTGGCAAGTCCGAAGTAGCGAACCTTGCCCGCCTTGCGAGCCTTCGTGAACGCTTCGTAGAGCGAATCCATCGTGACGATCCAGTCGTGCTCCACGCCCTGGACCATGTAGCAGTCGATCGTGTCCACGCCGAGTTGCTTCAGCGATTCCTCAAGCTGATCCGTGTACAGCTTCGCGGCCCGGGCATCCTCGCCGCGTTTCAGCACGTTGCGCGGATATCCCATGTCGGTTGCCTTGCTGACGATCCAGACCTTCTCGCGGCACTTCTTCAGGATGCCGGCGAGGGCCGATTCGCTCTGGCCGTAGCCCCGCGCGGTGTCGATGTAGTTTACCCCGCGTTCGATCGCCGTCTCGAGCAGCCTCAGGTCGCCCTTGCCGCCGCCGTACAACCCCGCGGCCCCGAACACACACCGGCTTACCATGAAGTTCGTCCGCCCCAGCTTCGCGTAGGCCATCGTCGGTTGCCGGTTGCGCCATTCCAGCGCCGGCTCGGTCGCCGGAAGCGAAGTCTGTCCCGACGCCTTGAGCCCGCCCAGCAACGCGCCTCCCGCCGCCAGCGAAGCCGCATGCCCAAGGAACACCCGCCGATTCATCTCATCCGGCATCGTCATCATCTCCGAAAAACCCTCTCCGCCCGCCGCGATCAGAACCAGGAGGACTCGTCACGCATCGAGACCGGTGGCCCCAAGACCTCTCGCAGCAGGACCATCTCGCGCAGCCGGGTGGGGGTAAGATCCAGGCGAATTCCCCGCGGCGCGAACCCTGGCGGTGCCGAAACCGGGGGGGCAGGTCTTTCCTTGAGGGCCGGCCCGACGGCTTGCTCCTGCCGTGCGAACGCCGCTACCTGCGGCGCGATCGCTCGCACCGGCCGGGGCTCGGCTGGCCGCGAAGCCGGTGGTGGAACCGGCCGTCGCGGACCCGGCTGCCGCGGCGGAACCGGCCGCGGCCGCTCGGGGGCCATCACCGGGCCTTTCGGCCGTGGAATACCGATGGGCCGGTCGCCCGCTCGTATCGGCGGGCGGGGGACACGTGGCATGGGACGCGAGCCTGCCTCGCGCGGTCGCGGCGACGGCGGGGCGGCGCCCGGCTCAGCCGCTGCGTCCGACTCGTTCGGGCGGGGCGGCGGCTTCTTTTTTTTAGCCGCCTCGTTCAACTTGCCGAAGATCGTACCGACGACCGACAGAAGCAGGACGGCAATGACCCAGACCAACTGGCTCGCGTCGTCATCACGGGCGGCCAGGATGTTCACCATGTGCAGCAGCATACGACGATCCCGCCTTCAGCAGGCGCCGGTCCCCGGCGGGGGCCCGGAATCCCGTGCTTACTTCTTCTCCTCAGCGCCGCTGCTCCGACTGATCGAGTCGCGCATCGACGTATCCGCCTGAATGTTCTTGAGCCGGTAGTAATCCATCACGCCCAGGTGGCCTGCGCGAAACGCCTCGGCGATCGCCAGCGGAACCTGGGCCTCGGCCTCGACCACCTTCGCACGGTTCTCGACCACCAGCGCGGCCATTTCGGCCTCGCGGGCGCGGGCCATCGCGGCACGCTTTTCTGCCTCCGCCTGGAAGCGCCGCTTGTCTGCCTCGGCCTGGTCGGCCTGAAGTTTCGCGCCGACGTTCTCGCCGACGTCCACGTCCGCGATGTCGATCGACAGGATCTCGAACGCTGTTCCGGCATCGAGACCCTTCTCCAGTACTTTCTTCGAGATCACGTCGGGGTTTTCGAGCACGGCCTTGTAGTTCTCCGCCGAACCGATGCTTGTCACGATGCCCTCGCCGACGCGCGCGATGATCGTTTCCTCCGTCGCCCCGCCGATCAACTGGCGGATGTTCGTCCGAACCGTGACGCGGGCCTTCGCCTTGAGCTGAATCCCGTCTTTGGCGACGGCGTCAATCGTCTGCTTGCCGCTCGCCGGATTCGGGCAATCGATCACCTTCGGGTTCACGGACGTGTGCACGGCATCGAGGATGTCGCGCCCCGCCAGGTCGATCGCGCAGGCGTGCTTCCACGTCAGATCGATGCCGGCGCGGTTGGCGGCGATCATCGCATTGACCACGTTCGGCACACGCCCTCGCGCCAGATAGTGCGTTTCCAGATCGTTCGTCGTGATGTCCAGAAGGCCGGCCTTCACTGCCTGGATCTTCGACAACACGATGACGCGGGCATCCACCTTCCGCAGCCGCATCCCGATCAGGTCGAAGAGCGTCACGTTCGCGTTGCTCATGAACGCCTGAAGCCACAGGCCGAAGAACTGCGCGATGATCAGGATCACCGCCAGGGCCAGGACGATCAGTACGATCACGATGATCCATTCGAACTGGATGCCTTGCGTATCCGCCAGAATGGTGAGAAGTGTGTTCATGTGTCCAACCTTCCTTCACGGGCCCGTTGTTTCGTCGGCGCTGCCCCGCATGGAGGGCGTCGCCGTCCGTGCCGCTACGACGCCGCCTTCCCCACCGGCTCCACGGGGCGGACCGCCAGCGACATGTTGACGATCCCGACCGCGCGCACGACCACGCCGCGGTCGATCATCCCCGACTCGGAAACGCACTCGATCTTCCGGTCGCCGAACCGACATTTTCCCACGGGGCGCAGCGGCGTCAATGTCGTCCCGATCTGGCCGACGAACGGCTCGAGCAGGTCCGGCCTCGCGCCGGCATCCTCCCGCGTGAGCACCGGGTTCGGCGGCGAAATCCGGCGGCCGAACGGCGTCCGATGCCAGTTCCGCACCGCGAGGATCATCATCGTCGGCAGCAGGATCGCCAGCAGCAGCAGAGAAACGTAGCCGGCCGGTTCGCTCAGAAGAAACGTGTGATACACCGCCCAGCCGAGCATCGCCAGCCCGCACACCGTCAGCATGGCGTGCGAAGGGAGAAAGATCTCCGCGACCAGCATCACGACCCCGACGGCGTACAGAATCACGAGTGAGAGTATGGGATCCATGATGCTCCGTCGATCCGCTGTTGCGGACCTGCCGCCTGCCGCCGCCCCCTCCGTCGCCTCGTCGCCTTTGTCCTTCGTCGCGTGCTCACACTTCCTGCCGGATGCGCCGCACGACGATCCGCGCGCCCTGCCGGTCGATCACCTCGATCCGCTCGCCCGGACCGATGAACTCGCCGTCGCTCACCACGTCCACCAGCGTCGCGCCGAACCGCGCCTTGCCCGCCGGGCGCAGGGGGCCCTCGCTCCGGCCGACGTCCCCCACGCTCGCCACGTCCCGCAGAACATCGTCTACCGCTACGCTCTCCGGCGTAGGGTTCGGCGGGATGAGTTTGCGGATGTACGGTGCCCGCGGCATCAATCGGCTCAGCGCCGCCATCCCCGCGATCGACGCCACCAGCCCGAGCGCGATCACCCACAGGCCCGTCTTCACGCCGCTGACCGTGTAGTTGAACTCCGGCCGGTAAATGGGGCCCGGATCGTCCGGCATGAAGGTCGCGATGAACCCCACCAGGATCAGCACGATCCCGGCAACGCCCGTGATCCCGAAGCCGGGGATGACGAAAAGCTCCAGCAGCAGCAGCCCCACGCCGCAGATGATCACGAGGATTTCCCACGCCTTCGCCAGTCCGGTCAGGTACGGCGCGCCGAGGAACGTGATCAGACACACCAGCGCCACCACCCCCGGCACGCTCAGGCCCGGATGATTGAACTCGACATACGCGCCGAGCATCATCAGGATGAAAAGCACACCGCGAACCATCGGCGAGCTCAACCAGTCCACCACCTGCTCCGTCCAGGTGTAGTCCAACCGCGTGATCGGGCCGCGAATTCCCAGGAACTCCCGCAGCTCGCCTTCGGACGAAACCTTCGCTTTGGCGAAGCCGTACGCGATTGCCGCATCCTGCCCCATTGTCAGCAACTCGTTGCGGCCGACGATCGGCTGCGGAACCTTCGTCAGCGGCGGAGCGGACCTGACGTAGTGCCAGTCGGTCTTGCTGGCTTCGTCGGATACGAACTCGCTCGGCACGTCGCGCGAGGATGCCACCTTGCCGCTCTCCTCCCGGGCGGGCTCCGCCGCCTTGCCCGTACCCGTGGCGGCGGATTCGATCCCAAACAGGCGGTCCCGCTCGTGCGGCCGCACGAAGCGCCGCTCGCCGGTCTTCGCGTTCTCCACCCAATACAGCTCAATGCCCGGGCGGACCATCGCCAGGCACAGGTTCATGTCGTAGCCGCGCCGGTTCGAGGAATCCTGCAACTCTTCGATGAGGGGGCTGTTGAACTTCGCCTCCACGTCCTGCGGAATCGCGCTGACGCCCTCCGGGCCGATCATAATCGGCTGGCAATCGCCGATCTTGCTCCGTGCGCTCATCACGATCTCGTCGCAGGCCATTGCGATGATCGCCCCGGCGCTGTAGGCATCCGGGTTCACCCACGCCACCGTGTGGATCGGCTCGAGGTTCTTGATCAGCGTGCAGATCTTCAGAGCCGTCAGCGCCACCCCGCCCGGTGTGTTCAGATCGAAGACGATCAGATCGCCGCGCGCCTCTTTCACCTCGCCGACGCGCCGCTCCAGACTGTCGAGCGTCACCTCGTTGATCTCGTCTTCGATCGGGATCACGAACGCCCGTTCGAAGCCCCCTCGCGGCGGCGTTGCGGCACGCGTGGCAACACCACTGTCTCGGGCCCCGGCGGTCGCGGCCGCCGCCATTCCTGACAAAACAGCCAGTGCCCCCGCTGCCGACAGCACCGCCAGTCGCCCCCGGGAGGACCGCGAAGACTCGGACCGTCGCGCCGTCCGAGTCCGTCCCGAAGTTGAGCCATACGCACTCATGGCAACCGCCTGTCGCCGGCCGTTCAACCGCCGACAACCTCCACTCTATCTATCCGTGTGCTTTGCAGCAACTTCGCATTGCCTGTCACCTTGACTGCAACACTCGCCTGCCCAAATGCTGCCGCTCGCACGTGCCCTGCCGTTCGAGCCGCGCCGCAAGCCGCAGATGGTACGGGGCTTGAGAACATACCCTCCAAGCTATATTATATAATGGTCGGCGGCTGTTACGGAGAGCCAACCCGTCCAATCCGCGCCGGCCGCAGGCCCTCATAGGGGGGTATTTCTATGCAGACGCGATTCGTCGGCGGCACCGCCGTTATCCTCGCATGGTTCCTGTATGCTGCGGTGCCTCATCCGCTTTCCGCGCAGACGCCTGAGTTTCGCGCCTTCTTCGCGGATGCGTGGCACGCCGGGATGAACTCCACCGGCGAGATCGACGCGATGATCTCCCGGGCGAAGGCCGGCCGCTACAACGCACTGATCGTCCAGGTCCTGGCCTATCACGATCGCTCCGAGAGTGTCGGCGGCGCGTACTGGAACTCGAACATCCTGCCGAGGCACTTCAGCTCCTTCGATCCGCTCGCCTATCTGTGTCAGCAGGCGCACCTGCCCGGCAACGACCTGGAAGTCCATGCGTGGATCCTGCCGTATCGCGTCGGCGGCGCCTGGCCGCCCAGCAGCTACGGCAACCCGACCCTGCACAACCACCCGGAATGGTTCATGGCCGCCTATCCCGGCGGAAGCGGTGCCACGGCGATCGGCGGAGACTATTACCTGGACCCCGGTTCGCCCGATGTCCAGGAATACATCATCAGCATCGTCCGTGAGCTGGTCGCCGGATGGCCGATCGACGGCATCCACTGGGATTACATCCGATATATGGAACCCAACCACGGCTACCCGGCGTACAACTCGTACCCCAACTCGGGGCTGGCACGCTTCTACCGCATCACTCCGGTTGCGGATCAATGCGCCCAGCCGCCGCCGTACCAGAACTGCCCCGCCTGGGACGACTTCCGGCGCCGCGAGGTCACCGAACTCGTCCGCCGCGCAAAGGCGGAGATTCAGGCCGTCACGAGCAATCCGCGCCAACCGCTGCGGCACACGGCCTCGCTCTTCACGAGCGGGAGTTGTCCGCCGGACTTCACCGTCACCAACCCCTACGTCAACAAGTTTTCGAACTGGGAGGAGTGGATGCGCCTCGGGTACCTCGACGCCGGCTGCCCGATGCTGTACGACCGCGAGCACTGCTCCGATCAGGCCGCGTGGTACCGACAATGGGTCGACCAGTTTATGGGCGTCAACGGTCGCTCGCCCGCCTGGCGCTATTCGCGGCACGCGTATATCACGCAGGGCGCCTATCTGAACACCATGGCCAACAGCGTCATACAGCTTCAGTACGCCCGCGGCGCCGGCGCGGACGGGCTCTCCACCTACAACTACGTCGGGACGGTCGGCGATCTGTGCGCCTGCGACGCCAGTTGCTGGTCGACCGACTGGTCCTGGTACACCACGTATGCCCCCGCCAACATCTTCACCTGGTCCGCCCCGCGGCCCGCCATGCCCTGGCGGAACCCGGCGACGGCCACCGAGGGCACGATCTGGGGCCGGGTCACCGACGGGGCGGGGCAGCCCGTCGACGACGCCATCGTGAACATCCCCCGCACGAGCATTTCGGCAAGAACCGACGGGAACGGCTACTACACCCTGACGCTTGTCAGCGCCACGGCGGGCGGTTCATCGAAGACCGTCACCGCGCAGAAAGCGGGTCTCGGCTCGCGGAGCAGCACCGTCATCGTCTACGCGGGCGGGCTGACCCGGCAGGACTTCACCCTCTCCTGCAACCCGATGGTCAGCATCACCGCCGACCGGACCACGATCACCCAGGCCGAAAGCGTGCACTTCACGCCGAGCGTTTCCTACGCTCCCGGCAACACGGCCGCCTCGTACGTCTGGCACTTCGGCGCCGACACGATCCCCGGCAGCGGGGCGCCGACGGCGGTGGATCACGCATTCCCCGATACGGGCGACTTCGACTGTTACCTCGTAGTGACGGACTCCGCCGGCTGCGTCGGAGAGTCGAACCACATCGCCATTCATGTGGATTCCGGCGCGCCGCAGGTGGTCATTCAGGCCGACCGCACGGTCATCTCGCAGAACCAGAGCGTCCACTTCACCCCCGCGGTCACGTACGGCCCCGGCGCGTCGGGTGCCTCCTCCTATGTCTGGCACTTCGGCACGGCCACGGTACCGGGCACCGGTGAGCCGACGCCGACGGATCGCACCTTTGCCGCCGCAGGCGATTACGCCTGTTATCTTGTCGTCACGGACACGCTCGGTCGCGGCGGCGAATCCAACCGGTTGACCATCCACGTGAATCCCGTGGTCTACGCCTACGGCGATCTCGACCAGGACGGCGACGTCGATCTTTCCGACTTCAGCGTCTTCCAGGCATGTTTCAAGGGTCCGAACCGCGCGTACGGCGGCGGCGCTGCATGCCCGTCCGCCGATTCGGACATCGACGGGGACGTCGACCTGTCCGACTTCAGCGCGTTCCAATACTGTTTCAACGGTCCCAACAATCCGCCCAAGGACGCCAGTTGCTACCGGTGACCGAAGACCCGCGCGGCCGCAATTGTTCAGGTCCGAACGGCCTGAGACGGCTGCCGTGCCGCTCCCGATCAGTGCGTTTCGTCCGGTCCCGGCCCGGCAGGGGTGACGGAACGACGGCGCGATTGCGCACCGGAGGCGGCGTGGGCTGAGTTACGGGCTTCCCTGGGCAGGAAATGTACTCGTTCCCGCGTCCATGCCCGGCGTGCGGCCCGCGGCAACGTCGCGATATGCTTCGGGAATCATTGCAGGCACGAAGACATCGCTCAGGCGCAGGACCGGGGCCGCGGCGAACGGGCGATAGAGCGGGTCGCCGAGCAACATCATCATCCAGGAGCTGAAGTCGTTGGTGAAGGCGAAGACCTCGGCCAGCGAGAAACGCCCCGTCAGCAGCAGGCCGAAGAAGTCCTTGGGGGGCGGGAATGCGTGCAGGTAGGGCTCCTCCACCGGGCCGAGCGTGGCCGTAATGCCCTCCTCCAGCATGCGCTTGCACCAGCCCTGTTCGCCGCGGTCGTGGAAGCTTACGGCTTCGGCGCGGGCGATATGGTAGCCGACGGCCCCGCGGCCAACCGTGCACGCCGGGCCGTACTTGCGGAG
>CAZMVY010000119.1:0-14991 GCA_964569765.1 uncultured Planctomycetales bacterium
CGTGCGCGCCTTCGCGGCTCTGGCGGCTGAGGCTGATCTTCCTCCTCCGGGGGCGGGCCGGCCTCGTCCGTTGCACCTGCGGGGCTGGGAGTGAACGACAGCAAGCGCTCATCCGATTCGGCGGCGGCCTGGTCAACTGCACCAGTTGCACCTGCGGGGCTGGGAACGACCGACATGGAACCTGCATCCGGCGCGGCGGCGACTTGCTCAGTTGCACCTGTCGATTCCGCTGCGTTGTGACCATCGCAAGAGGCCGCAGAACAGACTAACCACGGCGAGGGCCGTTAGCGTCTGACCGACGGCGGCGCTTGCCTGGTTGGGTTGATTCACCGTGAAGGTATTGGAGACCTCTGCGTCGGTCGAGGCGTCGCGGAACTCGAAGTCCTGCGTCATGCGGTCGCGGGGGATGAGCGTCCGCATCCGGGTGAGGAACAGGAGCTGACCGCTGATGTCGGCTGGGACGTTCGGCCAGGGCAACTTGTAGTCGGGGGCCGGCGAGGCGTATTCGGTAATCAGCGCGAGCCCGCCGAGCGCGGCGATCTTCTGCGCGAAGAGTTGCTCGTAATTCGTGAAGCTCTCGTTGGCAAAATCGGGGACCAGGGCGGTCGCGTCGATCAGGCCATTGGGCAGGTTGGCGATCTCCTGGCGGTGCGCGGCGAGCAGGTAGAGCAGGACCTCGGTGTCCCGGGCGGCGGAGACCTGCGAAATGACCATCGGGTAGAAGCGCCGGGGCGTTTCGACCGTAAACTGGATCGGCGGGATCTCCGACGTACCGCCGGCCGCCGGGGCGGAGACCTGGTTCACGCGGACCGCGAGGAAGTGCATGCCTTGCCCGATGTAACCGTCGAGCACGGGCGCCGCGGCGGCGGGCACGTCGAAACCGTTCGTGTTGAGCCAGTCCAGCAGCGCGTCGCCGCCGGTGCTCGTCAGGGCGGCCCAGTCGAAGACGCCGGTCTTGCCGCTGGCCTCGACTTGGAGGACCGCGCCGGTGGTTGGGCCGGTCCCTTCGGCAGCGCAACCGCAGCATCCACCGCCCGTAATTCGTGGCATGACGAGGAAGGTCGGACGTGTGCGCTGGTCGAGGCTGGCGAACAGCGTGTTGTCCGGGTGGGCAACCACATCGGTCGGCGTGGCTGGTACGGGCAGGACCCAGGCGAAGTCGCTCGCGCGGCCGTTGTACAGGCTGCGGAGGACGTAGGTCACCTTTTCGCCGCCTGGGTGGACGGCCAGGACGGCCTCCTGGCGCGTCTGCGCGAGATCGGCGGCGGCTCCGATCGGGAGGAAGAAGCCGCCGTCGGCCCGCAGGAGCGACGGGAGGACAAGGGTGAGGCATGTGGCTACTTGCCATGCAAGACGACTGAAGCGGGTCATAACGATCTCTTTTCGCTTGGCTGGTTGTGGCGCTCGTTTGCGTTTCGCGTTCTGTTCAGCAACCGGGATAAGGCCGGCGGCTCGCGTGGGTTCTGTCCGGCGTCAGGTTGCCGGTGTCAGCCGAACAACGAGATTCGCGGGGACGATACGGCAGGCGGGAACCGACTGGACCACGACATCGTCAAGTTGCTGACTGACGAAGCCAGGGGCCTCTGCCGTGACGGTGAGGGTGCCGGTGAGCCCGTAGCCGCCCACGTAATCCCCATCGGCATCACCGGACAACGGCTCGGAGTACGCTCCGTCGGCGGTTATAACCCTGACCACGGCGTCGGCGATGCCTTCGCCAGTCTGATCGTTGAGGACCTGAACGTACACGCCGGGAAACACGACAGGGAGATTGCAGGGCGAATGAAGCATGCAACTTGCGCCGCAGTTGAGCAGGGCGACGCTGCTCGCGAGCGACGTGGTTATCATCTTACGCATTGAGTCAGCTCCTGTGCGTCTGTATTTACGGTTGAGCAATCAGGGCGCCCATCCATCCCGCCGGCATATTCAGTTCCATGAGCCACACCCGCTCCGGCAACTGCCCGACGTTCTGGTTCCAGTTCGTGGCCCAGACGATTCGCGCTCCGTCGTTGCTGATCGTCGCCTGGGTCTCTTCCCAGTACTGTCCGCGCGTGCCGTAGACCTGGGCCAGATAAAAGGTGCGTGGGCTCGCCCGGTCCAGCCTGACCAGGACGATCTTGCGGTCGAGCCAGTTTTGTTCGGGCAGGCCCGGCTCAATGTACGTCGAGACGACGCACCAGCCGGGGACATTACACGAGATATGCACGCCGCTGTTCAGGCCGACGGCCGACTCCGAATTGTAGAAGAGGCGCACGAGCTGCACCCGGTTGGTGCCGGCATAGCTTCCGCCGGCCTCCAGGATCGGCTGCGTGCTCAGATCGAGGGGGATCATATCGATGGCGTCGGTCCGGACGTTCTGCATCACGATCACTTCGTTGCCCTGGCTGTCGAGCCCGACGTCCGCGTGGCCAGTCGCATAGTCGAGGCGATGGAACTGCGTCAGTTCCCGGTTCGCCATGACCAGGCCCTGCAGGTCGCCCGCGTTCAACTCCGAACCGCCGATCAACGTCCACGTGCCGTTCGGCGACATACCGACCCAGTCGATATCCGCCTGGTTCGCGGCGACCGCGTACACACCCAGGACGTGATCCGTCTGCCGGTCCCACGTGAAGATATAGCGCGCGCGGCCGTCTTCGTTGGTTCCCTGGAGCACGAACGCCCAGAACCGCTTGTCCGTCGAGGACTCGCCCTCATTGTTCATCGTAATCTGGTAGAGGTCCGGGTTCGCGGTGAGGATCGGGGCTATCGTCGCATCCTGCGCGAAGTCCTTGATGGTGATAGCATCGCCCGTCTGCACATTGAGCGTGACAATGCGGAAGCTCTGCAATCCCCACAGCAGGGCCGCGTCGTTCGGGTCCCATCGCGGCTCAGCGAGCTCCACGGTTCGCACGAGGTTGGCCTCCTGATCGTACGGGACTGTCTGTGTGCGATAGACCCGCCATTCGCCGCTCGGGAAGTACGTCAGCAGGATCAGCGACTGGTCGCGGTTGAACGGGTCGAACCGCGAATACTCGTGCCGAAGGCTCTCGGTCTGTATGACTCTCGTCTGGACGGTTCCGAACGCTGCGTCGGTGACGGCCTGTCCGGGCGCGGGCACCGCCACGGCGGCGACCGGGTATCGCGGGTTGTCGCCGGAGAGGGGATCAGGGACCCGGACGAATGTGGCCCCTGTCGCGACGGGCGGCGAATCACACGCGTCGCCAATGCCGTCGCCGTCCGTATCGGCCTGATCGGCATTGGCGGTGTCCGGGCAGTTGTCGCCGGCGTCGGCGATCCCGTCGCCGTCTCTATCCGACGGCGGCGACCCTCCGCACGGCCCCGTCTGGCCGGCGAGGAAGGCACTCAATACGAGTACCGAGAGAACCATCCATGTCTTGCTTGAGCGTGTCATCCGATGACCTCCTGAACGAGAGCAAGAGGACAATCGTAGCCCTTATCGTGGCGCCAGGGTGCTGTCGAACGCCGGCGTCGGGGTGCACCACTCCCATTCGATTACGTAGGAACCCATCACGTCCGTCGTCGAGCCGGACATGATGGACCAGTCCGTCGCCCGCAACGGGACTTGGGCGCTGGGACCGGGTGGCGGACCGCATGCATAGTCCGGCGCGGACCAGCCGCTGCAATTCATTGTGCCTTCCAGGAAGAACGGCGGCGATACGGCCAGCCACGCGTCCTTCGCGTCCAGCAAGTACGGGTAATAGAATTCGCCGGTGCCCCCGGCCTGAACCGCGACCTCGCCGAAGGTCCGCGAGCCGGAACCCGACCACTGGCAGCGGGACGGGCCGAAGAGGTCGTCCGGAACCGTCTTGTCGCCGGTGACCGACCAGGTAACCGTCGACGCATCGGGGTCCCAGTGTCCGCGGAAGGCTGTCTCCGGCTTATCCCATACTTCAGCGCCCTCGCGATGTCCGCCGGCGATGGCGCGCAGGGAAAGCCGGTACGTAGCCTCGCTGTTGCACGTGCCCCAGTTGTCAGCAGGCTGGGCGTTCCGTATCCGGACGACGACCGGATACCAGCGGAGCAGCTCGCGCGGCGGAGACTTGCGGTCCTGCATGTGCAGCGACATCCGGCCGTACAAGTGCGCTGCCAGCGGGAACTCCCACACGCCATTACTGGCGGTGCCGATGTTGACCGCTGTCTCCTCGCCGAACCAGAGTTCCGCGTTGTCCGCGCAGCGCCCGCCGAGCCGCACCTTGCCGTCTCCGAGCGTCTCGAACGTCTCGATGGCGGGGGTGAGGATGAGACGCGTGGGGCCGTACAGGGTGTCGCCTTTGGCCGTCAGTCGTGCGGTCGTGTTCGGATCGACGTCGAAGCTCTTGGCCGTCAGCGCGTCCAAGGCAAGGCCCACCGACTGCGGCAGCACCGGCGCATAGTCGTTCTTGAACAGCAGCGGGAAGATGGTCTTGGCGCCGGTCTTCGGGTCGATCTGGCCGAGGTCGAACTGCTCATTCGCGCCGGTGAGGAACTGACAGAGGTGCAGCATCGCCCTGGCCGAGATGCCGTAGTGAACGTGGTTGTCCCACCCCACAAACACCGAGCCGTAAGACTTCTCGTACAAGAGGTCAGCCCACTGGCTCGCGCCTGCCTCAAACGACCGGCAGGCGCTCAAGCACATGAGGGCATAATCCGGGAACTTGCCGGTATCGTATTTGCGGACGAACGCGGGCGTGACCGCCCAGAACGGGAAATACAGCGTGGGCTTTCCCTTTCTTTTGACCTCGACGGTGCTTTCGCGAAGCCGGCCGCACACGTAAACGTCTTCGACATATTCCTTCGCGATTATCGCCACGGTCTCGGGCGTGATCGGAACGGAGGTCGAGACGGCCGCATCCGTGCCGGGCTCCTGACAGATCGGTATCGCGGTCGACGGCCTGATCCCGCCGTGCGCTTCAAGGAAGATGACGCCGAACTGGCTCATATTCTTGAAGAACTCGAAGTCGCCGTCTACGCTTGTCACCTCATACCCGCACGCCGTCAACAGCTACTCCACCGGTAGCCGCACGTCTTGGAGGGGGATGGTGACGTGGAGCGCGTTGGCGAGGACGGCCTTGTTGTTCGCCGGCAGCTTGTATTGGATCATCGAGCCGGACTGGGCGATGGTCGTAACGGGGCCCCGCGTCGCTGCGACGTTTACAGACTGGGCAAGCCGGTGCGGCGCTGGAGGCTGCCGGGTGTCGCCGGACGGCGCTGCGGTGATCGCGGTCTGCGGATTGAGGCCGAGGTCGTCCTCGTCCACCACCCAGTACACGTGTTCCAGGCCCGACTTGTAGGTGACCCACAGGCCCTTGTTGTCGTCCTGCAGGGCGGCGGCGGCAATCATCGGGTCCTGGCGAAGGCTGTCCGCCAACGTGGTCAGGGCGTCCTGTGTGGAAGCGCCGCTGTCAAGCAACCGGGCCAGTTGGTCCGCGCCGGTCTGGCTAACGGCGAACTCGGCTTCCGCCTGCTGGAGATCGCCCGGAGGAGCATCTCCGCCGGTCCCTCCCCCGCCGCCATCCTGAGGTGAGCAGCCGCCGATCAGGCAGACGGCCGCGAGTGTCGCTGCCGAAAGGGCTCGATGCACCAGTGTTGCTCGCATGACTTGGCCTCCGGTCGGTTCTCTGCGCGGCTTTCCAACGAATCGGCAATCCGCGTGCCGGGCGCCTGAACCGGCGCGGGGCGGACCGCATACACACACGACGATGTGGGCGACGGCGCAGCCGCAACGCGGCGACCGGCCGACAGGACCATGCTACAGGTGACGGGGAGCCCGATCAAGAGAAATGCGTGCCGTGCGGCAAAAAAAAGGGGAATGGGCGCAAAGTGTGCGACCGTGGCGGATTGGCCATGGGCATTGGGCACCCGGTGTGGGCGTTATTGCCCAGACGAGGTCGGCGAAGCGCCTTGCCGGCATCACGAATCAGTCTCAGGCGGTGGCATGCGAGTTGCTCAGTGTAAGGGCGAGACGTCTGCCGCGGGCAGACACGGAAAGACAGAAGGCTGAAACGTTGGCCAGGAGGTCTATCATGACCGCTCAAATGGCGCAGAAGGCGTAGAGAATGATGGCGGGTTTGGTCGTGGCCGGATCGTTCCTGTTCACCACCATCCCGACGGACGGATGCAACGGACGGCTGGACATCGTGTTTCACGAGGTGGTCGATTCCGGGGTGGCGAGGGCGCTTCCGGTTCCTCCGGTTCCTCCCGAGGAGGATGAGTGCTGCCCGGAGTGGGAGTAGATGGGCTGGAGCGCGTGCTTCCGAGCGGTGTGCGGGCGGGTTCGCCGTGCGATCTTTACTGCTGCCACGTGCGGCGGACCCACCGCAACCCGCGTCTTGTGACGGGTTCCACCTTACCACACAGGCAATGGGGAACAGGTGATTCACCCTCGCGCCGGCCCTCTCCCTTGCAGGGAGAGGGGGGCGTCACCAGCCAACGGGCCGCGTGAGGTAGGCGTCATACATGGACTTCGCGACAGTACCGCGCATGGGGTCCCAGTATTCACGATAGCCCCAGGTGATCGTCGTGTTCGTGAAATAGTGCGCGAAGCGGAGTTTCGCGCGGAGCTTCGCGGCGGGCACCGGGTGCCAGGCCGTTCGCGTCCTCGGATCATTCACGTGGGTCTTTCGCCCGAAGCGCCGTACGTAGTCTTCGTAGCTGTCCGTGTGCAGTTCGCCCGTCTCGACGTTGGCCCACATCGTCTTGCCGGCGCGACCACACGCCCGTTTCATGGCCGCGAAAAAGGGCCGCCGATCGTCGAGCGTGTAGAAACTCAGGTGCTCGCCGCTGTCCTGGAGGGCGACGATGTCGATGGATGTCTGCCGGAGCAGGTCGTACCAGAACGCCTCGTACTGGGCGGGTTCGACGAAGCGGAAGTCGCCCAGATCGCCTTCACGGTCGAGGATGAAGAACGGCGAGAGCAGGACCTTCCCGCCGGGCGTGCGGGTCTTGCACATCCGTGAGAGCTCGCGATACAGGTCGCGCATGAACGCAGCCTTCTCGTCCCACGTGACGTAGATCTCGTGCGGGATGTACCAGCCGGCGAAGCTCGGATGCCCTGCGTATCGGGCCGCGAGCCTCTCGATTGCTGTGGCGTTCGCGTCGAGTTCCTCGCGAAGGTCCCAGCGGGCGTACCAGGCCGGATGGGACCAGAGCGAGAGATACACCCGCATGTCCGTACGCTCGCATGCGGCGATGAAACGATCGAAAGCGTCCAGGACCTCCGTCGGCCGGGTCGATAGGGCAGCGTAGGCCGGACGGCACGCGATCACGTGCCGGAATCCTGCCTGGCGCATGAACGCGACTTCCTGCTTCCACTGTTCGGCCGACCACCGATTCGCGGTCTCGTCGAAGGCGTAGAGGCAACCGTCGAGGCCGCTTCCGCCCGAGCGGCAGCCGGCCAGAAACATCGAGAATCCGACAAGCATCGTGCCCACAGCGTCGCTTCGCATTACTTGCCCGTCCTGCCACAATGCGCTACAGTTACCGTTCGTAGCATCAGAGGAGCTCGGGCGGGGGAAGTCAAGCCGAAGAAGCGGTGGAACGGTCGATGGACCTGGCGAAGCACGAGTTCGAGCGGATCCTGATCATCAAGCCGAGTTCGCTCGGCGACATCGCGCACGCGCTGCCGGTGCTCAACGGCCTGCGCCATCGCTACCCCCACGCGCGGATCTCGTGGCTGATCGCGGCGACCTGCCGGGATCTGCTTGAGGGGCATCCGCAGATTGACGAACTGATCCTGTTCGATCGCAAGCGATACGGACAGATGGCCGGGAGCATCCGGGTCACCGGCGAATTCATGGAGTTCGTCTCGTCGCTGCGCCGGCGGCGGTTCGACCTCGTGATCGACTTGCAGGGGCTGTTCCGGAGCGGTTTTCTCGCGTGGGCGAGCGGGGCGCCGACGCGGATCGGCTTCGCCCGGGCGCGGGAGTTCGCATGGCTGTTCTACTCCCACCGGATTGCCCCGGGCAATCCGGATGAGCATGCCGTACTGCGCTACTACCGCGTCGCTCCGATGCTCGGCTTTCAGGACGTACCGATCGAGTTCCGCCTGCACGTGCCGCCGGAGGCGCGGGCGAATGCGGGGTCGCTGCTCGCCGATGCGGGGGTGGCGCCGGGCGAGCGGTTCGCGCTCATCACGCCGGGGGCCCGGTGGGAAACGAAAATCTGGCCGGCAGCGCGGATCGCGACGGTGTGCGAGCACCTTTACCGCGTGTGGGGGTTCAAGATCGTGCTGGCCGGCGGGCCGGGTGAAATGGCGGATTGCCGCGCGGTAGCGGCGGCGGCGGACGTTCCGACGGGTAACGTGTGTGGCCGGACGAGCGTGCGCGACCTGATTGCGATGATCGATGCATCGAGCCTCCTGATCAGCAATGAGTCAGGGCCGATGCACGTGGCGGTGGCGCTCGGGCGACCGGTGGCGGGCGTGGTCGGCCCGACAAACCCGCGTCGCAACGGACCGTTCTCAGCGAACAGCCGGATCGTGCGCCACCCGCTGCCGTGCTCGCCGTGTTACCTGAAGAAGCTCTCGCAGTGCCGTCACGGGCACGCGTGCATGCGGGGCGTCGAAGCGGCCGAGGTCATCGAGGCGGTGGAGGCGCTGCTGGAACAACCCCTGCGAATGGCGGAGGCAAGGCGATGACCGCCGCAGCTCGTCCGGACCGGTCACCCGCATCCGTTCCGTTCTGCCCGCAGGAAGAGGGTAGTGCGCCGTTGGTTCGAGGCCTGTTGGCGGCTCTCCTCGTCTTGGGTGTGATGGACTCGGCTCCTGTCCGGGCAGGCGGCGGTATCCTCACGGCGTCGGTAACCGGGGTGGCGAAGATCGAACCGGTCGCGAGTATCGACGTCGGGCGACGGCAAGGCATCGCGATGGGCGATCGCGTGGTCGTCCTGAGCGCGGGCGACGACTTGCGGATCATCGCAACAGGCGAGGTCTTCATCCTCGATGAGACGAGTGCGGCGGTGCGGACGGCCGAGCGGCTCGAAGCGGATGCAACCGGGAGCCGGCCGGCGGCGGGCCGAGACCGGGCGGTGGTCGTGCCCGCGTCGTTCGTCGCCCGTGCCAAGAAGGCCATGCCCGCGGACACCACAGTATCGGGCAGAGCGGCGGCGGTGGGGCCGGGCGGCCGCCAGGTCTGGGTGGATCTCGGTCGGCAAAGCGGTCTGACCGAGGGGGATGCGGTCTGGATCCGGCGGGAGGACTTTCCAATCGCGCGAGGGCGGGTCGAGTCGGTCCTGGCGCACACGGCGCTGGTGCGGCCGCGGCCCCTCGTGCCCAACGCCGTGCCGGACGTGGACGATGCGGTGGACCTGGGGCCAGCGCCGGCCGCGGTGCGAACGGGGCGCGCGGAGCGCGTGGTCAGGGAGGTGCCGCCGGACAAGGACGGCGCGATTCTGAAGCTGGCCGGGGCCCGGCGCGACGGATTCACACCGGAGCGCCAACTGGAGCTGTTCGACGGAGACAATTACGTCGGACTTGCGGGCGTGTTGACGAGCAGCGATCGCTTGTGTCTGGCCAAAGCACTTCGCGCGTTCTGCACGACGCAGCCGAGCGTGGGTCTGCGGGCCCTGGCGAGGCCGGCGACGTCGCAGCCGGCCGGGCGCCGCGCGGCGCGGATCTTCGACGTGCGAGAGGGGTTTGTGCTGATCTCCGCGGGCGGCGCGGACGGGGTGCAGGCGGGGCAGACGTTTGCGGTCGTGCGCGACGGGACGGTCGTGGCGCGGCTCGAGGTACAGACGGTCGAAGTAGACTTCGCAGGGGCCGAGCCGATTCCGGGCGCACCGGGCGAGGCGCCGGGCGAACTGAAGAAGTGGGATCTTGTGGTCCGCGAGCCGATGGAGCCGGCACCGGTTCAGACGGTCGGCGCGGTACGCGCCGTGTGGCGTTCGGGCGATTGGGTGATCGGGGCATCCTCTGCCGACACCGAGCCGAAGGCGGGCGAGGTCCTGCGGATCGCAGCGGACCCGCCGGTCGCGGCGATTGTGGCGCATGCGGCCGCCACGCAGATGCTGCTGTACGTGCCCCCGGGCTGGGGTCGGGCAACGATCATGGCGGGGCAACGCATCGAACGCGTGAGCGATTGACACCCGCGTCAGTCGAGCAACCAGGTCAGTTCAGCGCGCTCGAGGGAGGCGTCCGTCAGGTCGTTTGTCAGCTCGGTGATCGTCGCCCAGTCGGCGAACAGGTACTCGATGTCGGTTCCCGCCGGCTGCGGGCGCCGGAAATAGGCGCCGCTGTAGCGATACGTGCTCGGTTCGCCGCTGGCAGAGGCGTCGGGAGGATCAAGGGCCTCGTAGCATATCTGCAAGGGCGAGGTGGCCATAGGCACCTTGACGATGCCCCTGGGCCGGCCGCCGGGCGGCAGGTGCGGGAGATTGACGTTCCACAGGGGAACCGGGCGGGCGCCGGACAATTCGGCGAGCAGGTGCTCGAGCAAGCGGCGGGCGAACGTGGCCGCGGCGTTCCAATCGACGGGCATCTCCTTGCGGACGAGCTGGGAAATGGCGATGGCGGGATAGCCGAGAATCGCCGCTTCGCGCGCCGCCGCCACGGTACCGGAGTAGAAGACGTCGACACCGACGTTGCTGCCGCGGTTGATCCCGGCGATCACGACGTCGGGGGCCGGCCGGATCAGCTCGCAAAGGGCCAGCCGAACGCAGTCGGCCGGCGGCGCGTGAACGACGAAGACGCGACCCATCTCGGGGTCGTCGCGGCGCTCTACGCGAAGCGGATCACGGCTCGGGGCATTATGGCCGCGCGTGCTCCACTCGGTCGAGGGGGCGACGACGGCCACGTCCGCTAATCCCCGCAACGCCGCGTACAAGGCGCGGAGGCCCGGGGCGTCGTTGCCATCGTCGTTAGTGATCACACATCGTATCGGTCCCACGCGCCGTCTCCTCGGCTCGCCGGCGGGAAGCCCGCACGAGGTACTCATAGCATTATGGGTCGCCGCCGTCCAACTTCGTCGCCGCCATTTGCCGATGAGACGTGTGAATCGTATTTTTCCTTAGCCAGGTTACCCACTTGTTACGTTCGTACCCGAGGGCCCGCATCGTCGGGCCGCCCCTCGCCGTAGCGGTCTGATTCGCCGAGGGTCCCGCCAGATTGTCGGAGCGTATGGTGAGGAATCCGCCGGACATGTTGCAGTCGCGGCACGACCTTCCGCGCGAGCTTCACACGGCCGGCTGGCCGCCGCTTGTGCCCATGCTCTATCTGAGTTGCCGACCCGGCACGCCGCAACAGAAGACCTGGTGTCTCCGTCGCGCGGTGACCGTCATCGGGTCGCGGTCCACGGCGCACATCACCCTTCGCCACGAGGCGGTGAGCAAGACGCACGCGGCGATCCTCTGCGACGGAAGCGACCCGATCCTGTGCGACCTGCTGAGCCGCAACGGGACGTTCGTCGACGGCGTGCGGATCCGATACTCGCGTCTGAAAGAGGGCGACGAAGTGCGAATCGGACCGTACGACATCCGAGTCCACACGCAGCCGCTGCCCGGGTCGCGCGGCCGGAACTATGAGAGCGGGCAGTTTCAGGCGATTCTGCCCGCGCCGGCGCTGTGGTTGGTCGATGCCGGCGGAAGCGTCGCGCTGACCGTCCGGGAGGGCGTTGCGGTGGTGGGCACGCGGTCGGGGGCCGACGTGCGGGTGGAGTCGGAGGTTCCGGTGCCGGCCCTGGCGATCCTGATGCCCTGGCGGAGGGGATGGGCCGTGTACGACCTCGCGCACGACGACGAGCCGCGGACGCAACTCAACGGTGCGCGGGTGTATTCGGCCGTGCTTCAGCAGGGAGACCGCCTGATGTTCAACCGGCAGATGTATCAAGTGGTTTTCAACGGGGACACTCCGCCGCAGATGGACGCCGCAAGCCTTCTGAGCGGCCGGATCGGGACATAGGACGGCATCGAGGCCGCCGAGCCGGGATACGCGGCGGCCCGCTGGGGGAGACACGATGAGCCAGTCGGGGACGACACAGCATCCATGCCATTCAGAAGGCGACGCAGCCGAGGCGGCGCTCGGGGCGATTGAGAAGAAACTCGCATCGCTGCACGACGGTCTTGCGGCGTCTTATCGGCGGCTTCAGCAATCCCAGCTTCAGACGGAGCAACGAGCCGCGGAGATCGCACGCCGCGAGGAGCAGCTCAAGGCGCAGGCGGCGGAACTTGCACGATCACGCGAGGAGTGCGAGCGGCTCCGCGCGGAACTGGCCGACCGACAGCGTCAGGCGGAGCAGCGGGATAAGGCACTGGAGGAGCGCGCCGCCGCACTGGCGCACTCGCAGGAACAGCTCGAGCGGCTTCGCACGGAGCTTGCAGACCGGCAGCGCTGCGTGGAGGAACAGAGCCAGGCGCTGGAGATGCGCGCCGCCGAACTCGCGCGATCGCAGCAGGAGGAGGCCCAGCGCCATCGCCGCGCCGAGCAACGAAGCACCGAGGCGCAGGCGGCCGAACTTGCGCGTGCCAGGGAAGAGATCGAGCGGCTCCGGTCCGAGTTGGCTGACTGGCGGCGGCAGGCGGAGGAGCATGGCAAGGCGCTGGAGGACCGGACGGCGCTCTCGCAATCGCAACAGGACCAGATGCAGACCCTGCGCTCAGAGCTCGCGCAGTGGAAGGAGGAGGCGCAGCGGCTTCGATCGGAGCTGGCAGACTGCCGGCGCCAGACGGAGGAGTTGAATCAATCGTTGGAGTCGCGCTCGGCGGAGTTGGCTCAGTTGCAGCAGGAGGCCGAACGGCTGCGGTGCGAACTCGCGGACCGGCAGCAGCAGATCGAACAGCAGGGACGCGATGTGGCGGCCCGGCGGCAGCAGATCGAGGAGGAGGCGGCCCGGCTTCAGTGGCGTCAGAGAGAGCTCGACAGGCTTCTGGCCGACGTCGAGGCGCAGCGGCGGCACCTGGAGCAGCACGCGGCCGGACTGGAACAGCACCGTCGATCCGTCGAGCAACAGCAGGATGAACTTCGCCGGGCCGAAGAATCGCTGGCGGAGGAGAAAGCGGGGCTCGAACAGGAGCGGGCCCGGGTAACGGCGGACGTCGAGGCCGCCGCCAGGCTCCAAGAGGAAGCGCACGAGCAGTCGGAACAGGCAAGGCGGAAAGCGGAAAGCCTGGCGGAGCTTGAACAGACGCTCCGTGAGCCGCAGGTCGAGCTGGAGCTGCGCCGACGGCAGGCGGCGGCTCCGGCGGAATGAGACGGACAACGCGGGGCATCGGAACAGCCCACTGCCGTCGCCGCACTCGCGCCGGCGGAGACCTCGGCCGGGTCGGCGGATGCGGGCGATCAGGCCGTCGCGATCCCGGCGCAGACGCCAGAGGCGGCCGCGAGCATTCATCCCGAACCCCCCGCGGAGCCGCAGCCGCAGGGTTCGCAGTCGGTGGATCTCGCTTCGCTGGATCCGGTCACGCGCGAACGCTTCCGCGTGCTCCGCCGGGTCGCCCCGCCGAACAAGTCCGATGCGGAGCTTCTCGAACAGATCCGCAAGGCCGCCTCTCGCCCAGGTGACCAGCCGCCCGCCTCGACGGGCCGCCGCCTCTGGCCATGGCGCAGGTAACGGTGATCGCGGCCGACTCTTGCCGTACCGCACATGCCGCGATCATCCCGTCAAGGTTCGAGGGACGGACCCCGGGTAGATCATCGAGCCGGGCCATGCGGGTAAGCTGGAACGCACGTTCTCCGGGTTTTCGCGGGAGACAACAAGCGCACGCACGCGACCGCAGCGCTGGGCGGGAACCCTACGGATCAGGCAGGCCGCGCCATGCGCGAGTCGGGCGCGCCCACGGCGATTGCGCTGCCCGGGGCATCGGGCATGGAACGCTGCTCCAACGACTGGCGTACGACTCCCGGAACGCGCCGAGCTGCCCGGTTCCTGCCATTCGCAGAAAACGTCGGCGGATCCGCTCGGCTCGGCCTCCCCGCGCGGGCGTCGAACGCCGCATGAGGCAAACCGACGCAAGCGCCTTCCGCCTCGCGGTCGGCGACGGCCGGTAGCGGGTTGACCCGGACGACCGAGTTCCACTGCCCCGTTGCCCCGCGGTCCAGTCCGAAGGCCGCGTAATCAAGATACCTCTCGCCGTCGACAAGGTACTGAAACTGGTACGTGCCGGGCGCGAGATGGAGACGGCAGATCCACCATCCGTCGGCGGTCTGCTTCATCGAAAGGGCGTCCTTCTTCCAGCCGGTGAAGTCTCCAGTGAGGCACACGCGGCGCGCGGCGGGACGAAACATCCGGAACTCAACCTCTCCATCCGGCAACTGCTCGACCATGGTATACCTCAAAAAGCTCGGGCCTTTGCCGCCCGATACCGCCCGTGTCCCCGGCAAGAAGCGGACATCTCGTAATCCCGGATGTCCTCGCACAGTGCTTCGGCAAAGATGACCCGGTCGGTCCGGGCGGACAACCACGGTCGAAGGTGGTTCGTGTCCGCGCAATATCGCCGAAGCGCCCGAAGGTCTTCGAAGTCGTGTTCGCGGAGAATTCGGCACAGAAGGCACGAGGCGGCGTCATACAGCAGGCGACTGCCGCCCGTCCGCCCGTTACGGGATTCGAGGAAATGCCGGAGAATCGCATGTTTGTCGATGGCCACGTCGCACCTCCCGGTGCCCCGGATCGTTGCATGTCCGTCTTTGCTCATCCTTTGCGGCTCCGGTTCGGATTGACCGCCGGATTCGGCCGCGTCTGTCCAGCGCGTTTCTTTCGTCTCATGCGCATCCTGTCCGGTTTCAGGATGGTCGCGGGTGGTCGGGGCGACGCAATACGCGTCGTCGCTCGGTTCGCCTCACGCGCAATCGTAGGACGACTCTCCGCAGTGTGTAACCGGGTGAAAGCCCGGTATCGACGAGAAACCGGCGGCAGACTGCGCCGTCGACGACCGCCGCGCAGGACTTTCAACCTCGGAACTTGACGGTAACGCGATGCTCGAAGGCGGCGCCCGGCTTCGCCGGCCTCCGCTCGAGTCTTGTCGGGCGAGGCCTTTGGCCTGAAGAATGCCTGCGGTGACTCCTCCGGGGAGCAAGGGCTTCCGCCGGGT
>CAZMVY010000120.1:0-14935 GCA_964569765.1 uncultured Planctomycetales bacterium
GTGCAGTAGTGTCAAGAGAGCCCCGCAGGGGCGATAGAGGGGTTGAGGAGGACCGTTCCGTCGCACGAATTCCGATCCGCCCGATGAGGCGCACGGACGCGCGGTCTGGGTGCGTGCCGCGCTCGTCTCGCGGACGCGTTCGCGCACCCTCTCGATGTCCCTCCTCATGACAAGGTACGATTGTAGAAGAACCAGCCACAAGACCATGATCAGACACGCGGTGAGCAAAGGAGCCAGGACCACGAGCCCCTGTCCCGTACGCCTGGCCAGGCCTATCGCTCAGGCACTGACCAGGCAGGCCCACGGAGGCCCGAGAACGATCAGCAGAACCTCGAGCAACTGTGCAACGAGCGACTTGGCACCAGCCCGGATACTGCCCAGGAAACTCAGACTGACGAAGTAAGTGGCAGCTCCTGCCAGCCCGAGCATCATCGGCGTGTAGGGCCGAGACGGTCCACTCCATAAATGCTGGGGTCTATCTGACGTTGCTCAGCTTCTTGTTCGGCACGCAGGAGCCCCGTGCCGCCTGGTGCGCTCAGCTTACGCCACTCCCCTCCGCCGCCGCATGAACCACTCGACCGCCAGCATCGTCACGATCGTCACAAACACCCACGGCCGGTCCCAGACGAACTCGGCTTCCCGCTGCCCTTGACGCGTCGGGTGGGCTTTTTCGAGGAGTGAGAGCAGTCGTTGCGGTTCGGCGGAGTCAATGTACTGGCCGCCGGACGCCTCGGCCACGTTGCGCATCGTGACGGGATCGGCCGACGTGTCGATCATCTCGACGGAGAAGTCGTACGCGCAGAATCGCGTTTCTTGCACGGCGGGGATCATCTCCGGCGTGCTCAACGTCACACGATACACGCCCGGTAGCTTTGCCTCGAACGATGCGTGAAGCAGGTCCGCGCCTTTCCGGGGCCGACCGAGCGGCACCGGATGCGCCTGGCCGTCCGGGTCGATCACGGTGAGCGTGGCCGGCGTGTCGACCCGCGGCGGGTGTTTCATCCGGACTTCAATCCGGGCGGTACCGCCGAGGTTCTCGGGAAACTCCGCGATCGTCAGCGCCACGTCCTGGCCCGGCAGGAATTCGCTGCCGCCGGCGAGCCATCGCACCATCCGGCGCCAGAACTCGTCGAACGGCGCGACCTTCTCAAACGACTCGCATCGTGCCGGCAACAACGACCATCGCCACAGCCCTTCGCTCAGGATGCTTACCACACGGCCTTTGCCGTAGCTCTGATACGCGACGGCCGCCATCGGCGCATCGCTCTCCGCGGTCGGCGGGGCCGTACCGGCCGCCCGGGCGAGCACAAGCGCGGCGGCCTTTTCCTTCCGCACGCGGACTGCGCCGATCATGCCCGGAAGCTCCTTCAGGATAAGGTCCGATGGCTGAGAGACGGCGGTGTCACCCCTCTGCCGTGGCGCTTGCGCTTCGGCGAGAAACCGGAACGCCGGATGCAGTCTGCCCTCGGGCGTCAGCTCGAGTCGCAGCTCGCGAACGTATTCGTTGCCCCAGATGGCGGGCTCCAGGGCCGAAAGCACGCGAGCCGCCTCAGCGCCGGAGCGTGTGGTCGGGTCGTAGGGACGCCCTCGTGCAAAAACGATCGCGCCGCCACGCGTGCCGAGGTATTCCTTCAGGATTCCGAGCCGCTCGGGGGGCAGGTACTCCGGCAAGCCCTTGCCGAAGATGAGCACGTCGTACGCGGCGAGGTCCTCCAGCGTCCGCGGCAGCGGCACGATCTGCTCGCGCGGCTCGCGGTCGGCCGGTTGCGTGGCGGCGTTGCGGATCGCGCTGAGACCGGTCCGGCCGTAGCGGACGATCTGGGTCAAGTCGACCTGGGGATCACTGCGCAGGCATTGTGCGAGGAACTTGGTGTCCCAGTACGGCTGCGCCTCGACGAGTAACACCTTGATCTTCTCGTTGTGGACGCGCACGAAAACAGTGCGGGAGTTGTTTGCGGTATCGGCTTCGCCCGGCATCGGCTCCGCGCGGATCTCGTACTCGTACAGCCCGGGTCGGTTCTCGCGGATGTCGAAGGCGACTTCCGATACGGCGCGGTCCCCGTAAGCCGTCGGGATCTGCTGCACGACGCGGCCCTCGCGGCGGAGGACGACGGTCACTGTATCCAAGCCGAAGCCGCTTTGCACGAGTTTGGCGACGATCCGCCCCGTTTGTCCGGTGAAAAGGGATTCCTGCGCGCTCGCCGTGATCACGGCGATATCGCGGTTCTCCGTCGTGCCGCCGAAGCAGGAAGTCCAGATCGGCACGCCCGCCTGTCCCGCTGCCGTCGCGGCCGCGACGGGGTCGCCCGCTCCCGTTTCGTGGCCGTCACCGATCAGGAGTATACCGGCCGGTTCCGCCGCGTGGGCGAACTCCGTCGCCAGCAATCGCGTGATCGTCGCCGCGATGCAGGTCTGCCGGCCCGCGGGTTCGCTTATCTCCCAGAGCAACCCGGGGCCGGTGGCGGTGAGTTGGTCGTCGTAGCGGTAGAATCGCAGATCGAACCGTTCGCGCAGCTTGTTGATAAGCCCGGGATCGAGCCATGTTTCTCTCGCCACCTCGAAACGCGACCGCGTGCCGACGTCCTTTGTGCCGAAGCTGCGCGACGTGTCCAGTGCGATCACGAGCTTGCGCCGGTACGGCTCCGGGTGGACGGATCCCGCCGCGGACGGACCAAGCAGGATGCCTGCGAGCAGCGCGATCGTCGTGAGACGAAGGCCGACCAGCAGGATCCGTGTGGCCGTCGAAAGCCCGCACGTTCGCCAGTACGCGGCCACGGCGAGCACGGCGAGCAACAGGCTGCCTGCGATGATCCGTGAGGGAGCCGCTGCCGGCTGAAAGATCAGGCTGCTCAGGATGGTCGCGTTAATCGGCATACCGTACGCCACGTTTCGTCTCAATGACCGCTTTCAGTGGATCGGCTCTCCGCGGCTGGCGGCAATCGGGGGGCCGGCCTCTGGCCCGCCGAGGGGCGAGCCGGTTGCCCGCCATGCGGATTACCTCCGCCAGAGCACCAGACAGATCATCTCCATCGCGAGCACGCCCAGCCCCATTCCCAGTGCCCAGTGCCACAGCGGCCGGCCGTGGCGCTGTTCTCTCATGCCGCGTATGTCGGTCGTTTCGGAGATCCTCCGGCCAGCGATCCGGCTACGAAACGACTCGTCGCCCATGGCTGCCAGGTCCGATTCCCGCGGATCGACGTTGACCGCGACGCTCGCGATAAGTCTCCTGCCGGCACGGATTCGCAGAAAGCCCGGCGCGTCGGCAGGCGGGAGCGTGACGGTGGCGGTCGGGCCGTTCCGACGGATCGCCGCGCGGATCGGTTCGCCGCTTGTGCCGCTGATCTCAATGCCTTCCGGCGTTTCGTTCGCGCGCCAGTGCACGGCAGCCGACATGCCGACGCAGGTCGGCGGTGCGCCGGACACCTTCGGTCGCAGGAAACGCGCCATCTCGTGCAGCAGGCCGGGAAACACCGCATGTTTCGCGACATCGCTCCACTGCGGGTCCGGCGAGAGGTTGCAGACGAGCAGCGTCCCGGCGCCAACGGGCACGGCGGCCAGGGCCACGTCGCCGTTCTCGAACAGTGCGATCACCTCGCCTGCGTTGTGCGCTGCGCGAGTCGCGAAATGGCGATATGCCGTGACGCGCTGGAGCGATTCCGTTCCCGCATCGCCGAGCGGCTGCAACAAGGGGTGCAGCCTCGCAGGATTCAGCACGGGCCGCGCGGCCTCGTCGCGGACGTTCATCGCCTCGAGCGGCCACGAATCGCGGTCCGCCGCAACATCCCGCAATGCGACGAGGTTTTCCCCGGCCGCCGCCGATCCGAGGAACGCCGCTACGCCGCCTCCGCGCCGGAGGAATTCGCCGATTGCCTGTACGCCCTCCACGGAAAGCGGATTCGATGCATCGAGGAACAGCACGTCGGCGCCGGCAAGCTGGGCGGTCGCGAGCTCCGCGGAACGGACCGTTTGAAGCTCGATTGCTCCGCGGCCGTCCGCGAAGGGTGCAAGCCCGCGGGCCAGCAGATAGCCCGATGTTACTCCCTTGCGAAGGTCCGCGTCGGTGACGAGCAGGACACGCTGTCTCGCATTCACGTGCACGACGGCGTAGCGCCGGTCGTCCACGGCCAGGGCATCCGCTGCGATCTCTGCCGTGAGCTCGTAGACCCCCGGTCCGTCGAACCGGACATCGAACGGCACGCAGACCGGCGCTCCTGGCGCGAGCGCGATGGCGGCCTGCTTCCACTCGCGTCCGTCACTCGCTCGGAGTGTCACGTCACGGCGGGCCGGGGCCGTCGAATAGTCCGCCAGTCGAACGCTGATCCGGCACGGCTCTCCCGTCATTGGCATGGGCGGATCGATGACAACTTCGCTGACGCATGCGTTCGGGCGCGGGCCGCCTGCCGCGACTCTGTAGAGCGTGATCTCCACGTCGCGGGGCAGGGCGCTGAAATCTGCCGCCTCCCAGTTCGTCCGCTGAAAGTCGCTGATTACATGCAGTTCCTTGCGCGACGGGCGGAACTCGGCGAACTGCGCGCCGGCCAGCGTGATCGCCGCGCCGACGTCGGCGCGCTCCGCCGTGGCGCGGATTCCTTCGAGCTGGGCCTTGATTGCGGGCAGGTTGGACGTGGGTCTGGCGTGCGCCGTCCGCGGCGAGAGCCCGGCGAGGATCACGTTTGCCCGGTCACCCTTGCCGGGGTCGAGCGAATCGATGATCGCTGCGGCCTGTGTCACGGCCCGGCTCATCGTCGTCGTGGCCGCCCCCGCATATCCCATCGAGGCGCTTGCGTCGAGCAGCACCACGGCGACATTGTCGCGGCCCGCGTTCGCCGCGGCATCCGCCGAGGCGAACCATTGCGGCCGCGCGAACGCGACCGCGACGAACGCGATGACAGCACACCGCAGGAGCATGAGGATCAGGTGGCGCAGTCGCTGGAGCCGTGACCGCGACGCCGACGACGCGCGCAGGAACCGAAGCGTCGGAAACACAACGGTCTGCGGCCGGCCGCGATGGATCAGGTGGATCGCAATCGGCACGAGTACGGCCGCGAGCCCCGCCAGCATCGCCGGATGCGCGAACGTGATCGTCGCCAGGCCCGTGAACGGCCCCAGGATTGTGTCCGCCGGTTCCGGATTCATGGCTCTCGTCCCGTGCCCGCCGCCGGCGCGCCTCAGCTCCCCGCTGTGGCTCGCTTGGCGAGATAGCGCCCCAGGACGTCGTAGTAGCTCGTCGCCGTCGTGACGAGGTTGTAGTCGATCCGCCGGGCGCGGCAGCCCGCGCGAAGCTCCTCGATGTGCGCCGAAACACGCCGTTCGTAGTCCTCGCGGATGTCGCCCGGCGCGACCGTCACGGACTCATCCGTCTCGCTGTCCACGAAGCGCGCATTCGACATCCGCGGCAGGTGCAACTCGTCTTCGTGCAGCACGTGGAACAGGATGATTTCGAATTGACGGTGCCGGTACAGTCCGAGGGCGTCGAACAGAGGCGACGGCTCCTCCAGGAAATCGCTCACGACGATCAGCATCCCGCGCGGCTTCATCGCACCGAACGCCTCCCGCAACACGCCGCTCACGTTCGTCTGCCCGGCGGGCGATGCGCGTTCCAGCCGGTTCAGCAGGCCGTATAGATGCGGGAACGTGCCTCCCGGCGGCACGTACTCCTCCAGCCGCTCGCGGAAGAGCCCCATTCCGGTCTTGTCGCCTTGTTTGATGATGAGGAACAGAAGCGCCGCCAGGAGGTAGCACGAGTATTCGAGCTTGGAGAGGGGGGCCTCGTCCAATTCGGCATCCGTATCCCCTGGGCGGGAACCGCCCGAGCCCGCATAGCCCATGCTCGCGCTGCAGTCGAGCAGCGGATAGACGAGCATGTTCGTGTGCGCCTCGAAGAGCCGCACGAACAGCCTGTCGCTCCGGCCGTAGGCCTTCCAGTCGATGTCGGCGATATCGTCCCCCGGGCAGTACTCGCGGTAGTCGGCGAACTCGATGCTGTGTCCGCGCGATCGCGACCGGTGCGGGCCGGCGTAGAGGCCTTCGACCAGCGTGCGGGCGACGAACAGGAGATCCTTGAGCCCTCGCAACTCGGCCGGTCGAAGGTAGTGGCGGGGCCGCCCCGGCCCGGTCGGGGCCGATTCGCGGGTCGTTGCCGGTAGCGCGGCGCCGACGGGGCTACCGGTCGTAGCCTTCCTCCTCATCATCGTGACGATGCTCGTCCTCGTCGTCCTGAAACTTCCACGAGTCCGCCTCCTCCGCCTCGTCGATCTCCCGCTCCATGTGCCGGATCATCTTCTCCTGGAGCGGCGCGAGGCGTTTGTACATCTCCAGTGTCGCCTGGTAGGCCCGCACCATCGCATCCAGCCTGGTGAGCTGGGCGTCGATCCGGAGCAGTTGCCATTTCAACAGGCACTCGGGCTCTTTGATCGTCCCGAACGGGTCGCACTTGAACGTGATCTGCTCGCCCGGCCCGTGGACGAGGTACTCGCAATCCTTGCATTGGATCATCGTTTTCTCCCGGAGCGGACGAAGGTTATTGTACGAACCGCCGCGCACCCGTTCAATTCGGAACGTGCCCGTGCGGATCGCCGGGCGCCGCCGGATTGCCTGTGCGCCGGATTCGGCGGCAATAGTCGGGTCAGCCGGCCGTTTGGCAAGTGAGGCGCCGGCTCCCGCGACCGGTCGTGGATTCGTCCTCTCCGTTTGGCGGGGATGGTTCGGTCGCCGTAACGCGGGTATGACACTCGTTGGTGAACGCGTTCCGAGAGGAGGACGGCCAAGATGTCCCAAGCCCGCAGGGTACCCCGGTTGCAATCGCTTCGCTTTGTTCTGTCGGCGGCCGTCCTGTGGCCCGTCGCATTGGCACACGCCGAGTGCCAGACGCGTCCCGCCCGTCCGCCGAACGTGCTGCTCATCATGACGGATCAGCAATACGCCGGCGTCCTTGGCTGCGCGGGCAACCCGCTGGTCAAGACGCCCAGCCTCGACCGGCTCGCCGCCCAGGGGGCCCGGATCACCCAAGCCGTGTGCGCGACGCCATTCTGCACGCCCACACGCGCCTCGATCCGCACCGGGCAGTGGCCACACACCCACGGACTCACGTACAACGTCGCCCCCGACCAGCGGAAAGAGCGGCGCAACGCCAGACGCGGCGAGGATCGCCCCGCCCGCGCCGACCGCGCGGCCCGGCGCACACGCCGTGAGCGGCCGCAACAAGCCGGGTTGTCCACTGCCGACCGTTCCGGCGGCCTCAGCGACGACCAGGTCATCCTCGATAATCTGCTCTTCGATCGCGGTTATCGGCTGAACCACCTCGGCAAGTGGCATCTCGGCGACCTGGCCAACCTGCGGTGCTTTCGCGACAAGGCCGGCCAGGACCCGGACCGGGTTGCGTACGCCAAGTGGCTTGCGCAGCAGGGCGAGGGTCTCGTGAGCCGCGAGGCCAGGCCGGGCGAGACCTTCGTCGATGAAGCGGGGGGTGTATTCCTCAGTGCCGCCATTGTCCGCACGCGGTCTGCCATCGGCGAGGACGCCGAGGAGGGGGCGAAGGAGGCGCGGGCCATCGGTCGATCGGCCCTGGCCCCGCGGGCGCAGTTCGAGACGTGGCTGGCCGATCAGGCCATCGCGTGGATCGAGAAGAACGCGGCCCGGCCGTTCATGCTCACCTTCTCCGTCTCGCCCCCGCACGCCCCGTGGATCGCGCCGGACCCGTACTACAGCATGTACGACCCCGTCCGGATGGTCCTTCCCGACTCATTCCGCGACCGGCCTGCCGTCTACCGAACCGCCCAGGCGGCGCGGATGGGCGCCGCCGCCGGCGAGGCGGGCCTCCGCGAGCAGCTCCGCTGCTACTACGCCCAGGTGACGATGATGGATGAACAGATCGGCCGCATCCTCGACAAACTCCGCGAACTGGGCCTGGAGAGAGATACGCTGGTCATCTTCACGAGCGACCACGGCGACATGCAGGGCGCGCACGGGATGATGGGCAAGTCCGTCCACGCGTTTTACGAGGAGGACGTTCGCGTTCCGCTGATCTTCCGGTATCCGCCGACGATCAAGGCGGGGCGGGTCATCGACATGACGGTCAACTCGGTGGACCTGATGCCGACGGTGCTCGAATACGCCGGACTGCCGATCCCGCCGGGCGTGCAGGGCCGGAGCGTGCGTTCGATCCTCGACGGGGCCGCGAAGCCGGACGACCGCCCCGGGTTCTGCGAACGCGGCTTGCGTGGCGGCGTCACCTGTCGGATGATCCGCACGGCCGAGTGGAAGTACAACGTGTACCCGGGCGGCCGGCGGGAACTGTTCCACCTGGCCGACGACCCGGGCGAGATGCGGAACCTTGCGAACGATCCCAGGTGGCGGTCGCAGCGGGATGATTTGGAGCGGCAACTGCGCGATCACATGCGGGTCACAAAGGACCCGGCGCTGGATGATCTGTTTCGTGCGGGCCAGTAGCGTGTCGGGTGGCATGGGCATGTCCGCATGCCCGCGCCTCTGGATGGCGGGCGCCGCCTGGGGACTGCGGCGGCGGCGACAGCCGCCGTCATGCTGAGCGAAGCGAAGCATCTGGCTTCCCTGCGACGATCAGCCAGGTTCTTCGTCGCTTCGCTCTTCAGAATGACGGGTTCGGCGAACGAAGGTTTTTTCTTGCGGAGGACCGATGGTGTTCATTCGAAGTCACACGTGGATGGTGCAGTGGGTCTCGGTGGTGGCAGGAATCGCGTGTGCGGCCCGGTGTCCGGCCGCGGCCTCCGATGAGTCGGCCGCGCCGACCAGGCGCCCCAACTTCGTGTTCATTCTCGTGGACGATTTGCGCTACGACGCGATGAGCTGCGCGGGGCACCCTTTTGTCAAGACGCCGAACATCGACCGCATCGCGACGGCCGGCGTGCGGTTCACGAACGCGTTCGTGACGCTCTCGCTGTGCGCGCCGTCGCGCGCCGCCTTCCTCACGGGCATCTACAATCACGCGAACGGCATCCCGACGAACGAGGGCCAGGAACTCGATCCCTCGAAGTTCACGACCTATCCCCAGCTCCTCCAGCGGGCGGGTTACGAGACGGCCTTCATCGGGAAGTGGCACCAGGGCCCGACGGCAGGCCCGCGCCCGGGGTTTGACTACTGGCTGAGCTTTCGGGGCCAGGGCGTCTACGTCGATCCGCAACTCAACGAGAACGGCCGCGAGTTCAAAGCCCAGGGTTACATGACCGATCTGCTCACGCAGGCCGCCGTCGACTTCCTGAAACGTCCGCGGAACAGGCCGTTCAGCCTCTGCCTCTGGCACAAGGCCGTTCACGGCCCCTTCACCCCGGCTGATCGGCACAAGGATCTTTACCGGGATGTCGAGCTTCCCGAGCCGCCGAGCTTCCGCGATACGTTCGAGGGAAAGCCTGCGTGGCAGCGCGCTCTCGTTCGCCCGGGCGGCAAGGCGAAGGATGAGGCGGGCGAGCCCGTGCCGCCGTCCATCCCGCCGGAGAAGTGGAACCCGCGCGGCGAGGACCGCCTCAACTACTACCGGGCGTTGGCCGCCGTGGACGACAGCGTGGGCCGCGTCCTCGCGACGCTCAAGGAGACCGGGCAACTGGACAACACCGTCGTCATCTTTGCCGGAGACAACGGCTTCTTCATGGGCGAGCATCGCCGCGGCGACAAGCGCCTGGCCTACGAGGAATCGCTCCGCATCCCGCTGCTCATGTGCGGTCCGGGCGTCGCAAAGCCCGGCAGCACGCGCGAGCAGATGGTTCTGAACAACGACATGGCCCCGACGCTGCTTGATCTTGCCGGCGTCACGCCGGCCGCGAAGCTGCAGGGCCGCTCCTTCACGCCGCTCCTCGCGCGCGAGAGCCCGGACTGGCGGAAGTCGTTCCTGTTCGAGTACTACCAGGAGGGCTGGCTGCCGCGGATCCCGACGCTCGTGGGCGTGCGGACGACCGACTGGAAGTACGTCACCTATCCGACGATCAAGGACATCGACGAGCTGTACAACCTCAAGGCCGACCCGTACGAGATGAAGAACCTCGCCGCCGACCCAGCCGCGAAGGACCAGCTCGCGAAGATGAAGGCCGAGCTGGATCGCCTGAAGAAGGAAACCGGCTACGCGCTTGAGCAGCCCACCGCCGGTCGCAGCGGTGACGCCGCGTCGAGGCCGGCCCAGCGCCGAGCCAGAAGGACCGCGCCGGCCCGCGAGAGACCGTAGCACCCGTTCGGCTCGGGGTCGGTGCGTCTCGGCAGCGCGGTTCACCAGGCGGCTCTGCGCTACCCTGGACCAGGGCAACGACGCCGCTTCTGCTGGCCGCTTCGCCGCATCTCCTGACGCTATCGGCCCCGTCTCGTGCCGGTGGGCGCGGCGCTGCGCTTGACCTCCGGTATTCTCGTGGTGGGCCTTCGGCAGGAAGAACGCCGTGACAGGCCGGTGTCGATCAGGATATCGCTGCGCGGGCGCGCACCCTGGTCTGCTACGCCGCGCCGTGGTGCGCCGAGCGGCGTCACCACTGGCAACCGGCGGCGTGCTGCATATACTCAAGTCGTCTTCATTGTGCTGGAGGATCGACCGATGAGAATGTCAGCCGGCTGCGGTCCATTGGGCGCCTGCGTCGCCCTGGTACAGGTTGTTACGACGGCGGGTGTTGCCATGTCGCAAGAGACTCCGGATCTGACCGTGACCACAGCCCCGGCCAACGCGCTGTGGATCGACAGCCTTGAACTGCGCCATGTGATCCAGGACACCGGCGTGCCGCAGGGCGGCCGGTCAACGGCCGGTAATCCCCTCAGGCTCAAGGGCGTGGTCTATCCGCACGGCTTTGGCACGCACGCTCCCAGCGAAGCGCGGATCGTACTGGAGGGTTGCGCGACGCGGTTCCTCTCGATCGTCGGCGTGGACGACGAGACGAAAGACCGGGGTTCCGTGACCTTTGAGGTATGGGTGGATGGCAGAAAGGTCGTGGAGACGCCCGTGATCCGTGGCGGCGAGGAGCCCGGGTTGGTCTCCGTCGATCTGATCGGCGCCCGGGAGATGGAACTCGTTGTGCGCGACGGCGGCGACAATACCGATTACGATCACGCCGATTGGGCGGGCGCACTGTTTCTCCTCGCGGAGGGCGCGAAGACGAAGCCGCGGATCCTCGAAGAGCCGCCGATGCCGATCGCGCATGGCACCGATCCCAGGCCGCGCATCAACAACCCGCACGTCGTCGGCACGACGCCCGGTCGCCCGTTCCTGTTCCTCATCCCGGCCAGCGGCGAAGGGCCGCTTGAGTTTTCCGCAAAGAAGCTGCCGGCCGGCCTCGTGCTGGATCCAAAGACGGGCATCATCAGTGGCTCCCTGAAGAAGGCCGGCCGGTACGATGTTACGCTACACGTAAAGGGCCCGAAGGGTTCCGACCGCCGCAAACTGCGGATCGTCGCCGGTCCGCACAAGCTCGCACTCACGCCGCCGATGGGGTGGAACTCGTGGAACGTCTGGGCCAAGGCCGTGGACGATGGCAGGATCCGGGCCGCGGCGGACGCGATGATCGCGAGCGGCCTTGCTGCGCACGGCTTTCAGTACATCAACATTGACGATTGCTGGGAGGGCGAGCGGAACGCGGCCGGCGAAATCCAGGCCAACGACAAGTTCCCGGACATGAAGGCGCTCGGCGATTACATCCACGCGAAGGGGCTGCGGTTCGGCATCTATTCGTCGCCGGGGCCGAAGACGTGTGCGGGGTTCGCCGGCAGCTACCAGCACGAGGAGCAGGACGCCCAGACCTGGGCATCGTGGGGTGTCGACTACCTGAAATACGACTGGTGTTCCTACGGCGACCTCGTCAAGGATGTCGAAAAGACCGTGCCGGTGCTGCAGAAGCCGTACCGCGTGATGCGCGAGGCGCTCGACAAGTGCGACCGCGACATCGTGTTCAGCCTCTGCCAGTACGGCATGGGCGACGTGTGGAAGTGGGGGGCCGAAGTCGGCGGCAACCTGTGGCGCACGACCGGCGACATCACTGACTCGTGGTCGAGCATGGCGGGGATCGGTTTTTCGCACGATGACCGGAGCCCGTTCGCCGGTCCTGGGCACTGGAACGATCCGGACATGCTCGTGGTCGGCCGGGTCGGTTGGGGGCCGACGCTGCACGAGACGAATCTGAGCCGTAACGAGCAGATTACACACATCACGCTCTGGAGCCTGCTGGCGGCTCCGCTGCTGATCGGTTGCGACATGTCGAAGCTGGACGAGTTCACGGTCGATCTGCTGAGCAACGATGAGGTGCTTGACGTGGATCAGGACCCGCTCGGCAGGGCGGCCGTCCGTAAGGCCCGGCAGGATACGACGGAGGTCTGGGCGCGCCCGTTGAGCGACCGGACGTGGGCGGTCGGCCTGTTCAACCGCGGTCGTCGTGCCGCGCCGGTGACGGTGAAGTGGTCGGACCTCGGGCTGAAGGCGAAGGACAACCTGCCGGTCCGCGACCTCTGGCAACGCAAGGACTTAGGCAAGTTCAAGGGCTCGTACACGCAGGAGGTCCGCGCCCACGGCGCGGCCCTGATCAAGGTCGGCAAGCCGCATCCGGCGGACTGAATCCGCCGCGGGAATCGCGCGTGAAGGCGGGCGTCTCGCATCTTCCGCATCGCAGGGCCGCCTCTCTCCGCAACGCCGCGGGGCTGCGGTGGCGGTGCCGCGGGGACGCCTGTATACTCTACTACGTATCGTGCCTTCCGCGTGCCGGCTCGCCGCATGTTGAGGCGCCGACGGCGGCGTGACCGGGCAAACCGAGTGACGGCCATGGATCTCAAGCAGGTCAGGAATATCGGTATCGCCGCGCATATCGACGCCGGCAAGACCACCACCACGGAGCGCATCCTCTACTACGCCGGGCGGACCCATCGTATGGGCGAGGTCGACGAAGGGACCACCGTCACCGACTTCGACACGGAAGAGCAGCAGCGCGGCATCACGATCTACTCGGCGGCCGTCAGCTTCGAGTGGCGCGACCACATCATCAACCTGATCGACACCCCGGGCCACGTGGACTTCACCGCCGAGGTGGAGCGGTCCTTGCGCGTCCTGGACGGCGCCGTCGTCGTCTTCGACGCGAAGGAGGGCGCCGAGGCCCAGTCCGAAACCGTCTGGCGCCAGGCCACGAAGTACGGCGTTCCGCGGATCTGCTTCATCAATAAGATGGACAAGGTCGGCGCCGACTTCTTCGGCTCGGTCGAGTCGCTCCGCGATCGCCTCGGCGCCCGGCCGGTGCCGGTCCAACTGCCCATCGGCGCCGAGGAAACGTTTGAAGGCATCATCGACCTGCTGGAGATGAAGGCATTCTACTTCCTTCCCGATCGCGAGGACATGCGGATCGAGGAGCGCCCCATCCCGCCGGCCAGGCTCGACGACGTTCGCCATTGGCGCCACGAGCTCGACGAGGAAAGCGCCGAGACGACTGACGCCCTGATGGAGAAGTACGCCCACGGCCAGCCGATCACGGCCGACGAGCTGCGCCCCGCGATTCGGGCGGCTACGGTTGCGAATAAGGTGCACCCGGTCTTCTGCGGTTCGGCCCGCAACAAGATCGGGACGCGGTTCCTGTTGAACGGTATCGTGGAGTACCTGCCCAGCCCGTTGGATATTCCGGCGATTGCGGGCGAAGTCCCCGATCAGCCCGGCAGGAGAATCACGCGCCCATGCGACCCGAAGGCCCCGTTGACGGCGTACGTGTTCAAGATCGTCGCCGAGAAGCCGATGGACCTCTTTTTCGTGCGGATCTACTCCGGCACGCTCAAGGCCGGCTCGCGCGTACTGAACGCCGGACGGAATGAGAAGGAGAACGTCAGCCGCATCTTTCGGATGTTTGCCAAGCGCCGCGAGCAGCTCGCGGAAGCGACCGCCGGTGACATTGTGGCCCTCATCGGCCCGAAAGACGCGCTGACGGGCGATACGCTCTGCGACCCGAAGCACCCGATCATCCTCGAGAAGATCGAGTTCCCCGAGACCGTCATCAGCATGGCGATCGAGCCGCGGTCCTCCGCCGACCGCGACAAACTCGGCGAGGCTCTGCGTGCCCTGGGCCGGCAGGATCCCACCTTTGCTGCGCGCGTCGATCCCGAGACCGGCCAGACCCTGATCAGCGGGATGGGTGAGCTGCACCTGGAGGTGCTGACCCACCGGCTGATGCGCGACATGAACGTCGATGTAAACGTAGGCAAGCCGCGCGTCTCCTATCGTGAGACGGTGACCGGCCGAGCGGAGGCGGAGGGCCGGTTCATCCGGCAGACGGGCGGCCACGGCCACTTCGCCGTCGTGAAGCTGGCGGTCGAGCCGTATGAACCGGCCGCCGGCGAGCCGCCAGTGCGGTTCGACAATCAGCTTCGTGGCGGTGCAATCAGCCAGCGCTACATCCCCGCCATCGAGTCGGGGGTCCGCGATTCCGCCCGAAGCGGCGTGATCGCCGGCTTCCCCGTCATCCATGTGAAGGTTACGCTTCTCGATGGCCAGGAACACGTCGAGGACAGTTCCGAACTGGCCTTCGAGAACGCTGGGCGAATCGCCTTCGAGGAAGCTGTTCGGGCAGCCAAGCCGGCCCTCATGGAGCCGATCATGCGCCTGGAGCTGACGACGCCGGAGGTCTATTTTGGCGCGGTAACCGGCGATCTCAACGCCAGGCGGGCCATTATCACTCACACGGAACTGCGAGGCGATCGAAGGTTAATCCAGGCGCAAGTGCCGTTGCGAGAAATGGTTGGGTATGCGACGGTGCTTCGGAGCCTGACCCAGGGCCGTGCGGGGTGGTCCATGGAACCGTACCGGTATGTCGTCGCGCCGCCCGGCGTCGCGGCGGAGATTCAGGCGACTGCTTACTAGTGTGGTTGTCCATTTACAGAGTTGCGGCGCGTTGGGGGCGGCCGGCGCGGCCCGCTGCTGGCAGGGCGAGGGGCTATCGTGGGGGTCGCGAACCGGAGGAAAGGTCCAGTC
>CAZMVY010000121.1:0-14865 GCA_964569765.1 uncultured Planctomycetales bacterium
CGAGGCGGCGATGGGCGAGTGGAAGAGCGTGCTCGCACCGTCGCTGGCGTCGTCGCCGCGGCGGAAGATGAGCTACCGGGGCCGACCGCTTCCCGGGCGCCCTCCGGCGCGGGACGACGACGGTGACCTCGTCTCCGGCGAAGAGCAGCAACTCGAGGAGCGGCGTCGCAGCTTCCAGATCAACGAGACGTCGCTGATCCTCAGCGCGCTCGCCTACAACCTGCTCCACGCCGTTCGCAAGCAAGTCGAGGCCGGCGAGGGCGACGGCTGGAGCGTTCGACGGACGCGGGAGCGACTGCTCAAGGTGGGTGCGCAGGTGCTCCGCCATGCCCGCGCCGTGGTCGTCGCCATCCCCCAGTCCGCGGCCAAGAGCTGGGAACTCCTCTGGTATCGCCTCGCCCACCTCCACGCCGCGCCGCTGTTCCACTCGTCTTCCTGAACTGCACGCCAGCTCCAGGCCGCGGCGCCTCCAGGACTCCTGGGGGAAAGGGGGCCGGCTACCTGCGAGCCGGCGGTGGCGAGGCGAGGCGGGACTTTCGCCGAGCAGTTGGTGCGAAAGATCAGTGGCTGAGCCTTGGACCAAGCTTCCGGGAGAGGAGGGATGAATAGGCCGGGATGAAACGAGATGGAGGTTGGTCCGTGACGATTTGCGGCTCTTCGCGATCCCGCCGGGAAAACGGGGTAGGGAAACGTAGTTGGACGCGTTTCCCCGAGGCAGACCTGGGTCGTGACCCGAAGTCCTGACGGGCGTGCCGGTCTACGGGCGGGGTCACGCCGACCTCGCGGACGTCCTGGGGATGTTCGTCGACACCGCGGTCCTGCGGACGGAGCCGCGGGCCACGCGCACCGTGGCCGACTACCTCGCGGAGGTCCGCGGCCGGCTGCTGGAGCTGCTGGACCAGGCGGACCACCCCTTCGAGGAGCTGGTCGCCCGGCTCGGCTGGCCCCGGGACCCCCGCCGCCACCCCGTGTTCGACACGATGTTCGTGGTGCAGCGCTTCGCGCTGGACTCCCTGGCCCTGGAGGGGCTGACGGTCCGGCCCCTCGAGCTGGACCTGCCCACCGCCCGCTTCGACCAGACCTGGTTCGCGACGCCCTCCGGCGACGAGATCCGGGTCCAGATCGAGTACCGCACGGACCTGTTTGCGGCCCGGACCATCCAGGCCCTCGCGGAGAGCTACCTGGTCGTGCTGCAGGCGCTCGGCGGGGACCCCGGACGGCTCCTCGGCGAGCTGCCGGTGGTCGGTCCCCGGCAGCGGCGGTGGCTGCTCGACGAGGTCAACCCCCGGGTGGACTTCGTCGGCGCGCCGGCCACGGTCAGCGAGGGCTTCGCCCGGGTCGCGGCCCGGCAGCCGGCCCAGGTGGCCCTGGACGCGCCGGGCGGGACCTGGTCCTACGGGGAGCTGGCGACCGGAGCCGCCCGGGTCGCGCGCTTCCTGGCCGCCCGGGGCGGCGGCCCGGGCACCATCGTCGGGCTGCTGGCCGCCCGGTCGGGGGAGCTGGTGGCCGGCCTGCTGGGGATCCTCCAGGCCGGGGCCGCGGTCCTGCCCCTGCACCCGGACCATCCCCGGGCCTACCGGGAGCAGATCCTCGCGGACAGCGGGGCGTCTCTGGTTCTGAAGTACTTATCTGATGCGGAAGACCGTGACTTGTTGGCCAGCAGCGGGGAGTTTGTGGACCTCGCCGCGGTCCTTCGGGCCGAGGAGCTCGCGGGCCCGCCGGTCGTGGGCCCGGGGCCCGGCGACCTGGCCTACGTCTGCTACACCTCGGGGACCACGGGCCGCCCCAAGGGGATCGGGGTCGACCACCGCACCCTGCTCAACCTGCTCGAGCACCAGCGGCGCCACACGACCATCGACCATGGCCGGGTGCTGCAGTTCGCGGCATCGACCTTCGACGTCGCGTTCCAGGAGATCGGCGGCTGCCTGCTCGCGGGCGGTCGGCTGCTGCTGGTGCCCGAGGCCGAGCGGCTCGACCTGCCGCGGCTGTGCGCGCGGCTCGCCGCGGCCGAGGTCCGTACGGTGTTCTGGCCGCCGGCCCTGCTCCAGGTCGTCTTCGGCGAGGCCGAGCTCGCCGCCCGGTTCCCGGCGTGCGTCCGCCACGTCGTCGCCGCGGGTGAGCAGCTCGTGATCCCGCCCCTGCTGCGGCAGCGGATCGCGGCCGGCACGCTCGCGCTGCACAACCACTACGGGCCGGCCGAGACCCACGTCGTGACCATGCACACCATCGACCGCCAGACGCTGGGGGACGACCGGCCGCCCATCGGGCGGCCCATCGCCAACCGGTCGGTCTACCTCCTGGATGCGCAGGACGGGCTGGTGCCCCCCGGAGCTCCCGGGGAGCTGTGCGTCGGGGGGGCGCTGACGCGGCCGTGCTATCTCGGCGCGCCCGGGCCGGAGACGGCCCGCGCCTTTGCGGCCGACCCCTTCGTGCCGGGCGGCTGGCTGTACCGCACCGGGGACCTGGCCCGCTGGCGGGGGGACGGGACCCTCGAGTTTCTGGGGCGGCGGGACGCCCAGGTGAAGATCCGGGGCCACCGCGTCGAGCCCGCGGCGGTGGAGGCCGTGCTGCTGGAGGTCCCCGGGGTGCGGGCGGCCCGGGTCGTGGCCCTCCCCGACGGCCTGGGCCAGCAGCTCGTGGCCTATTACGTCGCGGCTCCCGACCCGGGCGCGGCCGCGCTGCGGGCCCGGCTGGCCCTGCACCTGCCCGCACCGCTGATCCCCGCCCACTTCGTGCCCCTGCCGGACCTGCCCGTGACGGTCCACGGCAAGCTCGACTGCCGCCGCCTGCCGCGGCCCGGGAGTCGGGTCGCCCCGGCCGGGGAGGCCCCCCCCGCGGCCCCGCTCCTCGCCAGCGAGGCTTTTTTGGCCGCGATCTGGCAGGAGGTGCTCGGGGTGGATGCGGTCGGCCCCGACGACGACTTCTTCGCCCGGGGGGGGCACTCCCTGACGGTCCTGCAGGTCCTGGCCCAGATCGCCCAGCGGCTCCAGGTAGCGCTCACGCCGGCGCAGCTCTTCCAGGCGCGGACCCTGCGGGAGCAGGCCGCGCTGGTGGCCGCGGCCGGGCCGTCCGGCCTGCCGCCCCTCGCCCCCGCCCCCGTGCGGCCGACCTACCCCGCGTCCGCGGCCCAGCGCCGGCTGTTCTTGATCCAGCAGCTCGACCCGGCGAGCACCGCGTACAACATGCCCCTGGCCTGGGCCGTCGAGGGTCCGTTCGACCCGACCCGGCTCACCGCGGCCCTGGCCCAGGTCGTCCGCCGGCACGAGATCCTGCGCACGGACTTCCGGCTCGTGGACGGGGAGGTCCGGCAGCGGATCCACCCGACCCTCGAGGTCGGGCCCGAGCTGGTGGAGTCCCCGGGGCGCGACGTCCCGCTCGCCGTGTGGACGCGGGATTTCGTCCGCCCCTTCGACCTGGGCCGGGCGCCGCTCTGGCGGGTTCGGCTGGTCCGGCAGGGGCCGGCCCGGTGGCTGCTGTTGTTCGACGCCCACCACGTCCTGCTCGACGGCCGGTCCCTCGCGCTGCTGGTCGGTGACCTGTCCCGGGCCCTCGGCGGCGGCATGCTGGACCCGCCGCCCCGCCCGTTCAAGGACTTCGCCGAGTGGCAGCACCTCCCGGAGGTCCGGGCCGCGCAGCTCGCCGCGGGCGACTACTGGCTCGCGCAGCACACGCCGCCGGCCCCGCCCCTCCGGCTCCCCCGCGACCGGCCGCGGGGCGCGTCCCCGAGCTTCGCCGGGCGGGTCCTGCGGGCCCGGCTCGACCCCGGGCTCGGGGAGCTCTGCGCCGCGGCCGAGGCGCGGCACGGGCTCTCCCTGAACATGCTGGGGCTCGCGGCCTACGCGCTCTTGCTGGCCAAAAGCAGCGGGCAAGCGGACCTGGTGGTCGGCCTGCCCGTCTCTGGCCGACCTCACGCGGCGCTGCAGGACACCCTGGGGATGTTCGTCGACACCCTCGCGCTCCGGCTCCGGCCCGCGGCCGGGCAGACCGTGGCCACGTACCTGCAGGACGTGCGCACGACCCTGCTGCAGGCCCTCGACCACGCGGACTACCCCTTCGACGAGCTGGTGGCGCGGCTCGGCCTCCCCCGGGACCCGGCCCGGCCGCCCCTGTTCGACACCCTGTTCGCCACCCAGGACTTCGGGGGCTACGAGCTGTCCTGCCCCGGGCTGCGGATCCGGGCCCTCGCGCCGGACACGACCACCGCCCGCCTCGCCCTGACCTGGCTGGTCGCGCCGCGCCCCGACGGGCTGCAGCTCCAGATCGAGTACGGCACGGCCCTGTTCGACGAGGGGACCATCCGCGGCCTGGTGGCCGGCTTCGAGGCCCTGCTGCGGGCCCTGGCCACCCAGCCGGAGCGGCGGCTCGGGGAGCTGGCGGCCTCGGTCGGGTCCCCCGGCGCGGCCTCGGTCGGGCCCCCCGGCGCGTCACCGGCCGCCCCGGTCGAGTCCCCGGCGGCCTCCTCCTCCCGGGCGCCGGCCCGGCCCCGGCCCCGGGTGTGGCCATGGCCGCGGCGGCCCCGGGGAGACACCGCGGCGGCCCTGCTCCCCATCTGGCGGGAGGTGCTGCGGGACGACGCGCTGGGGCCCGACACCGACTTCTTCGACGCGGGCGGGCGCTCCCTCGAGGCCATCCAGCTCGTCTCGCGGATCCGCCAGGCCTGCGGCGTGGACCTGCCGGGCTCGGTGGTCTTCCGCTACCCCACCGTCCGGCAGCTCGCGGCCCTGCTCGACGCCGGCGCGGCGGGCCACCCCGCGGGCAGCCTGGTCGACGTCCGGGCCGCGGGCGACCGGGGGCGGCTGTTCTGCGTCCACCCGGCGCCGGGCACGGTCCTCTGCTACCACGAGCTGGCCCGGCACCTGCCCGCGGGCTGGGCGATCCACGCGCTCCAGGCCCGGGGGCTGGTGCGGGGGCAGACTCCCCACCGCACCGTCGAGGAGATGGCGGCCGACTACGTCCTGGAGATCACCCGGGTCCAGCCCCACGGCCCCTACCTGCTCCTCGGCTGGAGCACGGGCGGCAAGGTCGCCCACGAGGTCGCCCGGCAGCTCGAGGCCCAGGGGGAGCCGGTCGCCCTGCTGGTGCTGGTCGACACCGACCCGGTGTTCCTGCCCGTGTCGGGCAGGGACTTCAGTCCCATTCCCTTGTTCGTCTATAGTCTGAAGGCCATGTTCACCCACGGTCCCGTGGTCCGCCACCACCTCGACGTTGCGTCCTGGTGGCCGCCGGACCTCGTCCGCCGGCTGCGCATGTGGCACGCCCAGGTCGGGGCCGTGCTCCGGTACCGGCCCCTCCCGGCCGCGGTCCGGGCGCGGGTGGTCCTCTTCCAGACAGCGGCCTGCCGGCGGCGCGACGAGGAGCTGGACGACCCCGCGCGCAGCGTCCAGCGGATCGTCCCGCAGGTGGAGATCGTGCCGATCGTGGGCGACCACCTCGACCTGTTCCGCAGCCCCTGGATCGAGCCCTGGTGCCGGGAGCTGGCGCGCCGGCTGGACGAGGTACTAGACACTGAAGTCTAGTGTCGATGTCGTCTGGATCTGGAATCGTCCTGCCAGGAGCTGCCCCAAGCGCTCCAACCAGTTGGCCGAATCGGTGCGGATCTCCGTATAATTCGAACGAGTACGGCCGAGCGCGTCCCCAGGCGGAGAGTGGTAGATCCAGAATTTCAGTCCTTGCGAATGATCCCAGACGTGGATCACGGGGACGACCCCCTCCGCAGTGCGTGCCGTGATCACCGCATGGCCATTGGGGTGGCCCGCGTAGAAGCCAGGCTCGGGCACGATCCCCGCGCTGGCAAGCACTTCGATCACGCTGAACACCTGGTTCAGCTTTTCGTTGTTGCTGGCATCTCGACAGGGCCGCTCCCTGGACGCGCGCAGGAAGTCCCGGGGTCCGTCCAGCGGATCAGCCGGAGGACCGCGCCAGCCGGCCGCGCCCTCGAGCCAAGGTCGAAGCTCCGGGTGGATCTTCCATGTCTCGATGACCTCGGCCCGGCGGCGCTCGAGTCGCTCCAGAAACGCCTGCTGCTGGGGCTGCCTCGCTTCCGGGAGCCAGGTGCGGGCGAGGGCGATGATGTCCTCGACCGGCCGGATCACCTGCCGTGGCGTCAGAGGTGGGATACCGTCACGGTTCTCGGCCGCCCACAGGATCTGCTGCCACAGGCTGATCCAGAGCAGTGCTTTCCGAGCTTCAAGTGTTCCGCTATGAAGACGAACCTCCACTGTATTCTGAGTAGCGAGCGGTTTCAAATTAAATGTTGAGTATCTTTTAGAATGATCGGCAATTAATTGTAATATTATTCCGATTGAGTCGCTACATGACAGCATTTGTTCGTCAATGATCGAGGAGACTGGCCGACAGAACTGGTTCGGCTCTTCGATATTGTAGGTAAACCCATCGAAAGCTGTGAGACGGGAAGGGGCAACGAGGGTCCCGAGCCCGGGTTCGAAGCACCCGACGAGCCTGATCGCGTTCTTCACCGTGGCGATGTCGTCACCGCGCCATCCCAGGTGCAGGTGCGTACCCGTCTGATAGTTCACCCGCGCGCCGGCTATCGCTGCCGCTTCCTCGAGCGCCGCGCACGCCCCATCGACCTCGATGAATCCTTCTTCTCCGCTCAGGATCCGGCTGGTGACTTCCCAGCCCGCCGAGCTGTCCCACTCGAGGTTCCAGACGGAGCAGTCCTTCACACCACCGCCGCCCGCGTACGCCGGGATCGCCTGGCGGGCGACCCGTTCCTCGCCGAGCACTCTGCGGAGGGCCCCGAGCAAGGCACTGGCGACGGCTGCCCAACGTTCCGTGTCCGGGTCGGGCGCTTCGCCGGTGCTCTCGGTCAGCTCGAGCTCGAGGCCGAAGGTCTGCCCTTCGCGGTACCAGAGGCCGCGACAGCTTTCGGGCAGCGACGGGGCATCCGGGATCCAGCGCGGGACGCCGCGGGGGTCGAAGGCGTGGTGTGTGGCGGGGGGCGAGACCCGCCTCGAAGCCGGCTGAATCGAGGTCGAGCCAGAGCCACTGAAGAAGGTCGCCGAGGTCATGAGGAGGTTGCCGTAGCGATCCAGGTTGTCGGTGAACTCGACGATGTTGAAGTGGGTCTTGCCTGGGGCAACACGGCAACCGCGGCCGATCATCTGGGCGAACAGGATGTCGCTGCCCGTAGGACGGCAGAGGAACACGGTGTTTGCATCTTTGACGTCGATGCCGTGGGTGAGCATCTCGACGTTCACCAGAATCTGGATGCGTCCCTGCTGGAAGCCATCCAGCGCCTTGGAGTTGGCCCATTCGTCATTGTGGGTGTGGACCGCAGCGGCAGCGAAACCTTCCCTGGAAAAGATCGAGGCAAGCTCGTTGGCATGATCGATGTTGCAGGCGAAGACGATGGTTCGGCGGAACTCATCGGCGTGCTCGGCATACTTCTTGACGATCGCTTTGTTTCGTTCAGCGGATTCTGCCAGCTCTTTGAGTGACCTCGGTGAGAAGTCGCCTTCACCTGCAGAGAGCTCCGGCGACCACCGCACGCCGGTGAGCATTTTCCAGGTCTTTGGAAACGCCAGAAATCCGTCTCGGACGAGATCGAAGAAGCTGCGGGTGTAGACCACCTGGTAGCGTGTGCCCTGCCTCGCCGTCGCTGTCAATCCCAGCACCGGCTTGTTCGAACGTGCACAGCGCGTCAGGATCTTGGCTGCACCCGCTGTCTCGCCCCAGTGCGACTCATCCCAGACGAGGAGCGAGATCTCCTTCAGCACGCCGCTGTCCAGCCGGCGCAGGAGGGTCTTGATCGTCGTGTAGACGATGGCCGGCCAGGGTCGACTCCACCACACTGGGGCTTCGGCGAGGTTCGCGAGGTCGCGCTGGCTCCCTCCCACCCGGTAGAGCTGGAGCCCGAGATGCCGCCGCGCCGCGTCCTGCGCCGCCTGGTGGAGGAGGCGCCAGTCCTTGGTCACCCACATCACGGGCCCGCCGCGGCTGCTCAGCCAGCGAGCGACGATATCGTTCGCCACCCTGGTCTTGCCGCTCCCCGTCGCGAGCTGCAGGAGTTGAGGCTGCGTCGGGTTGGCTGCCAGCGCGGCCGAGAGTGCTTCGATCGCCTCGACCTGGTACGGGTAGAGAGGCTTGGCTGCTTCTGCAGGATCGAAGACGAATGCGGATGACATGAGCACTCCACGCCCTTCTCGAACCGGCCTTGCCCGGCCTCAACCATCTCGCCGGGCGTGCGCTTCCGAACGCGCCAGCGTCACCACGTCCACATCGAGGCCCTGCCGATGGATCTCGAAACGAGGTGACCGGCGGAGCAGCAGGGCCGGCAGCTCCACCTGGAAGGGGAAGAAGCACGGGTGGCGCGGCACCTGGTCCACCGACAAGCTCTCGCCCGCCAGGCGCAGGAGCAGCGCCTCGAGCAGCAGCTCGCCGACTTCCTGCGAGACGGAGACCGGCTGCCGGGGGGGCAGGTACACGCCGCGGCGATCGCCGTCCGTCAACGCTCCCCACTGCACCAGCGACCGCACCACCCGCTGGACCGCTCGGGTCAAGGTCGAGCGGTCCCCCCAGTCCTCGCGCAGCCGGCGGGTGAGCTGGGCCAGCGTCAGGTTGCCCTGGAGCGTGAGCAGCCGACCGATGCTCGCGGCCACATCGGCGAAGAACGGGTAGGTCGCCAGGAGCAGCGCCCAGTGGAGGGCCAGTCGCTCCTCGCTGTTGCACTGCGGCAGCAGGTGGGCTGCGCGGTCCCGCAGGGCGCGGGCCTGGGGGCTGACCTTGACCCACGCCTTCGACAGGACACCCACGGTCTTGTAGCAGGCGCTCCCGCGCTTGCTCCCACCCTGTACCGCCCCGTCGAGGAGCCGGAAGAGCGCTGGACGGATGGTCGGCTCCTGCTCGCCAGCGGCGACCAGCCCCGCGACCCCGTCGAGCCACTGGAGGTCGATCCGCCGATCGAGGCCGATGTTGCGTCGTGTGGTCATCCGGCTGTCCTCTGGATCCGCACGAAGGGCACGAGCACCTCCTCCAGGGCGATGCCGCCGTGGCTCACGGCCCTCTTGCCTTCGGGGATGAAGGCCATCCGGCCCGGCGCCAGCAGCGCGAGGTACGTCTCCGGCAGGCCGATGGGCGACCAGGGGAGGCTGCCGGGGAACTGCTCGTGCACTGCTTCCCGGGTCAGCTCGTCGGCGAACACGTGCACCCGCTGGCCACGCTCATCGGCCACGGCACCGACGTCGGGTTTGCCCAGGCCGGTGCCCTCGATGTTGCCGTGGTCCGCCGTGAGGAAGACCTCGTAGCCTGCTGCGAGCAGCGCCTCGATCATCCTCGCCAGCGCGCCGCTGCGGGCCCAGTCCCGCACGAGGCTGTGCAGACCACGCGTCCCGGTCACGATACCGTGCATCGACTGGTCCACGGTGCCGATGACCAGGCCGAGCAGCCGCATCTGCGGATGCTCCACGAGGCTCTGGACGCGGTCGAAGAACGCCACGTCCGGCTCCTGCTTGGCCTGGCACGCGTAGCCGATCTCCGCCCGGCTGGCGCCGCGCTCGCCCCAGAAGCGCTGCCAGTGGTCCTTCTCCTTGGACGTCCCGCCCAGGCTCTTCTCGAACAGGAAGGGCGGCTGGCCGGCGAAGATCGCTTGTCGGGAGACGCCGGTGAGCGTCGGGATCCAGGCGAAGGCCACGTCCTCCTCGAGGCGGACATCCGCCGCGAGCTGCTCTCGCAGGGCATTGCGGACCGGCACCCACTGGTCGAGGGCGAGCCCGTCCACGACCAGCAACGCATGCCGCTTCGTCGGCCCCGCGCCGGTCGGCGTGAAGCCCCGCGCCAGGTGATGGGGGACGTGGTGGACCATCACGGGCCGCTTCACGAACGACAGGTTGTGCAGGGAGGCGTAGTGGTCCGCGACCCAGGCCGCGAAGGCCGCCTCGATGGTGTCGTGGAGCCTCTCCCACGAGACCGCCGTCGCTGGCGGCAACTGATCCGCGTGCTGCCACCGCGCCGCGACCCACTCGGCCCAGACGCGGGAGTACTCGCTCCAGGCCCGATGGTCGGCGCCCGGTGCAGGCAGCTCCTGCTCCACGCGCTCCGCCAGACGGGTGACCCGCTCGAGCGCGCCTGCGGCGTCATCCTCGGCGGCCACGCCGACCAGCATCCATGGCTCGGCAACCTCCTCGCGGGCCACCCGATCGGTCGGCGCGAGGTGCCCTTCCAGGAACAAGGTGTCGATGTAGACCCAGACATCGTCGTGGTCGAAGGGGAGGTCGATCGGCCCCGGGAACCGTAGCCCGTACGGGGCCATGGGCTCCTGGACGCCCTCGGCCGGCGCGGCCCGCTGCCGCAGGAAGAGCGGCCAGCGCTCCTGCAAGAACCCGAGGAACGCCGCCCGGTTGGGCACGATCTGCTCGAGCGGCCAGTCGGACCACCGCCCACTCTTCACGAGCTGGTGGATGAAACGCTCATCCAGTGAAGGCGGAAAATTCCGTCCGCAGTAGTGGCGGCGCAGGAGCACGTGCAGCAGGTTTGCAGGCTTCTTGATCAGCTCGGGCGCGACATCGAAGACGTGCCGAAGGACGAAGTCCCGGGTGTCGTTGATGCCCAGCGGACCGGACTCTTGCTGTCGCTGCGCCTCGTATAGCGCGTCGAAGTCGGACCGGTCCAGCTCGGCGACGACCTGAGGCGCGAGCTTGGGGAACAGCTCCGCGATCGCGAAGCGCAGGCAGCGATCGTTGCGTCGGGCCCGCTCCAGCAGGTCGAACGGGAGGCCGCTGACGTCCTCTTGCGGGGTGCGCAGCACCACCACCAGGTTGGTCCGGTCCCCACGGTCCCAGTGGCGACGATAGCGGCTCTCGTAGGCGTACCGGAACGCGACGTGGGCATCGAAGGGCACCAGCCCGAAGCCGCGCTCCCGCAGCTCGTCGAGGACCTCCTGCTCGGTGAGCAGCAGGTCCGGATCGGCCACGACGGTCAGCCGGGTCGCCTGGGCGATCTCCGGGCTGAAGTGCTCCAGGATGGGCGCACGCCAGCCGAGGCCGTGCTCGCGGGGTGGATGTAGCCCGGTCATGTGGCACTCCCGACGGGGAGCACCTGCACCAGGACCAGCGCGGTCAGCTCCGGGAGGACATCGGCCATCGCTTTCAACCTCGCCGAGGAATCCGCCTCGTCCTTCTCGATCTCGCTCAATCGGTGCTTGCGCACCTGCGGCAGGCCGATGCGTCCGACCGCCCGTCGCCGTGCGGTGAACGCCCGCTGTGCCTTCTCCCGCTCGCGTTCGAGCCTCTCGCGCTGTGCGGCCATGAGCTCCTCGAAGAGGGATCGTCCCTGCGCCTCGGCCTGAGCCCGGGAGACGTCGTACCGGGCCCGGGCCTCCTCCCCGCGGCAAGCATACGGGACGATGGGGACCGCCCCCTGGTCGATCTCGACCAGCCGGTCCAGGATGGCACGAGACGTCGGCGCCAGCACCCGGCCATCCTCGCTCCCGAAGAGCGGGAGGATGCGCGACGACCTGCTCTCCGCAGTGCGCAGCGCGATCTTCCAGAGCGACCACGTCCCGGTCACCCGCTCCGAGATGCCGTCGAGCACGATGCCGAGCAAGGGCTGCCCCGGGGCGAACACGGGCAGACGAGCCACGAGCGACCGGATCTCCGGATGCTCCAGGGTGAGGAGCGTCGTGCCGTTCAGCTCTGCATCGCGACGAGCGAAGACCGCACGCGTGTGGGTGGCTCCCCCGGGCCAGCTCAGCCGGTAGCCGACCTCGTCCGCTTCCGCCGAGCCACCGTCCGAAGAACGGGAACGCAGGTACGCTACGGTCATCCGCTCGGTCCAGTAGGGAACCTGCCCCTCGGCGACCCTCAGGGCTGCGGCCGGGTCCAGGCTCGACGTGGCGCCGAGGAGCTTGGAGCCATCCCGGGCTGCCTGGGCTCGCTCCCGGACCCGCTCGGCCAGCTCGGTGGCGCGGGCTTCAGCCTCCGCGGGCGTCAGCACGGCCGACATGTAGAGGTCGTCGAAATCGACCCCGCCTTCTTCCGAGTCGAGGACGTCGGCAAGCTTATCGACGCCGAACTCCTCGAGGATGCGCTCGAGCTTCTCCTCCAGCACCTCACGCACCCGCAGCTCGACGGTGCCCTCGAGCGCGAGGTTCTGCGCCCGGACCACATGGGTCTGCCCGATCCGGTCCACGCGGCCGATCCGTTGCTCCAGCTTCCTCGGGTTCCAGGGCAGGGCGTAGTTGAACACGACGTGGCAGAACTGGAGGTTGAGCCCTTCCCCACCGGCGTCCGTGGAGACGAGCACCCGCGCCTCTTCTGCAAAGGCTCGCTGGACCGCGCGCCGCTGGTCGAGGTCCAGCGACCCATTCAGGCAGACCACCGAGAAGCCGCGATTGCCCAGGAACTCCGCGAGCATCTGCTGGGTCGGCACGAACTCGGTGAACACCAGGACCTTCAGGTCTGCGTCCCCCTCCTCCCGCTGCAGGCGGTGGATGGAGTCGAGGAGCGCCTGGGCCTTCACGTCCGGGCCCCTGGCCTCGCATCTTCGTGCTGCGGAGAGCAGGAGCTCCACCTCGGCCCGCTCGTTCTTCAGGCCCTTGAGCCGGCTCGACAGGAGCGACTCCATCTGCTCCTGGGAGTCCAGCCCGGCCCACTGCTCGCCCACGTCCTCCGGGAAGAGGCTGAGCTGACCCTCGGGCAGCTTCAGCACCTGGAGACGTCGCTCCAGGGCCGTGCGGATGGCCCGCGTGCTCGAGGTCACCAGCCGCTGCATGAGGATCATCAGGAAGCCGACGGCCGCCTTCTTGCTGCGCCGCGCCTGGTCGTACCCCTCGCGGACGTAGTCCGTGACCGCGTCGTACATGACCTTCTGGTCCTGGTACCCGGCCGCCCAGTCGACATGCACGAGCTGGGTGTGTCGGGGCTGGAAGAGGGGGTTGCCCTCGGCGTCGATGGCCTGGCGCTTCTCGGTGCGGATGACGTAGGGCGCGACGGTCTGCTGGCAGACCACCTCGTCGCTCGGGAACGCCTCGTGGTCGAGGAGGCCGAGCAGTCGCCGGAACGCGTCGGTCTTGCCCTGGTGCGGAGTGGCCGACAGCAGGAGGAGGTAGGGCGCGGCCTGGGCCAGCGCCTCGCCCAGCCGGTAGCGCGCCACCTGCTCGGTGCTCCCGCCAAGTCGGTGGGCCTCGTCGACGATGACGAGGTCCCAGCCGGCCGTGACCAGGTTCTCGAGGCGCTCCTGGTTGTAGCGGGCTACCTGCTGGGAGCTCCAGCCGCGCCGGCTGTCGAGTGGCTTGACCGAGTCCACCGGGCAGACCACCTGGTCGTGGAGGCGCCAGAGGTTCTCGCCGTCCTCCACGGCGGCGATCTGCCGCCAGGCGGAGAAGTCGCCTGGGATGACCAGGCGGAAGTCCTCGTCGAAGTGGGTGCGCAGCTCGCTCACCCACTGGGTGACGAGCCCGGCCGGCGCGACGACCAGGGTCCGGCGAACGAGTCCCCGGATCTTCAGCTCCCGCAGGATGAGCCCGGCCTCGATGGTCTTGCCCAGGCCGACCTCGTCGGCCAGCAGATAGCGGATCCGGTCGCCGGCCATTGCCCGGGACAGGGCGTGGAGCTGGTGGGGCAGCGGGATGACCGAGGTCTGGATCGGCGCCACGAGCGCGTCCCGCTCGAGCGCATCGGCGATGCGGGCCGCCGCGGTCACATAGGCGAGCTGATGCGGGGTCTGGGGGATTCGCTCCAGCTCCTGCAGCCGGCTCGGGGACACCCGGACGACCGCATCACGACGAGGCAGCCACGCCAGGCAGCTCTGCTCGCCCCAGAGCGAGTCGAGGGCGACGATCTGGCAGACCTCGGAATGGTCCACGCTGAGGTACCAGTCGCCGACAGCGAGGATCACGGTTGGCTGCCTGCCATGCGCCGGACGCCGTCCCGGAAGACCTGGAAGCTGCGTGAGCGGTTCCGCTCGGGGTCCAGGTGGGGAGCGATCGCTTGCGCCGCGGCGAACTTGGCCAGGCCTTCCCGGTAGCCCGCGCGCTTCAACTCCCGGTCCAGGGCTTCCCACGTCCCTCCGGCGATGGCGTCCGGGTTGCGGAAGGTGGCCTTCGCCCCCAGACTCGCTGGCAGCCGCGGGTAGGCTGTGCGCAGCGCCTCGATGTCACCAAAGTACCAGGCCTCGAGCTCTTCGACGACGATCCGGCAGAGCACGCGGTCTTCCAGCCCCGCTTCGCGAGCGGCGCAAAGGAGCCTCGCCTTGAGCAACCGGCAGTCGTCCCGGTCCGCATCGACCAGGATCACCACACGCCAATCGGGCGGCAGCCAGGAGGCATAGGCTCTCAGCCTCCTTGGGATCTCGCGCAGCAACTCGGCCTTGCCTCTGAATGCGTGAACGCGGTGTTCATGGTCGGCCCCCAGGATCCGCGGGAGCACCCCTTCGAGCGCCTCCTTCATGCTGGGCTCCTCCACGTAGACCTCGAAGCGCATCAGGGGTTCCCTTTGCCGAACTGGTCCTCGAACCAGAGGCTCCCCAGCGTCGAGCCCTCGCGAATGAACTCGGGAATTCCCTGGAGCCGGTCCGCGCGGTCCACGCCGGCGAAGCCGTCCCGGCCGCGCTGCATGACCCAGAGCTCGTCGGCGTGCAGTGCATCCACGAGGTAGGCTGAATGCGAGGAGACGAGAACTTGAGCTGTTCGTCTGGACTTAGATAGCGCACCACGGGTGAAAGACCGCAGCTCCTCCACGAGCACCTGCATCAGCTTGGGGTGCAGCCCGTTTTCTGGCTCTTCGATGCAGAGGAAAGTGGGCGGTTCGGGGTCCATCAGCATGACCAGGTAGGCGAGCATCTTGTGGGTTCCGTCGGAGACATGCTGCGCAAGGTACGGATCCGGAAATGGACCGTCTTTGCAGCGCA
>CAZMVY010000122.1:0-14558 GCA_964569765.1 uncultured Planctomycetales bacterium
GCCACCGCCCCCACCGCCGCCGGTTGCATCGCCCGTCCGGACGAAGACCTTGCCCGGGGCCCAGGCCGCCTTGCGTTCGGTGCTGCTGCGGCCGATCGAGGCGCCGATGAAGTACGACACCCCGGTCGAGATCGTCTGCGGAACCGTCCACGAATAGGTGGTCTGGGTAACAGGCAGGCCGCCGGCGATCAGCGGTTCCTTACCCGTATAGAGCGGCAGCGTGGTCGTGACATTCGTGGCCTCCACGTAGAACAGATCGATCGTCGCCGTGCCCTTCGGATCGATGCCGCGGAACTCGATCAGCACCTGTGCGCCGACGGGGACCATCATCACGCCGCTGGCAGGCTGCGTAAGCCGGATGTCGAGATCGCTCGTACCACCGCCGGTCGAGGTGCCACCGCCGGTCGAGCCGATGGTGACCCAACCGGGCGCATAGCGGGCAGTCCGGCCGGTACTCGTGACGATCGAGGCCCCGACGTAGTACGTGCCATTGGCCACGCCGGCCGTGTTCCACACCTGCGACGTGGCGGACTTGCTCAGGCCCTGGGCGATGTAGACGACGCCGTTGGCAAAGTTGCTGTCCGTGTCGTAGAAAACATCAATGGTCGCATCGCCCGCGGGGACGTTCGCAACGAACTGAATTGTCACCGCGTCGCCCGCCTTCGCGGAGATGGCGGCCGCCGGCGCCGTAACGAGAAGCGTCGGCTCCCCCGAGAGGATGATCGGCCCGACGAACTGCGTATCGGTGTTTCCGGCGTTGTCGATCACGATGACGCCGATGTAGTACGTGCCGACGGGCAGACCCGTGGTGTCCCACATTGTGACGACGGCCGAGGAACCCTTCTGGGAACGGCTTTCGATGCGGATCTCGTTGCCGTTCATCGTGCCGTCGTTGTCGTAGACGAGGTCGTAGGTGAAGTCATTCTCCGCGTCGCCGGCATCGAAGGCGATCCGCACGGCGTCCCCGACGCCGAAGCTCGCGCCCGGCGCGGGCGAGGTGAACGACACGTTGGGCGCTGCGTTGGCCGGGGGCGTTGTCTTGCCGGCATCCGAAGGCGGCGTGACGGCCTGCCCCCCGCTCGGGGTGGACGGAAGGAAAAGCGGACAGCCGCTCTGGCCTGTAAAAAGCGGCGTCAGCGCGACCAGACCGAGCAGCGCCCAGTTGATGCGATGCATAGGCAACACTCGCGACATAACCGATGCTCCTCCGAGGCTTCCCCCTCGCCAAGAATGTTTGCTTTGTGGAGACCCGATGACCCTTGCCTTATCTTCGCAACGTGCCGGCCCGTTTTCAAGCGCGTTTCGCGAATTCATCATCGTCGGCCCCGTTCGAGTACTTTTTCGGACCTGCCGAACCGCCTCCGCGCGATCCGACCGACGACCGATAGCCCGGCGCTCGGCCTCTCTGTCAACACGCCCGCCGCGAGGGGAGCATACGCCTCATAACAGAACGCCCCATCACGGCTTGATAAAGCCACCGTAGATCAGGTACGCCTCCCCGGCACGCGTCTTTCCGTTCGGGCTGGCCATCATCGCCCCGATCAGGATGTCACCCTTCTTGTCGGCATCGACATCGCCCGCCGCCGAAAGCCCGCGGGAACGGATACCCATGCCGAGCGCGTCAATGCCGCCGCCGAGGGCGTCGCCGGCGGAGCGCCCCACGAGGGCCACCCCGCGAAGCGAAGCCTTGCCGATGTCCGCCAGCTTGACCCTGCCGATCAGGCTGTTGCTGCCGAGCACAACATAGACGATCCCGGCCCCGGTGAGGTCGGTCGCGTAGCCGCTGTTCGTAAGGTCGTCGGGCTTGCCGTCGCCGTTGAAATCCAGCCCGATGGTGGTGCCGTCCGGCAGTCGCGGGCTGGCGCCGGGCGCGGCGATCAGGAGGTCATCCTTCCCGTCGCCATCTACGTCGCCGGCCGCGGCCACGTTGAACCCGGCCAGGTCGCCGTCATTGGCGCCGACCAGAATCGTCGCGCGCCCGCTGTTCACCAGGTCGGCGATGTGGAACCCGCCGGTGGGGCTGACGAGGTCGTTTCCGCCGAAGACGATCAGCGCGGCCCCGACGACCTTGCCGGAATTGGCGGGGTCGGGGTAATAGGGGATGCCGAAGACGACGTCGGGTTTGCCGTCGCCGTTGAAGTCGCCGCCGCCCGCGAAGACCTCGCCGAACTTGTAGCCCGCCTCGCCGCGGATGTACACGCCGTTCAACCGTTCTGGGTCGGACGGATCCAGGGCCATTTTCTCAAGGAAGTAATTGCCCTCCGCCTCCAGCGCCCGCCGGAAGACGATATAGGCCGCGCCCGCGCCGGCGTTTTCGTTCGGCGAGCCGACAATGAAGTCCATCAGGGTGTCGTTGTTGAAGTCCGGGATCGCCTGGACGACCGAGATGCCGGCGCCGGCCGACGCGCCGACCACTGAGATCGGACGCCGGATGACATCGGCGGCCGTGCCGGTCGGGACCGTATCATAGCCGGTGAAATACCCGCCGGTGCGGATCACGTACTGGTGCGGACGGGCAACGGTGATCGGGGTGGTGTCACTGGCATCCCAGTAGTTCGTAGTCTTCAACTGATAGACTAATCCGGCGCCCGGGCGGTTCGCCGGCAGGTCCGGGATGTCCGTCGTCGTCGCGGACTGGTTCGGGGCAGAGATCAGCACAAACTGCGGGCCAGTGGCCGAGCGAATGGCGGAGACCGTCAGGCCAAACCGGGCATCCGGCGGGGTACCGTCCTCCACCGCCTGCCCCAGGATGCGGCAGCCGTACGGCTCGATGTCCGCCACATCCGTGTACAGGCCCGTGACAGGAGCCAGCGCCGGCGACACCGGGCACCACGTCCGAACATCAGCCAACTGCGGATTCAATGTGTACGGTGCCGGATCGCTCGCAAGGTAGAAACCCTTCCTCCACGCGCTACGATCGTAATCGTCGCATTTGCTGTCGCCGTTCGTATCCCGGAAGGCCTGCCCGAAACACGGCGCGTTGGAGCAGGAGATGTCCGAGTTGCAGGTCGCCACGCAGTAGCCGAGTTCCGTGGCCTGGCCGACCTCCTGGAGTCGAATCACGCGGTTGCCGTCGCGGTTGAGCGCGGCGCGGGAGTTTACCATCCTGTTGCTGCTGTGAATCATCTGGTTGCGGCTGCTGACGATAACGACGCCGCCGCGGAGGAACTGCCCGTCGTTTTCGAGCATGCCCTCGTAGCCCGTCCTGATGCCCTGATAGAGCAACGAGAGGCTGTCCAGCTTGGGGATGCCGAAGGCCAGCTCGTCCACGCCGTCGCCATCCATGTCGGGCACCGCACAGACCGACGTAATGCCGGTCGAGACGCTTGAGCCCGGCCGCAGCGCCACGCCGGTGAACAGGACACCCTGGTCCAGACCGTCCGTCGGGCTTGGGGCCGGCACGGCGGTCGCAGGGGCGAACGGGTCCATGACCGGATACGGCTTGGCGCCGGTGCGGTTCAGGTCGAAGGTGCCGACCAAACGACCGTTCTTGTTTCCGAAGATCAGGTAGGCCTCGCCCTCGCCGATCCCGGCGGGATTGATCAAGCCCGGTTTGGCGTACTGGGCAACGACGATGAAGTCGTCCACGAGGTCGCCATCGAGGTCGCCGACCTTTGCAAAACCGCTGCCGGCGTGATCTTGGAAGTTGAACCCTCGCAGCACAGCGCCGGGCAGTGTGCTCTGGCCGACTTCGCCGACCCAGAAGTACGGCGGGCGGACGGACAGGCGGGCGGGAGAGGCATCCTCATAGAGCTTCGTACCGTCGGCGGCCAGCAGCCGGCCGACGATGAAGAACTGCCCCGCCACGCCGGTGGTGGCCCAGTCATACTGTTTGGCGGTGGGGGCGAGTTTATCGGTGATGAGTTGGGGATTTCCGTCGGGCTTGCGGTCGTTGTTGGCGTCGGCATCGCGATAGAGCGAGACCGTGGCCCCGGCCGGCACCGTGCCGGTGATCCAGCGGATCGTGTACGTGGCGCCCTGGAAAACGACAGTGTCGGCAAGCGGGGTGGTGACCGTGATGGTGTTCGGGGCGCCGCCGCCCTGTTCGCCGCCGCCCTGGCCGCCGATGATCGTTACGCGGCCGGGGGCATAGGCGGCCACCGGGGCGCCAAGGCTTGTAAAGCGCAGCGCGGCACCGACGTAGTAAGTGCCGTCCGCAACCGACGTCGTGTCCCATTGGAGGGTCGTGCGATCGAGACTGACTCCCGTCGCGATGGTCGGCTCGGTTCCGTCATACGTCTGGTCCACATCGTAGAAGATGTCGAGCGTCGCGCCGACACCGCCAGGAACGCCGGCGGAGAAGATGATCTCGACCGGCGTGCCCGCGTTCGCGCTCATATACGTGGACGGCTCCATGACATAGACGAACGAGCCCCCGAGCAGGATTGCTCGGCCCGTCGCATACACCGTCCCCGACCGCCCGCCCGCGACGGACTCGGTCACGGTGACGCCGACGAAATAAGAACCGGGGGGAACGTTCGTGGTGTTCCAGGTAACAGTGATGATGCCGGTACCGTTGCCGGAGGCGGCGGCGATCGTCGTTTCGTCGCCGGTGCCGGGGCGGCCATCCTGATCGTAAAACGCGCTGTACGAGAAGAGACCCGGCAGGGATGTGCCAAAACGCAGTACGATCTGGGCACCGGGGCTGGCGTTAATGTCCGCCGCCGGGGCCGCAAACGTGATGCTGAACGGCTGCTGGACGGTGACCGTGCCGACGGCATAAGCCGTCTGGGCGGTCAGGCCGTCGGAGGCCCAGACCCCGAGGTGGTAGAGACCGGCCGCCACGCCGGCGGTGTTCCACAGGGCAGTGACGTTCGTGCCGGCCGGCAGCCCCGTCGCGAAGTACGTCTCGTCGCCGCTGCCGGGGACACCGTCCCGATCGTAAAACGCACGGATGTCGAGGGAGCCGCTTCCCGCCGCGGAGTAGATGAGGCTGACGGGTGAACCGGCGGCGACGCTCTGGTTCGCGGTTGGGCCGCTGACCGCGAGGCTCAAGGCGGACGTAGCGGGTCCGAAGATCGGACAACCTTGCTGAGCAAACAGAAAGGGCGTAACCGCCAAGAGGGCCGCGACCAGGATGTGCTCACGCGAGCAGAATCGACGCATCATGAGTTATGGCTCCATTCCGATTCGGGGGTTGCATGCCCGGTGCCTTCAGGACTGTCACGCGCAGGTCAATCCGGCCTGGCGCTCCGACGCCAGGCCCGCCAGCATTCAAGGGTCGCACCTCCCGCGACGATTATCCGGCCCGCCAAAAGGCCTGTCAACGAAGTAGTTGACAGGACTTCCGGCGGGGGCCAACATTAGGGTGTCGGACCGCGCCGCGGACGGCGGGAGGACAGACGTCCGGCCAGAGGCGGGCGGCGACCCGCCAGGCAAGCGCCTGAAGGCGCGGCCCGGGGCAGCCGGCAGGCGGCCCGCACCACTGCCCGGCGGCAGGAGGACGGGGCTTCGAAAACCCGCCATCCGGGCTGCCCGGAGGATCTGCCATCAAGGAGCACACGATGATGTTTGCCCGATATCCGTTCCGGCCCGCATGCGGCGCCGGCAGGAACCGAATCGCGGTCGGGCTGCTTTTCGCATTGGGATGGCTGCCGACGGCGGGAGCCGGTTCCGCCGCGGCAGCGGCGGTGTACTACCAGGCAGGCCAGCCGATCGCGCTGCGACAGGATGAGCACCACTTCCTCGTCGAGGTGGACCCGATGGCGATCAACGCGCCGCAACTGAAGGCCAATCTCGCCGCGGAGGGCTTCTTCGAGGTCAGCCCGATCCTGTTCGCCTGCAATCAGAAACGGGCCGTCTACTCGGTGACGGTCCGCACGACGGATGTGCACACGCTCAACATCCTGCGGACCATACCCGGCGTGCGTGCCGCGCGCCGGCTGTTCCAGTCCCCGGGCGGCACTTCGCCGTTCGTGCAGACGAACGAATTCGTGTTCAAGGCCAGGCCCGGCGTCACCGAGGCGCAGGTCCGCGAGCTGGCGCAGCGCCAGGGTTGCGAGGTGGTCCGCACGATGGGCATCGGCGTGAAGATGTACGTGCTGCGCCTTGCCGACGAGACCCGCACCGACGCGGTGGATACGTCGGCTGCCACGCTGGCCTCCGGGCTGGCGGAGTTCGCCCACCCCGACTTCTACGTCGAGAAGACCGTGCACCAGATCGACGACCCGTTCTTTCCCTACCAGTGGCACCTGCAAAACCGCGGCCAGACCGGCGGCAAGCCCGGCGCCGACGTGAAGGCCGTCGAGGCGTGGAGCACCACGCTCGGCGAGAACGCGATCGTGGCGATCCTCGACGACGCCGTCGATTGGAAGCACCCGGACCTCGTGGACAACGTCGTCGCCCGCTACAACTTCGTCAACGACACCGACGATCCGTCCCCCTTCCGACCCGACCTCTCCAACACGATCACATGCGTAGAAGGATGCACCAGCACGGACCTGTTGCAGACCCTCTGGTGCAACCTCTGCGACCTCTATCCGTACGCGACCAACTGCCAGAACCGGCACGGGACGGCCACGGCCGGCCTGGCCGTCGCCCGGGCGAACAACATCGGTGTCCGCGGTGTGGCGCCCCTGGCCGGGCTTGTCGCGGAGGCAATGCTTGACGCCTCGATCGTGGCGATGGCCGACGCCTTCTACTTCGCCGAGGCCAACGGCGCGCAGGTCGTCAGCAACAGTTGGGGCTTCACGATTCCGCAATTAATGCCGGACGTGATCCGCACCGCGATTGAAGATATCAGCACGAACGGGCGCGGCGGCCGCGGCGTGCTCGTGATGTTCTCTGCCGGCAACGGCGCCACGCGGATCGACAAGGACAACTCCCTCGCGACATTGCCCGAAGTCATGGCCATCGGGGCCACGCTCAAGGATGATCGTCTCACCTGCTACAGCTCCTACGGCCCACAGCAGAGCATCGTCGCCCCCGGCGGCGGCTTCGGAACCGGAATCGACTACACCTCCGAGAGCTGCTATCAACCGGATATCACCACCACCGACGTAACGAGCGTCCCGATCCTGCCGCCGTGCAATCTCAATGCGATGCTCTCCGACCCCACCCTCTATTACTCCTGCCAGTTCTACACGATCGTCTATCCGCCCCCGCCCGCGCCGCCACTGTTTACGATAGACTACCCGGTATGGCCGTACTGCCCATACACGCCGCTGGACCTGCACGGGTACAACCCGCCGGACCCGGCAAGCTACCCGGCACCGGTCGCGAAGGACTTCGACGATCCCTACTACCACAACGGCTTCAATGGCACGTCGGCCGCCTGCCCGATCGCCGCCGGGTGCGCCGCCCTGGTCTTCAGTGTGGATCCGATGTTGACGGCCGCCCAGGTCCGCAACATCCTCGAACACACTGCCGATAAGATCCGCCCCGATGGCGCGGGATACGATCCGGTCACGGGGCACAACGACATGTACGGGTTCGGCCGCGTGAACGCCGCCCGCGCGGTCCAGGCCGCCGTCGCCGGCCGCATCTGGCCCAGCCCGGTCACCGGGATCCGGGACAACTCCGTCGCGGATCAGGTGCATTACGCCTGGACCAATCCGCCGGAGGACGTGGAAACGGTGCTGATCGTCCGCTCCGTCGGGCCGCTGAACTTCGCCCCCGTGGACGGCCAGACGTACGCCGTCGGCCAGCAGGTGGCCGCCAACACCGTCGTGGTAGCCAACGACCTGATCCAATCGTACACCGACAACGCCGCGCCCAACGGGGACCTGAACTACGGCATCTTCGTCAAGAACTCCAACAACTTCTACTCGTGGGGCAAGCGGGTGAACGTGCAGTCCAAGAGCGTTCCAAACGCCCCGCTGGCCTCCGCGACGGCCTCTCCCGCCGCGGGGCCGGCGCCGCTCACGGTGCTCTTCAGCGGCGGGGCGATCGACCCGCAGGAACGACAGATCGTCTCCTATGCATGGGACTTCGGCGACGGGACCTCGGGCGCCGGCGCGAGCATCGAGCATACGTACACGAGGGTCGGCGAGTATCTCGCGAAGCTCACCGTCACGAACAGCGCCGGCCTGCCGGCGGTGGCGACCGTGCTGGTTACGGTGAATCCGGCCGGATCGGGGCCCACGCCCACCTTCAGCGTAACGCTCACGGCGAACCCGCGGGGCGGTTCGCCGCCGCTGACGGTCGCGTTCAAGGCCACAACGTCGCCGGCGACCACCCTTGTGGATCACTACGCCTGGGATTATGGCGACGGGGCGACGGAAACGACACTGACGAGCAGCACGAGTCACACGTACCAGACCGCGGGCAGTTTCACGGCCAAGGTCACCGTGACGGACTTTCTTGGGGCCTCGACCACCGCAGCCACCAGCGTGGTCGTAGGCGGGGCAAGCGGATCGCAGGCCGCACGCGAAACGCCCGAGGCTACCGGCTCGCTGCCGCTGACTTGCGGCGCCGGGGCGGCGCCGATGATGGCGGCGGCGATGCTGATGCTGGTCGGCGCCAAGGGGTTCGGCCGCCGCTCGCGAAAGACCAGGCCGTAGGGCATCGGCGATCGCCGGCCGCGACTCCCGCGGCGCTGCACTACGAAACGCCGGGCAGCCGGCTGAGCAGGTCCGCGAACGATTCCACACGGATGTCCGGCGAAACCCGCGCGAAATCCTCGGGGCGGCAGTGCGTCTCCGGGTTGTGAACGAGGGCCGTCCGCATCCCCATCGCCGCCGGGCCGGCGATGTCGGGAATCGGCGAATCGCCAACGAACAGTACGCGATCCGGTGGTGGGACGTGGCCGTTGCCGACGGTGCGGCTCAGGGCCGTGCGAAAGACGATCGCGGCCGGTTTGCGAAAGCCCACCTCGCACGAAATCGTGACCCCGTGGAGATAGGGCGTAAAGCCGTGGCGATCCAACTCGGCGTGGACGTACGGCGAAGGGGTCCAGCAGTTGCTCGCCAGCCCCAGCCGGTAGCCACGGTCGCGGAGCGCCGCAAGCGCCTCGACGACGCCCGGGTACGGATCGAGGCAGCCGACCCAGTTCTCGCCGAAGACCCGGATCGCCTCGTCGCGGATCGTGTCGTCGGGCCGCGGCCAGCCGCAGGCCCGCGTCCAGGCGGCGAACACGTCGCGGACGTCCACCTCGACGTGCCGCGGGTCGCGCTGCGCGGCGGCTTCCGCGTTGTGGATGATCTCGACGAGCCGGCCGACGGCGTCCGCGTGCCGGAAGCCGTAGCCGGCCAGCCGGTCGCAGGCGGCCTGCGCACCGCGCCGCCACGCCTGCTCCTGGGCGGCCACGCGGGCGAGCGTTCCCCCCCAGTCCAGCAGAATCACGTCAACGGAAATCTCGCGCATCTTGGCTTGTCACTTCCTCCGGCGAATCATCTGACGGCAGGCGTTCATCCGTCGATGAACGCACCGGCGGGGTCCGACCAGGACGCGATTCAGAGCCCGGGTCCGCCCTGGCAACGGACCCCGCCCCTGTTGCTCACGGATACACCCCGGCGGCGACCTTCCAGCGTCGGACCGTCCCCGACAAGGAGGGATTATACCACGCGCCGCCACGCAGGAAACGCGGCCGCCGTCGATCTGCCCGGGACGAAACGGCGCACGCCCGTTGCGTCCGCTGTATGCCGGCAGGGAAGGGCAGGGGCTATGCGATTTCGACGCGGTCGCCCGGGGCCGGAATGCTCACATCGGCAAAACCCATCTTCCGCATCGACTCCTGGAACGCCGCGCTCTGGTCCGGCTCGCCGTGCACCAGGAAGACCTGCCTGCATCGGCCGGCCAGCGACGCGGTCAACGCCTGCAACTCGCCCGCGTCGGCGTGCGAGCTGAGGCCGTTGAGCACCTCCACGCGGGCCTTCACCCGGTACATCTCGCCGAAGATCTTGATCTGCGGGGCCTTTTCCACGAGGCGCCGGCCGAGCGTGTTCGCCGCCTGGAAGCCGACGATGAGAATGGTGTTCTTCGGATCTTCGCAGTTGTTCTTGAGGTGGTGAAGGATCCGCCCGGTTTCGCACATGCCGCTGGCGGAAAGGATGATCAGCGGGCCGCGCTTCGCGTGCAGGGCCTTGCTCTCCTCCACGTTCTGGACGTAGACGCACCGGTCGCAGTCGAGCATGTCGCCGTGTGAGTTCATCGCCGTCGCTTCGCGGTCGTAGCACTCGGTGTGCTTCCGGAACACGTCGGTCGTACGGACGGCCAGCGGGCTGTCGATATAAAGCGGCGCCTTGCGGTGAAGCGTCCCATCTTCGAGCATCTGGTGGTAGAAGTACACCAGCGCCTGCGTGCGGCCGACCGCGAACGCCGGGACGATCACCTTGCCTCCGCGGTCGAACGTCTCATTCAGAATCTTCGCGAGCTTGCCGCGAACTTCGTTCGGTTCCCCGGTCCGCCGCCCTCCGTAGGTCGTCTCGCAGATCAGGCAGTCGCACTCCGGCAGCGGCGTCGGATCGCGCAGGATGGGCGTGTGAAACCTCCCCAGATCGCCCGAATACACGACCGTGGCGGCTCGCCCGCCGCCGTCCAGCTCCAGGCGGACCTCCGCCGAGCCGAGCAGATGCCCTGCGTCGAGGAACGTCGCCCGCACACCCGGCGCCACGTCAAACGCCTGGTCGTAAGGCATCGGCCGCAACAGCCGGACGGTCCGCTGCACGTCGTCGTCGTCATAGAGCGGCTCGAGCGCCCGCTCGCCGTGCTTCGCCCGCTTCTTGTTGAAGTAGGCCGTATCTTCGAGCTGGATGTGCGCCGAATCGGCAAGCATCACCTCGGCGAGGTCCCGCGTCGCGGACGTGGCGAAGATCGGCCCCTCAAAGCCGTCCTTCACGAGCCGCGGCAGCTTGCCGCTGTGGTCAATGTGGGCGTGGCTGAGAACAACCGCCGTCAGCGAGCGCGGCTCGCACGGCCAGGTCAGGTTCTTCTGGTAAGCCTCGGCGCGTTTGCCCTGAAAGAGACCGCAATCCAGCGCCACGCGATACCCGTTCCATTCCAGCAGGTGCATGGAGCCGGTGACTTCCTGCGCGGCCCCGTGAAATCGCAGATAGGCCATGATTCTCCCATCGGCCGGCCGGCCGGCGGACCTTGATCCGATCGCCGCGAAAGGCATCCGGCGAACGCCCCGACGACCCTGGGCCAAACGCCGCCGTTCGCGTATAAGAGAACGGCTCGCCTGCCCGCACCCGATTATACCTTCAGCGGCCGGCGGATCACGAGATCCGCCGCGTGCGGGAACCGGCGAGGTCCGCTCAGGAGGCTCGTTGTGGCGGTTCTATCGCTCCTTGCCGACCCGCAGGGCTACCGCGCCTGTGAATGGGACCTTACGGACGATCCGCATGCGCGGGCGTACTGGCTGAATCTCTTCCGGACCCACATCCACACCGTCGCAAGGCTGCTTCGGTGCGATCCTTCGGCGGGGCGAGACGCGCGTGTCGATGCCTTCCTGGACGACTACCTGCGAGGACTTGAGATCCTCGATGCGCGGCCGGACGCATGGGGCCGACTTACGGTGCTCAAGCTCACCGAATACCGCCAGGAGCTGCAAAGACGCCACGGCTTCGACGACCCGTTCGCGGAGATCAAGGCCCGGGAGACCCGCAAGGCCATCGAGCTGTATCCCGGCGTCGTGAGCCGCCTGGACCGGCTGCCCGAGAACAAGCAGATGGAGGCCCTGGCCCGCGGAATCTTCGCCGGAAACGAGTTCGACCTTGGCTGCGAGGCGACGACAACCCGCTACCACAACGACGGACACGACTTCGAGGAGGCGATGGCCCGCCTCCCGCCGCGACCGTGGCCCGAGGACGATCTCGACGCCTGGTGCGAGCGCGTCTGCCGCGGACCGCGTTACCGCCGAGTGCTGTTCTTCGTGGACAACGCCGGCGCGGACGCCATCCTCGGCTGTCTGCCGCTGGCCCGCCGGCTTGCCCAGGACGGGGCGACGGTGACATTGGCGGCAAACTCCCTGCCCGCGCTCAACGACATCACCGCAGACGAGCTGGACGCGGCGATCGCACAGCTCCGGCCGACCGACCCGGTTCTCGACGCCGCCGTCGCGGAGGGCCGCCTCCGCACGGTCGCCTCCGGCTGCGGGACACCGCTGATCGACCTGGCTGACGTCTCCGATACCTGCAATGAGGCGGCGCGGGGCAGCGACCTGATCATTCTGGAAGGCATGGGCCGCAGTGTGGAGAGCAACCGAAGCGCCAGGTTCGTCTGCGACGCCCTGTGGATCGCCCTGATCAAGGATGAGTTCGTCGCCGACCGGGTGCGCGTGCCGTTGTTCTCGCCGCTCTGGCGGTTCCGGGAGACGGACGCGGGGGACGACCGTCTGTAAGGGCTCGGAAAAGCGGGCTCGCCAATTGGCGATATCCCGTATAGCATGTTGGGTAGTGCGGTAACCGCGCAATCCGAGGCTGGTTGCGCCATGTCGAACAAACATGGAGGACCGAGGATGTTCAACGCTCGTGAACGTGACGGGAACCCGCGCGGGGTCGCCCTTGCGCTTATGGTCAGCATCGGCGGCGGCATGCTGCTGACGCTGTCATGCGCCCCGCAGGTGCAGCCGACCGCGGAGCAGCGGCTCGCCAACACAGGCGCGCCGGCCCTGCACGCCGTGTTTGGCGAGGCCTTGCAGCGGGACATGCTGGAGTTGAACCGCCTGCACTCCTCGCAGATGCGGGCAGAGCTCTACGCCGGAAACAAGTTCCAGCCGGACATGGACAAGCTCGCCGCGGCGGCGGACTCGATGGCGAAGTCGGCCGCGCACATTCCGGAGGCGCTCAAGGGCATCCAGATTGAAGAACAGGACCGGCGCGTCTTTCTGAGCCTGAGCGAGAAGCTGCGGCAGGAAGCCGTCCAACTGAAGCAGAACGCCAACGACCGAAACTACTCGGCGGCCACGGCCACAATGGATCGTATCACGGCGACGTGCAACGCCTGTCACGTCTCGTTCCGGTCACTGCCGGGCGTGCCGAAGACGCCGAGTTGAGCCTTGCCGCCAGCCCCCCGGACGCGGCCCGCGCAACTGCGCTGAGAACGGCATCAGTAGTTGATTATGCCCGCGGCGGCGTAGAGTTCATGCAGCCACGACCGCGACCACGGCATCCGCGAGGCGTAGGCCATTGAGAAGGCCGACACCGCGAGAAGAAGCACGGCGACCCATCGGCCGAGGGGCCTGCGCGCGATCCATTCCACCCCGGCCGGCAACATGATCAGCCACATCGGGATCAGCCAGAACAGCCACCGCGAGCCCTGGCAGGTACCGCCGTAGTTGTGCGTCTTCCAGGTGACGAATGCGAAGACGGCGAGGCTCGACAGGGCGCTGAGGGCGGCAATGGGCCGCAGACCTAGCTGCCGGTCCCGCAGATTCCGGACGAAACCGACGAGGCTCACGAGGAAGATCGGCGTGAGGGAGAAAAACCCGTGATGGCCGAACGTCTGCTGAAGCAGATAGAAGCCCTTGGGTTCGTGCAGCGCGTCAAGACCGGTGGGGTTCCGCCAGTACGGATCGTAGTGCTGGGGGAATCTCCACTGAAACGACAGCCACTGCCCGGTGCACAGGTAGTTCGACAGAAAGTAGCCGCACACCGGCACCAGCGCCGCTGGGACAAACGCCGCCGGCGCCCATGCGTTCCGGCTGGTCGAGCGCCGCTGCCGGACGAAGAGCAAGACCACGTAGGCGAAACCCAGGCCGAAGATCGCTGTCGCCGGGGCATCGAACGCCGCCGCCATCCCGCCGAAGAAACCCGCCATCGCGAACCAGCCCCATGAAGCCTCCGCCCCGCGGGTGGAGATCCCGAACAGCGCGTAGAGCGAGAAGAACGCGCAGATGGCCGCCGGGACGTGGTTGTTGAGCGTGATGCAGTACGCGGTCAGGTAGGTGCCCGCCGCCGCCGCGATCAGGCTGTACGCGAACGCGAAGCCGCCGGTGCGCAACCGGACCAGCCACCGGCCGAAGAAGGCGAGAAAGATCGCCAGCGGCACGGCATTGAAAAGGATCAGCACCGCCCGCCCGACGATGTTCAGGTGTTCCTTGACATCCAGGTGCGCGAGCCGGCAGATCGGCCACGCGACGCCCGCCAGAAGCACCTGCATGAAATAGGGCTTGCTCGAATACCAGCGTGCGCGAAGGATCTGCTCCTTCGTATCCGCGGGGTCATAGGTACATCGGTCGATCGTCCACCAGGGCCCGTTGCCGACCCAGGAGCATCGCCCGGTCTCGAGCATGGCCCAGACGGCGTTCCACCGCGACGTATCGTTCGGGCTGAGCGTGGGGGAGGTCTGGAGGATGAGTGCGGCGACGACGGAGAACGTCACGGCAACCGTGACGGCCACGGCGTAGAGCGGACGCACGGAATCCTCGCCCGCCGGTGCGCCGGCCGCAGGGGGCTGCGGACCGGGGCCGGTCGCAGCGGCGTCGAGTTCATGAACGGAGGGAATGGTCGGCGGCTCGGTCATCCTGTCGGGGCTCCGTGCTGCGGTCGCCGATGCGTTCGGCGATGCCGTACTGTCTTATACCCGGGGGGGCCGTCGCCAGTCGCACTTCGGCCAGCCACCCGAGGCCCACCCATTGCAGGCCGAACAAGACCAGTATCAGGGCCGCCCACCCCCCG
>CAZMVY010000123.1:0-14453 GCA_964569765.1 uncultured Planctomycetales bacterium
GATGTAGTCGGCTTCTTCATGCACACGACCGTGACAAGCCACGGGGCCAATGCGCAGTTCGCCGTCGTGGGTATAGGCTTCGGGCGTATTCTGGCGGTGGACTTGACTGGCAGTGTGAACGGCGACAAGGGCCTGATCCTGCAACCGGTGGCATACGAGGGTTCGTCGGTGATTACGGCGCCGTACGCGCCGTCCGCCGGGGCGTACGTCAGTCGGATTCGTCTTGTCCGGTAAGTTCGCCCCGCCGCTATTCCCGTTCGGGAAGACTGCAAGGCCTTCAAAGACGTCTTGGGCGTCGCGAGTCACGGTGGTGATGGGGCGGCGGCTGCCGCGTCGCGCAAATGCACCGCCTATTTGCGGGGCCGCAAGGCGAGGATAAGTTCGATTTCGCCGGGTGTGCGGCCCAATGCCTGCGCGATCTCCACAGGGGACTTGCCCGTGTCGGCGAGATCGTACACGGCGGCGTGTCGGATCGGCGGGTGAGCCGGTGCGGCGGAGGCCGGCGGCGGATCGGGAGGCGAGCCGCCCGGTGCTTCGTTGCCGATCGTCACGTCCACGACCGGCTCGCCCCGGGCCGCGCGGGAAAGCCGTTGAAGGGCCTCGATGCGGCGGTCGGCATCCGCGATTGCCGCTTCGAGCTTCGCGAAGCGGGTGTCGATCTGCGCGTTGATCTTGCGCGAGAGGTCCTGCAACTCCACAAGGAGCGCCTGCATGTCATCCTTGATCGCCTGCCGGGCGACGAAGTCGTCGTTCCGCTCTTTGCGAGGAGGGTTCTTCGGGAGGTTTCCAAACCCTTCCCGGCGTCGGCGGTGAACCGAGATCGTGAGCAGGACGATCGCGCACGCCATCAGCGCATAGAGAGCGTACGTGCGCTCCGTCGGGCCTGCGGCGATCACCGTCACGAGCGGTTCCAACACGAAGCGGTTCTCCTCAATCCCGCCGGCGGGGCGCGTCGTCGGCCCATACCGCCGCATCGATTCTGTGAATCGTACTCTCCATGACCGCTCGCCTCGCGCGGGTTGCCCGACGGGAGCGGCACTACCGCGGTATCGCCCGGAGTGCGGCGGTCATGATCTCGCGGAGCGGCACGCCGGTGCGCTCGGCGGCGGCGCGGCAGTCCTCGTATTCGGGCGAGACGCTGACGACCTTGTCGCCGTGCCGGCCCACCTTGAGGCGGATACGGCCATACGGCGTATCCACCTCGGTGTACGAGCGGCCGAGCTTTCGGCGTTCCGCGCGGTAGCTGCGGATGCCGAATGTCGAGGTCTCTGCAAAAAGGATCGCCTCGAGTTCCTGCCGTCGCGCCGGTTCCGCGAGCACGGAGACCATCACGGCCGGGCGCCCCTTTTTCATATATATCGGCGTGCAGAAGGCGTCGAGCGCACCGGCGGCGAGAAGTTTTTCCACGGCGTAGGCCACCGTCTCGGGCGTGCAGTCGTCCACGTTCGCCTCCAGGACGGCGATCTGATCGGCCTCGGCGGAGGTCCCGGTCCGCCCTACGAGCAGCCGAAGCAGATTCGGCCGGGTCTTTCCCTCGCGTTGGCCCGCACCGTAGCCGATGGATTCGATCGTCATGGCGGGCATGGGGCCGTAGGCCGTCGCCAGGGTCGTCAACAGGGCAGCGCCCGTCGGCGTCGTCAGTTCACCCGGTTCATCGCACTCGGCAAGGGGTACGCCCTTGAGCAGGGCGGCCGTACCCGGCGCCGGTACCGGCAGAACGCCGTGCTCGCAGGTGATCGTGCCGTGGCCCGTCGGGATGGGCGAGCAGCGGACCTCGTCGATTCCCAGGGCATCCAGGGCCGCGCAGGCGCCGACGATGTCGACGATGGCGTCGATGGCCCCGACCTCGTGGAAGTGAACGTGTTCCATGCTGGTGCCGTGGGCGGCAGCCTCCGCCTCGGCGAGACGCGTAAAGACCTGGATCGCCCATGTCCTGACGGCGGGCTTGAGCGAGCCGTCCTCTATGAGCTGGCGGATATGGTGGAGGTGGCGATGCGGCTTGTCGGCCGCCGGATCGACAGTGACGCGGAACTGCGTGGCCGCCAGCCCCTGCTTGCGAACCCTCGCGGCTTGGAGCGTATAGCCCGTCACGCGGAGGCCGGCCAGTGCTGCGCGGATGGTTTCCAGCGGCACGCCCGCGTCGATGCACGCCCCGACGATCATATCGCCGCTGGCGCCGCTGAAACAATCGAAGTATGCGAGCCTCATTGAACCACCATCATGCACGAGCGTCAAAGCCCGGCGGAAGTGTACGGGGGCCGGGCGGGGCCTGCAACTCACCGGAAGGCCTTCCCGGAAGCGCCGCCTGCTCCCGCGCCGGGACAGAGACGTTCGCGTCTCGCAGACGGGTGACGTGAGGGTCGGCGATGCCCGGACCAGGCGAGCGGCCCTTGACATAACCTTTCGGGCAGGCTAGACATAGGGCGTCATGGATGGACCCAACAGGGGCTGTTGATGACGGCGCGGTCTTACGTCTGACGCAGCGAGTGGAAGGTTGGGATCATCGAAATGGGAGGTTGCCATGGCGGCAGGGAAGCACCGGCGGGGGAGGTTTCGGGAGCCAGGCACAGTGAACCGTTTCCGACGACTCGGCTTTACCCTGATTGAGCTGCTCGTAGTGGCGTCCATGATCGTGCTGTTGTGCACGATTACAGTGCCGGCGATGTCGGCGGCACGTCGGATCAGCAAGCGGACCGTGTGCGGGACGAACCTCCACAGCATCGGGCAGGCCCTCCAGGCGTACCTGAGTGTGCACAACGAGACCTATCCCGAATGCCCCTATTGGCCGCTGGACGCCGACGGAAAACCGAACTGGCCGGTGGACAAGGATGGGCATCCGACGGGCATCGCTATACACGAGGCGCTTCGGCGGGAGGTGAGCGGGTCGCGCGACGTGTTCCGCTGCCCGGCGGACACCAATGCGATGGACGACCCGCGCTACACGAAGCCCACCTACTTTGAGGGGGCGGGAACCAGCTATGGGTGGGAGTACCTCTTCAACGGGAAGAAGGTCGGTCGCGATGTGCTTACGAGCAAAGCGCACGGTCTGGGCATGGGGGCGGCGGCCGCGCGGATTGTCTTCGACTTTAAGCCATTCCACGGCGGCCCGCAGCGCAGCGGCTCGTGGATGGCGCTGTACACGGACTTTCACGTTCAGGCGGACAACTACAAGGATCCGCTGACGACCGGTCCCTGATGCGTACCAGGAAGGAGCCTGCTTCGAATGGCGTCGAGCAAAAAGACCGGGCGAGAACCCCGCAGGGGCCGCGCGCCGCGCTGGGAATTGTCGCCGAACACAAAGAAGGCGTTGCTCATCGGTTCGGCCGGCCTTGTGGTCGTTGTTCTTGGAGTCTGGGCCTTCCAGGTGCTGGTGGCGCCGGCGAAGCCCGATCTGAAGGTGGCAACGGTCAAACAGGTGTGCGACTATCTCGGGCACCCGCGCGGGTTCGCCAGCCTGCCGGTCGACAGGCGGGAGGAGTTTCTGGCCGACGTGGTCCGGACCTACAGCACGCCGGAGCGGTTTGAGGACATGAGCCAGGCGCTGGCGCAGATGTCGTTCATCGAACGGCAACAGCTTGTGGACGCCGTATTCGAAATAGGAAAGGACAAGTTCGTGAAGGCGTCCCAGGAATACGTGAGAACGCCGAAGAAGGATCGTCCTGCGTTTGTGGACAAGGTGATCCGCGACATGGAAGGCTTCCGGGCCGGACTGGTCGGTACCCCGACGGCCGGGGCACGTTCCACGCACGGAGGCGGCGCAGCGGCCGGGCCGCAGGCACGATCCGTCAACAGCCTGGCGAACGTCTTCAAGGACCATGTTCCGACCAAGAGCGATGCCTGGGCGAAGATGCTCGTAGACCGTACATCTCCGTTTGAGCGACAGCAGGCCAAGCCGCTGGCCGATGACCTGGCACAGCGGCTGGATCAACTTCACAGCGATCCACGAGCAAAGGCTGAGTTCGCCCGCGGGCGCTGACGCCCCGCCCCAGGCAGGATCCAGGGGCCGGCCGGGCGAGGCGGAGCGGCCTCTCCACGCACAGAGCAGATGGGATTCGCGCGGGCAGGTCCTGCGGTACGGCGGTAGCATTCCCGTTTCGGAGTCTCTGGCGTGCGCGAACGTGTGACGATTGTCGGCGACGGGGCGATGGGGACTTTGTGTGCCCTTCTGCTCGATGCCAACGGATTCGATGTGACCTGGTGGGGCTACCAGGCCGCCTACATGGCCGACGTGGCGCGGCGGCGGGAGAATCCCCGCTACATGCCTGGTGTGCCCATTCCTTCCAAGGTTCGTGTGACCGGCGAGGACGACTGCGTGGCGGATGCCGAGATGCTTGTCTCCGCCGTGCCATGCCAGTTTGTGCGGGGGGTCTGGAGCCGGCTGCGGCCGCACGTGCCCGGCGGTTTGCCGATCTGCAGTATCACGAAGGGCATTGAGAACGACACGCTTCTGCGCCCCTCGCAGATCATCGCCGATGTGCTGGCTGTTCCGGTAGCGTCCATTGCCGTGCTCTCGGGGCCGTGCATCGCCCCTGAGGTGGCTCGGCGGCTTCCGACGGCCGTGGTGGTCGCCGGTGCCGATGCCGGACTGGCGGAGCGCGTCCAGCGGATGTTTGCGACGCCGTGGTTCCGTGTCTACACCAACCCGGACGTGGTGGGGGTGGAGTTGGCCGGGGCGACGAAGAACGTAATCGCGTTGGCCGCGGGCATTATTGACGGCCTTGGCGCCGGAGACAACTGCAAGGCCGCCCTGCTGACGCGCGGGCTTGTGGAGATCACGCGGCTCGGTGTGGCGATGGGGGCGTCGCGCGAGACGTTCGCGGGTCTGGCCGGGCTGGGCGATCTGGTGACAACGTGCATCTCGCCGGTCGGCCGCAACCGGTCGGCCGGCGAGCAGATCGGCCGCGGCAGGAGCCCGCGCGAGGTGCAGACGGCCACGAATTCGGTGATCGAGGGCATTGCCACGACGCGCAGCGTGATGGCCCTGGCGCAACGGTATGGCGTCGAGATGCCGATTACCGAAGCAGCGCACCGCGTCCTGTTTGAGGGCCGGCCGCCCCGCGAGGCGATTGCCGACCTTATGTCGCGCGAGCCGAAAGCGGAACATGTTCACTGACGAAGCGGACGGCCGCCGGGGCCGGGAAGCACACGGTGGCCGCGCACGAACCGCGACCGGGTGCTTATGCGTTTCGGCATCGCCCGATACAATAACCGGATGGCGGGCGCAGCATGGATGGGACGATCGCCCGGACTGGAGGCGCGGGATCATGAACTGGCGGGACAAGCTGTCGAAGGAACTGCCGCTGCTGGGGCATCGAAACTGGATCGTCGTCGCGGACGCGGCGTATCCGGCGCAGAGTTGCGCCGGGATCGAGACGGTCGCGACGGGCGCCGAGCAACTGAAAGTCGTGAAGGCGGTGCTGGCCGCGCTGGACAAGGCGAAACATGTGCGCCCGATCGTTTTCGCGGACTCGGAGCTGCGGCACGTGAGCGAGGAGCATGCACCGGGCATCACGAGCTATCGGGAGAAGCTGACGAAGTTGCTGGCGGAACGGCCCGTGAGCTTCATTCCTCACGAGGAGATCATCGCCAGGCTCGATCAGGCCGGCGCAACGTTTCGCATCCTCATCCTCAAGACCAGGATGACGTTGCCGTATACGTCGGTGTTCTTCCAGCTCGAGTGCGGCTACTGGACCGCGGAGGCGGAGCGGAAACTGCGCGAGGCGATCAGGTCGGCCGAATGATGCCGCCGCCGGAGACGGATCGCACTTCCCAAACGGCGGGCACCATGCCGTGCGGACGGTAATACTCGGCGGCGAGCACGGCCTTGACGCGATGGACGGCCGAACGCTTCGCCAGAATCATGACGCACCCGCCGAGGCCCGCGCCGGCGAGCTGGGCGCCGTAGACGCCGCGGGTCACGCGCGCGATATCCACGAGTTCGTCGATCCTCTCCGTGCTGCACGCGTAGGCGCCGGCCAGCCGGTAGAGCGGCGTGGCCAGCGTGTTCTCGGCGGAGCCGTTGCCGCCTGCGGCGGGACCGGCCAGCCGGCGGGTCACGCGGTCGCCGTCGTGCGAGATGAGCATGAGTTCGCCGAAGGCGCCGAGGTCGGCCTGCTCCAGGTATTCGGCGGCGATGCGGGCCCGCTCGCATTCGCCGATGCCGAACGCAACCACGTCGCGGATCGTGTACGCGCCGGGATCGGAATGCGAGGAGAAGATCCGTTCGGCCTGCGCCGCGAGCCCGGGGCCGAGCCGGCGCAGGATCTCACGGCGGGTGATTCGTTCGGGGAGCGCGGCGAGGACCTTCCAGACCTCGGCAGGTTCGACGCCGAGCCGGTGCGGTGCGAGGTCGCGGACGTATTGCAGCGTGGATGCCAGGCGCGGGTGCTGTCGCTGAAGGAGAAGCATGCCGAGGCGGTAGCAGGCGACCCGCTCGTTGAAGCGGTCGCGGGCGCCGGCGCTTTTGACGGCGTGCTGGCCGCTGTAGGCAATGAGCACGGCCGCCTCGGGCGGGATCGGTACGTACCGCGAGAGGCGGAACGGATGGAACTCCATGCGGGCGGCGCAGCCGGCGCGGCCCAGGCGGATCGCTGCATGGTCCGCGCTGCCGCCGCGCGAGCCGACGAACCACTCGGCCTGCCCGCACCATGTGACGAGGTCCGCCGGCTCGCCGGAAATGCCGTTCACGGCCGAAATCGCCTCCATGGACGCCACGACCACCGCAGAGCTGCTCGAAAGGCCGGCGGCCATGGGCACATTGCCGTTTACGGCCACGTCCATGCCGTGGAGCCGGCGGTGCGGATGACGGTGCTGTTGAAAGAGCACGGCGGCGAGGACGTAGTTGCTCCAGTCTCCAGCGGTGGCGGAAAGGTGCGTGCGGACCGCTTCGCCGTCGACGAAGGACAGCCAGTCGCGGTCGGCCATCGCGTCGCACCAGTCGCCGATTACCAGTTCGCGGCGTGGGAACGCCACGGCGTCCGTGTTGACCAGGTGAAGCACGTCGTCCGTGCGCGGGGCGACGGCCATGATGATCTCGCGATCCAGCGCCATGGCATGCACGAAGCCGCCCTGGTGGTCGATGTGACGGCCCATGAGGTTCACCCGGCCAGGGGCTCGGACGAGGAAGCAGCGTCGATCGCGACCGTAGGTCCGGGCGAAGAGCCGCACGACCTTTCGCAGCGCGCGCAGCCGTTCCGGCACCAGGGGGCCGCCGACGCCGTACGTCCGGATGACGAGCCGTCTGCCCCCTGGGGATTCGGCCCGCAGGAGGTCGAGCCAGGCGTCGGGGGTGCGCATGGTCCGGGCAAGTCTCTCGTCCACACGTCCCCGATCGCCGGCGGCCTGTTCCTCGCGGCGGACGCGTGCCTCGATGCGTTCGAGCTCGGCGCGGGTGTTGAAGGCCATTGCCTCATCCGGGCCGCGAAGCCGATACTCCACGACTCGCGGGGCGGGTTTCGCGGCGGAGGCATCCGCCGGGGCGCCGATGATCTGCACGATGTCAGTGATGTAGTATTCGTCCTGCGCATTGGCGCGCCCGATGCGACGGAGGGCGTCGCGAAGAACGGATGTTCTTCCGATGTAGACGGACTGATTGATCGTGGGGCTGTGGCGTTCCACCTCGTCGGGACCGAGAAGGGTACCCCCGACGTGGAGGCCGATGCCGGCCTCGTGGATTGCCTGCGTCAGTTCGAAGGCGCGGACGCTGCCGCCGCCGCGTGCGAAGCGTGCGAGGGTTCCAAGAGCCCGCCAGAGCTTGGCTGCCGGACGGATGCGCTTCAGGCCGGCGCGGCGTAACATACCGCGCGAGAGGATCCTGCTGCGGGCCGCCATCGCGAGCCAATCGCGCAGGATGCGGTCTCGCTCAATGTCCCGCCGCTCGACGACGCCGACGATGCCGCGCCCGGGCAGGTGAACAAAGCGGCCCGCTGAGCCGCCGGGGGGTCGGGGCGTGCTGACCACGAGGAGTTCCGCGCCGGATTCGAGGAACCGTCTCCGCGCATTGCGAATCGTCCCGCGTTCGAACCACTTGTCGCCCATGGTAATGAGCACAAGACCGTCGTAGCCCATGCGGCAGAGCGCCTCGATGCCGATGCGCGCGGCGTGTCCGGTGCCCAACCGATCCCGCTGGTAAACGAAGGTTACATGAGGGTGGGCGGCACCCACCGTCTCGACCACGTCACCGGCCCGGTGGCCGACGACGACGATGATCGGATCCACCCCATCCGCGCGAAGGGTGTCAATCAGCCGCACGACGGCCGGCCGGCCGGCCACCGGCAGGCATACCTTGTGTTTCGCCGTATTGCCCATGCGGGAGCCGCGACCGGCGCAGAGGATGATGCCGGCCAAGGCGACGTCCTCGGCCGGCGGGCGTGATGCGCCCCGACCCTCCCTGCCTGTTGGAGCCGTGCGTCGGGGCTGTCGGTCAGCAACCGGTCCCTGCCTGTTGATCGTGTGCCACCTCCGCGTTGCGTGCGTTGCCACGCGCGTGTTCATCAGAATCGTTCGGAGGAAGTTTTTCAAGGCGCTTGCCGCTCCGGCGGTTTCGGGTAGAGTATGGCGCCATAGCGGATGAGCCCTGGTTGCGTCGTTTGAGGTGCCGATGTTTGCCGTCGTGTGGCCGCGAAGCCGTTTTGTTGCGGATGAAGCGTTCGGGGAGTTATTGGACCACCCGCTGGTTCAGCAGGTGATCGTGATCTGCCCGCAGGCGGTGCCTTCGCCGGACCCGAAGGTCCATGTGCTTTCGGCGGAGCGGCCGCTGGCGGGCGAATCGGTGATGCTCGCGCTGGCGGCCGTGCGGACCAACAACATCCTCTGGACCGCGCCCGATGCGGAGATTGAATTTGCGCCGGACGCGTTCCACCGTTTTGCGGCCGTACTGGCCGACACGGGCGCGGGGTGGGTGTACTCCGACTACCGCGAGAGGAAGAACGGCCGGCTCAGCGATCACCCGACTATCGACTACCAGCTCGGCAGCATCCGCGACGCGTTCGACTTCGGCCCGGCCGTCGCGATCTCGCGTCGGGCGGCGTTCGAGGCGCTGGATCGGTACGGGCCGCTTGGGGATACGCAGTGGGCGGGGTTCTACGAGCTCCGGCTGAAGATGTCGCTGAAGCAGCTTCCGTTGCGCATCGCCGAGTTCCTGTACACGATGGATCATCCCGATGTCCGGCCGACAGGCGAGAAGCAGTTCGATTACGTTGATCCACGGAACTACGACGTGCAGCGCGAGATGGAGCGCGTGGTGACGGACCACCTGCGCCGTCTCGGTGCGTATCTCGAACCGAAGTTTACGCCCGTACCGGTTCCGCGGACGACCTTTCCGGTCAAGGCGAGCGTCATCATCCCGGTTCGCAACCGCGAGAAGACGATCACCGACGCCGTTCGCTCGGTACTGGAGCAGAAGACCGACTTTCCGTTCAATCTGATCGTGACGGACAATCACTCCACGGACGGAACGACCCGCATTCTCACGGAGCTTGCCGCGCGGCATTCGAACGTGCACCACCTGATTCCCGAGCGGACGGATCTGGGGATCGGTGGCTGCTGGAATCATGCCGTTCTGAGCGAACACTGCGGGCGCTACGCGGTGCAGCTCGATTCAGATGATCTGTACGCGACCGCGAACACGCTGCAGCAGATCGTCGATCTGCTCGAGGAGGGGCCGTACGCGATGGTCGTCGGTTCCTACCGGATGGTGAACTTCCAGCTCGAAGAACTGCCGCCCGGCGTGATCGATCACCGCGAATGGTCGCATGACAACGGGCGGAACAATCTGCTGCGGGTCAACGGGGCGGGAGCGCCGCGGGCGTTTGATACCGCGGTCTTCCGGTCGATCCTCATGCCGAACGTGAGCTACGGTGAGGACTACGCCATGGTACTGCGGATCACCCGCTTGTACGAGATGGGGCGGATCTACGATCCGATCTACCTGTGTCGGCGGTGGGAGGGCAACACGGATGCCGCGCTTCCGATCGATGTGGCCAACCGGTACGACACGTATAAGGACCGCCTGCGCACGATCGAGGTCATGGCCCGCCAGCAGCTCCACCGGCATGTGGGATAGCAAGCTTATCGACATCGAACGGCTTCGACCGTTCGCGGCGGGCGCAGACCTCTCCACGCTCGGGGGGCGCTGCCGGGCGCTGCTGGGCCGGCAGCAGGTGGTGTGGCCGCGGTTAGCGCAGGGCGTTGCGTCTCTCGCGCGGGTCGAAACGAAGCGGGTGGACCTGAATGCCTGGCCGGTCATCGTACAGTTCAACCCCGGGCGCGCCGCGAGCAGCCTGGCGAAAGTGGACGCGGCGTCGATCGCGAAACGGCCGTGCTTTCTCTGCGCTGCAAACTCGCCGCCGGAGCAGGAGGGGTTGCGCGCGGGCCGCTACATCCTGTTGACGAACCCGGCGCCGATTGTGCCGGGTCATCTGACCGTCGTACACGAGGAGCACGTTCCCCAGGGGATCGAGGCTGGCCTCGACGCGTTCCTTGATCTGTCGCGGCAACTCGGCGACGGCTGGACGATGTTCTACAACGGCCCGCGATGCGGGGCATCCGCGCCGGACCACCAGCACTTCCAGGCGGCCCCGGCCGGCCAAGTGCCGATCGAGAGCGATCTCGATGCGGGCCGGTGCGTCGCCGAGGCAAGAGGGCCGCGCGGCGCACGCGTGCGGCTCCTGATCGATGCCGACGACGAGCGGGATGCGACACGATGCGTCTTTGCTGTGGCCGGGGGCCAGGCGGAGGGGGTGGCCGGGGCGATCCGTGCGATCGTGGCGGGGTTGCGGGGTGGCCGGGCAGAGGACGAACCCCTGCTGAACCTGCTTTGCCGCTATGAGGGCGGCCAATGGGCGGCCGTGCTCTTTCCTCGCGCGGTACACCGGCCGCGCTGTTACTTCCTCGAGGACGAAGCCCGGATGCTCTTCAGCCCGGGCGTGATGGATATGGCGGGCCTCGTGATCACGGTGCGAGCCGAGGACTTCCGTCGGGCCGACCGCGCCGTGCTGGCGGCTGTCTATCGCGAAGTAAGCGGTTCGCCGGTGCAGTGCAGAGCTGTCATGGCCCGATTGTGATCCCGGTCGTACACATCGCGTGGTTCAGTAGTTCTGCCGGGGAAAAGGGACGGCGCGGATGGCGCCGCACACCGTATCGCCTATCGCAACTGGGCGCGGAGGTTCTTCAGAAACCCTTGGTAAACCCCGGGGGGCACGCCTGCCAGGGCCGCGGGTGGAACCGCATCTGCGGCGAGGCGATTGACAACCTCCAGTGCGGCGGCCCTGGATTTGCGCAGATCGGCCAGGACGGATTCCGCCTGCACCAGCTCCGAGTTCCGCATGAGCAGAAGGTAGTCGACGACCATTTCCTCGACGTCGTCGGCACCGGGGTTCCTCTCAGGCATGGCGGTTTCGGGAGGGGCCGTCGGACTCGCACCGGCACGATCCATCGGCGGCCGCCGGTCGGCGAGGATCTCCCGCTCGGCCTGGCGCGATTCGCGTTCGAGGCGTTGCCGCTCGCGTTCCTCTTCCGTATCGAGCGGCGCGAGGGGAATCTCCTCGATCTGCTCGGCAGGCGTCGGGACATAGACGCTTTGCTGGCAGTACGGGCACTTGCCGCGCCGGCCGGCAGCCTCGCTCGGAGCACGGATGAGCTTGGAACAGTGATCGCAGTGGAACTCAATGCTCATGATCGGCCTCGGCGTCCTCGTTCGCGTCCCGCATCTCGCGGCCGGGCGCCGGCTGCCCCCCGGCCCTGTCCGGCCGCAATCTTCCGTGGCGGGCCCGCAATAACAATCGTATCGGCACTTCCGCGAAGGGCAAGCGCTCCCGCAACTGGTTCAGCAGGAATCGCTGGTACTCGGGCCGGATCAGCGAGGGATTGTTGACAAAGAGCACGAGCGTGGGCGGGCACACGCCGACCTGCGTACCGTAGTAGACCTTCGGCCGGGCGGTGCCGTGCCGAGGCGACGGGCCGCGCAGAGAGACGACCTCCATGAGCGCCTCATTAAGTCGCCGCGTCGGGATGCGGATCGCCGCCTGCTTGTGCAGCGCCTTCGCCAGGTCGAGGACGGACTGGACGTTACGGGCCTCGCTTGCCGTGACGAATGCGACCGGTGCGTAGTCCAGATTCGGCAATGCCTTCGTCAGGTACTCGCCGTATTGCTCCGTATCGGCGCGGTCCTTGGCCAGGTCCCACTTGTTCACGACCAGGATGCAGGGCTTGTGCTGCTCGACGATGTACCCGGCGAGCCGCCTGTCCACCTCGCCGACGGGCACGGTGGCGTCCAGGAAGAAGAGCACGACGTCGGCGCGGCGGATCGATCGCTCGGCCCGCGTGAAGCCGTAGAACTCAACGGCGTCGGCGATCTTCCGCTCTTTGCGGACGCCCGCCGTGTCGATGGCCACGTAGAGCTGGCCGTCCTTCTCGAACCGCACGTCGATCGAGTCGCGGGTCGTGCCCGGAACCTCGCTGACGATCACCCGTTCCTCGCCCGCGAGACAGTTGATGAACGTGCTCTTGCCCGCGTTTCGCTTGCCGACGATCGCCAGCTTGAGCACGGGATCGGGCGGCCGCTCGCCGGCGAGCGGGCGGATCCGCCCCAGAATCCGCTCCATGAGTTCGGCACGGCCGCGAAGGTGGAGAGCGGATACCGGCAGCGGCTCGCCGAAGCCCAGGCGGCTCAATTCGCCGATCAACAGGGCGTCCTGCGGTGTGTCGGCCTTGTTGGCGACGAGGATTACATCGACGCTTCGACGCCGCAGCAGCTCCGCCACGCGCCGGTCGAGCGGCGTTACGCCCTCGTGTGCGTCTACGACGAACAGCACGAGCGCGGCGGCGGCGACGGCGAACTCGATCTGGGCCTCCACGTGCTGCGTGAGGCCATCACGGTCTTCGATGCCGTAGCCGCCGGTGTCGACCAGCTCGAAGTAGACGTCATTTACATCGAGGATGACGCTGACGCGGTCGCGCGTGACGCCGGCAGTCGGGTCGACGATGCTGATCCGTTTCTTGGCGAGACAGTTCAGCAGCGAGCTTTTCCCGACATTGGGCCGGCCGACGATTGCGACCACGGGCAATGCCATGAAGCAATTGTACCGGGTCAAAGCGGAAAAGCGAAAAAGCGAAAGGGCGACGAGCTTGCGCCCGGGGCGGACCGTTGCTACGCTATTGGTATGAGGACGTACGCGGCGACATATCTGAAACGGGACAAGTGGTGGGTAGCGCGGTGTGAGGACATCCCGGGCGCGCTGGCACAGGGGCGTACGCTCGCAGAGGCCCGAGTGAACCTTCGGAACGCCATTCGTCTCATGCTTAAGCCTGTGGATCTTCGGCATCTGCCGAAAACGAAGATGGTTCGCGAAAGAATCCACGCGTGAAACGCCGCGATCTCATCAAGCACATCGAGTCGCAGGCTGCGCCCTTCTTGGCGAGGGCGCGGAGCACTCGCGATACATCCATCTGGCTGATCGCACTCGCCAGAGCACGGTTCCTCGTCATCGCGAGATCGACGAGTTCCTGGCTCGCCTGATTTGTCGCCATCTTGGCGTGCCGCCGCCGTAATCTGCGTCCGGTTTGTGCCTCATCGCGACGGCCCGGTGCCGTCCGCCTCCGACTCGGCCGCGTTCGGTCTCGGACGTGCCGCCGGGGATTGAATCCTGACCGCCGAACCGTACAATCCTCCTGAACTACCGAGTGACCCGACCTCAAACGACGACGAAAGGACGATCATGGCCGGATCATCGCACCTGCTCATTCACCCGATCCGTGACGTCACCGTGGTGAACTTCCGCACGTCGTCGATTCTCGACGCGCTTCAGGTGCAGCAGATCGGCGAGGCGTTGTACGATCTGGTCGACACGCGTGCGCTCACGAAGATCGTCGTGGACTTCTCGGATGTGAAGTTCCTTTCGTCGTCCGCGCTCGGCGTGCTGATCACGCTCCACAAGAAGGCTGCCGCCATCAAGGGTAGGGTGGTGTTGTGCGGGCTGCGGCCGGAGCTGCGCCGGGTCTTTGAGATCAGTCGGCTCGATAAGCTCCTTGATCTTCATGAAACCGAGGAGCAGGCCCTGGCCACCTTCGGCATCAGCACGCTCGGCTGAGCGGCAGGCCGGGCGTTTGATGGCGAACCTCACGCAGGGCTCTGCGTAAGACACTTGTGCTATCGCGGCCGGGCGAGCCACGCTACGGCGTAACAGGCGGCGCCGGCCAGGAATACGCTCGTAAAGCCGGCGGCCACGGCCAGCATCATTCCCCCGATCGAACCTACCACGGACGCCACCCCGTTGATTCCCCACAGAGCCGATACGGGGGCGCCGCGATTGTCCGCCGCCGCTCGCCGCAGCCCCAGGGGGAAGGGCATACCCATGAGAAAGCCGAACGGAAACGTCAGCAGGCCCGCGACCAGGATGCGGGGCCCCAGACTCAGCGGCAGAGCGGCCTTGAGCAGCGGGGGCAGGCCGAACGCG
>CAZMVY010000124.1:0-6659 GCA_964569765.1 uncultured Planctomycetales bacterium
ACCTGTGACCTTACGGGTGTGATCCGTACGCTCTAGCCAACTGAGCTAATCGCCCCGAGGTCCACACACGGAGGCATTATGTCCAAGGCCGCTACCCGTGTCAAGCGGCGCGTTCGCCCGTGCAGTCGTCGGGAAGCCGTACCCGATGCCGATCAGGCAATAGTCCGTTACGCAGAAAAGCCTCGCTTCCCGCTGCTGCGGCCCGGCGCCCCGTCCGGGGCGCGCCGGCGGCCGTTGTCGAAGCACGTTGCTTGACGATCGGATTCGGCTCTGATGTAGTACGCACGGTTTCTTTGCCGCAGCCGTTTCATCCGAAAAACCGGCGAGGGCTGATGTGACTGCCCCACGATCGCCAGCGGATCCTTACAAGGCAAAGCCGTTCTATCGCTGGCTGGCGCTGGCCGCCGCGCTGATGGCCTGGGGCTTTGACGGCGTAGAACAGGGCGTCTACGCCATCATGAGCCGCCAGGCGCTCAAGGATCTCATTCCCGGCATCGCAGACCTCGTCTCCAAAGCCAACGAGTTGAAGGCCCAGACCGCCGGCCTGAGTCCGTCGACGGCGGCGGACGTACTGGGACAGGTGAGCGCCGTCACCCGAGACATCGATACCTCGGTCGGGCCGTTCTTCAGCCTGTCGCTCGCGATGTGGATGTGGGGGGCGGCGGCCGGCGGCGTGCTCTTCGGGCGGATGGGCGACCGCTTCGGCCGCGTCCGGTCCATGCTCGTCTCCGTCACGCTCTACGCCACATTCACGGGCCTTTCCGCCCTCTCGACGCACTGGTCGCACTTCATCGCGTGCCGGTTCGTGGGCGCGATGGGGCTGGGCGGCACGTGGCCGCTGTGCGTGGCGCTGATCGTCGAGACCTGGCCCGAGAAACGCCGGGCCCTTCTCGCAGGATTGATCGGGGCGGCGGCCAATGTGGGCTTCTTCATTGCCGCGAAGTACTCGCGTTTCATGCTCGACGAGAACTATACGTGGCGATGGGTGATCGGGATGGGATTTTTCATCGCGATCCTCAGCCTGCCCGTGATCGCGCTTGTGCCGGAACCGACGAAGTGGCGCGAGTCGCGCGCCCGAAAAGAACCTTCCTCGATCTCCGACCTGTTCGCACCGGCCTACCGCCGATCCACGATCGTGGGCAGCCTGCTCTCCACCGTCGCCCTGCTGGGCACATGGGGTGCGTTCCTGTGGCTGGCGACGTACGTGGACCAGATCACCGAGGGGACGGCATTCCAGGGGTCGGGCAAGGCGCGGGTTTCGGAGTGGCAATCCTACGGACAAATGGTCGGCGGGTTCCTGGGCGGCCTGCTGGCGGGCTGGCTCGGAAACCGCCGATCGTGGCGTCTGCTGTGCGTCGCCGCGTGGGGAACCGTCTTCGCGCTGTTTGCGCTCAACACCCACTTCAGCGTGCGAATGATCGTCATGGCGGCGATGGCGGGAGTGTTCGTCTCGGCGTTCTTCGGATGGCTGCCGAAGTTCCTGCCGGAGCTGTATCCGACGCGGATCCGGGCCTCGGGGCAGGGCTTCTGCTACAACATCGGGCGCGTGCTCACCGGCTTCGGCGTCCTGGGCACGGGATGGCTGGTCAGCGCGTTCGGCGGCGACTACCGCAAGGGCGTGCTGACGATCGCGACGGTGTACCTGCTGGGGCTGGTGGTCATTCTCTTCGCGCCGGAGACCGGCGGCCGGATGCTCGCGGAGGAGACGGAACACGCCGGCGAAAATAAACAGGGCGCGGCGGCCGCCCCAAGCCCCGGGGAACCGAGATGAGCAAGCCTACGGATGTCCGCGTCGTCGGCGCATCGCTCTATTTTCTGCCCGTCGAGACGCGCGTGCCGCTGAAGTTCGGCCCCGAGACGCTCACGCACGTCACGTGCGCGCGGGCGCGAATCACGGTGGCCGACGCCGGGGGACGCACCGCCGAGGGTTGGGGCGAGACGCCGCTGAGCGTGCAGTGGGTCTGGCCGAGCCGCCTGTCCTACGAGCAAAGGCACCGGGCACTTCGACAGTTCTGCATCGCCCTGACGAGGGCATGGGCGCAGTTCCCGTGCAGCGGGCACCCGATTGAGATCGGCTACGACTTTCAGCAGCAGGTTCTGCCGACTTTGCTCGCGGAGGCCAACCGCAAATACGGGCCTCGCGCAGAGGAGATGCCCTGGCTGGCAGCGCTGGTGTGCTGCTCGGCATTCGACATCGCGCTGCACGATGCCTACGGCATGCTGCACGGCCGGCCGGTGTATGAAACGTACGATGCCGCGTTCCTGAACCGCTCGCTCGAGGCGTTCATCGAGCCGGACGTACGCGCGCGGGTATCGTTTTCCGGGCGATTCCCAGGAGAATACCTGGTTTCGCGCCCGGCGAAGCGGTTGCGGGCCTGGCACCTGGTGGGCGGGCTCGATCCGCTGGATGCTTCGGAGCTCAGCGGGGCCGAGCCGAGCGACGGCTATCCCGTCCTGCTGGCCGACTGGATCGCGCGGGACGGGCTGAAGTGCCTCAAGGTGAAGCTGCGGGGCAACGACGCGGCGTGGGACTACCAGCGGCTGGTCCGCGTGGGTGAGATCGCCATCGCTCACGGCGCGGAGTGGCTCACGGCGGACTTCAACTGCACCGTGACCGACCCGGCGTATGTGAACGAGATCCTCGACCGATTGCTTGGCGAGCATCCGCGCACGTACGGCATGATCCTGTACGTGGAGCAACCGTTCCCGTACGACCTGGAGGCCAACCCGATCGACGTGCACAGCGTCTCGGCGCGGAAACCGCTCTTCCTGGATGAGAGCGCGCACGACTGGCGATTGATCCGGCTGGGCCGCGAACTCGGCTGGACGGGCGTCGCGCTCAAGACGTGCAAGACGCAGACGGGTGCTCTGCTCAGTGCGTGCTGGGCCAAGGCGCACGGCATGACGCTCATGGTGCAGGACCTCACGAATCCGATGCTCGCGCAAATCCCCCACTGCCTGCTGGCAGCGCATGTCGGAACGATCATGGGCGTGGAGACGAACGCGATGCAGTTCTACCCCGACGCGTCGGCGGCCGAGGCCGCGGTTCACCCGGGCCTCTACCGCAGGTGCCACGGTGAAGTGGATCTGTCCACGATCACCGGGCCCGGCTTCGGCTACCGGCTCGCCGAGATCCGGCGCCACCTGCCGGCGCCGGCGGCAGAGTTCGATTGAGCGTGTTCCGTCCGCACGGCGGACCCTACCACTCGCCGAGATCGAGCGGCGCCTGCCGGCGCCGGCGGCAGAATCCGATTGACACGACAGGTATCGGTCCGCACAGCGGACCCTACACAACTCTCTGAACAGCGGTGTTGACCGACGGGCGTACGGGAGGATAATCATGAGGGTATGGGAACGTTTCATATCAATTGCAGAGTCGAGAATCCGGGCCGGCGGACGAGGTTTGCCGTAGTCCAGAAGGTGCTGGTGGACAGTGGAAGCGAATGCACGTGGATTCCCGAGGCCACGCTCGAGAAGATCGGAATCGAAAGGGAGAAGAAGGATCTCACGTTCGTGATGGCGAACGGGCAACGGATCACGCGGAGCGTGGGCTTCGCGATCGTGCGGGTGGGAGCTGCGTTCACAATCGATGAGGTGGTGTTCGCGGAGAAGGGCGACCTGCTTCTCCTGGGGGCCAGGACGCTGGAAGGACTGAACCTTAGGTCGATGCTACTCGGAAGCGGCTGGTGGCCGGCGGGCCGATTCCGGCGGCGGGTACTCCAAGGGCAAGGTCAGGGGGTGGCGCGTTCTTTCGTGCGTTCGCGGATCAAGGCCCGAGCTATGAACCTCGTCTTGTCGGAGCAACCGATCGGACGATGGGCCATAAGGGTGATCCGCTTTGAATCGCCCGTGAAATGCCTCGCTGTTTCCGGTTCGGGCGTGGTGGCGAATTCCGTGCCCACAACAGATACGGGCAAACGAAGGCTCATCGAATGGAAGCGACGCGTTGCCGACACCGCGAGGCAATCACGAGGCGACACGCCCTGGGATTCCAAACTCCTGTATTCGGTGTCCGTTGGCTTCGCCTTTCATCCTCGAGCGCATGGCAGCCAACCGTTGGACATCGAAAACTTCATCAAGCCAAGTATCGACGCACTCGCGGCCGGACTGTTCTGCAGGCCGGACGAGGATGCCGCGGCAATCCCCCGCTACAACTACGATGACTCGAACATACGCTACTTATTCGTTCAACGGCTGCCGGACGTCGCTCGCGAATCAGAGGAGGGCGCTGCATTCTTCGTAAGCGCAGCCCGGCACCCGTGACGCGCGGGGCAGTCGTCTACACCGCGAAGAGACGAAGGCATTCCAGCGAGCGCTTGAGACGCTCGATGATCCATACGGTTATCGCTCCAATCGATCAAGATGCTGCAACGCGGCCCGCGAGCATTCCGAAGGCAGGCGAGACACCCGCCCCCCGTGCCGGGCTGCGGGCGAAGCCCGCGCTACGGGATCGAGACGTGGTCGCGGTCGCGAAAGCGGTACTGCTGCATCACGCCGGCGTGATCGGGCAGCGGCGGCTGGGGCGGCGCCGGCGAGCGGCTATACCAGTACGCCACCGACGAGTACCAGTATGGCTTGAGCCGCTCCGGATGCCAGGGGTTCACGAACTCGATCCGGATTCGCCGGTCGAAGGCGATCGCATCCTGATCATGCAGCCGATACATCGTCACCATCGACCGCAGGGGATCCTTCAGCGGCACGCCGTGCAGCGGGCCGGCGAACTCGCCCTCGCGGAAGTACCACCCGCCGTTGAAGTAGTCCTCAAGCCCGGTGCCCACGATCCGCGGCTTCTCCCAGGCGTCGTCGATGTAGATGTACTCGGGCGCCTCCAGAAACGACAGATAGTGCAGCGGCTCGCCCTGCATCGCGAGCATGACGCCCGCGTAGTGGCCCGCGCCTTCCGCCTGAAGGATCAGCGCCGGCTCGTCGCCTTTGCGCCGGCCGGTTCGGTACTGTGTGCAGAAGTAGCTCGCGCCGGCGGGCATGGCGTCGAGTTGCTGATAATTGATGTTGACGAAGACGTCGACGACGTTCGTCGGATGGCGGTTCTCGATCTCGACGCGAAACCCCTTCGCGTACGGCATCGGCCAATAGGAGAAGAACCCGCCGCTGCTCGTGCCGATGAAGCGCGATGCGAAGGAGTTGTACTCGCACTGCCCGGCGCCGAAGAAGTCGCCGGCCGGCGATTCGACGCCCGGCGTCTTCGCGCCATCCCAGTAGATGCGGAGGATCACGCCCTTGAGGATCGTCGGATCGACCGGCGCGGCGGTGTCCCAATGCCGGAAGAACCAGCCCGGGAACGTCAGCCACATCCGCGAGATGTACCCGGCCCCCTTCACCTCGCCGATCGTGACGCGTTCGCCCCTGGGCAGCAGCTTCGTCTTGGTACGCTTCTCCGGGTTGAACGTCGTCAACTGGCGCGACACGCCCGGCGGCCGGCGGGCCGTCGAGAGGCAATCGGGGAGCGGCAACTCGGCCGCCGCGAGCGGCACGGCCGGAAGCAGCGAAAAGATAACGATGACGAGACGATGCGGTTTCATGACGATCACCTCTCCGGCACCTTCAGGTCCGCGAGGAACTCCGGCGTGATCTTCTTGCCCACGAGGAAGGTCTTGCGGTCGGGATGCCATAGGACGTTGACCCCGTCGCGGGTAGTGAAGCTCGAATAGACGCCGATGTCCGTGCTGCCGTGCCTGCCCTCGACGGGCGGCGTGCCGTCGGCGCGGAAACCGTCGGTATCCATGAGCTGCTTCGACTCGCTGAACCAGATCGGCTGATCGGCGCCGGGGCGGAACTCGCCGAGGGCGATGAAGGCCGGTCGGCGCGGGCCGGAGGTGGCCTCGGGTTTCTTGACGATGTCGCCGCGGTTGTTGTGGTGGAGCAGGACGTAACGGCCGTCGGCAAGCTGGTATATCGGGCAACAGCCGACGGGCTGAAGGATCGGCAGGCCGTGGTCTTTGCGGAGGAGCGGGCGGGGGTTGCACCAGGTCTGGCCGTCGTCGGTGGAGATGCTGTACCAGATGTAGCCGCTGTTGGTGCGCATGACGCAGAAGAGGCGCTTGTCGGGCAGGCGGACGAGACTCGGCTCCTGCGCGATGCTGCAGAGCGGGTACATGAAGTGCGGCACGCGCAGCGCCTGATCGCCCCATGCGGAGTACTTCACGCGGAGGTCCTTCGGCTCGGGGTTCTCGTCGATGTTCTCGAAACGCATGAACTCGACGACCGACTCGATCTGCGTCCAGGACTCGACCTTCTTGAGCGCGGCCACGGCGCGGTTGACCCAGTGCGTGTAGCCGACGAAGTACCCGCCCTTCAGGTCGCGCATCGGGATCTGCCAGACGATCCACTCGCCGGGAATCTTGCCGGTCGGGTCGTCGTAGGGGCTCCTGGGCATGGGGATGTTCTGCGGCTTGGACCAAGTGGCGCCGTTGTCGTCGGAGTAGAGACCGTCCATCGTGCCGGTGTGCATCTGGATCCAGCCGCCGTTGCCTTGGTTCTGGTTGTAAATCACGTAGATGCGGCCGGATTTCGACACCATCGGGAAGGCCCAGCTTGCCATGTGCGTGGGATCGTCGGGCGTCCGCGGGCCGACGACGTGGCTCGGCTCAGACCATGTGACGCCGTGGTCGGTGGATTTCGTGAAGAGGATCCGGTTGGCG
>CAZMVY010000124.1:6669-14321 GCA_964569765.1 uncultured Planctomycetales bacterium
AGCGAGCCGTCGGGGCCCGCGAAGACGAGGAAGTGCTCGAGGTGCAGGCCGGGGGGGGAGCCGTCGAGGCTGCGAGGGACGTAGACGATGTAGTCGGGTTTGCTTCGCTGCACCTCCTTCCGGAGGATCGCCTGCTGCTCCGCCAACGATCGGCCTGACGGCGGCCCCGCCGGCTTCCACTCGTTCAGAAACGCCAGCACCTTCGCGGGGTCGTGTTTGTCGCCGACCTCAAACTCGCCGGTGCTCTGATTCTTGAGCAGCTTGCCGTCGGCGTCGAGCACGGTCAGGTAAGGAAAGCTTCGCTCAATCTGATACCCGGCACCGAGACCCGGGTTCGCGTTGAAATCGATGAGGACGAGTTCGTAGGAGCGCCGGAGTGTTTCGCGGACCGCTTTGTCCTGCTCGAAGACATCATGGAGCCGGTAACACCATTTGCACCAGTTGCCGCCCCACATCAGGAGGGCGCGCTTGTTGTCGCGCTTGGCGCGGGCGAGGGCCTCGGCGATCTGGGCCCTGGCGTCGGCCTTCTCGTTATAGATCGGGTCGCGCTTCTTGTTCGCGGGTTCGGCGGCGCGGACGGCGACGAGGCCGCCCAGCGAGGCGATCACGAAAGCCAGAACGGATAGACGCATCACGTTTCCCGAATGCTGCATGACAAACGAACCTCCATCGGTGGGCGAGACAGCTCGCAAAGTCATTGAACCCGCGCCGTATTCTCGGGCCTGTCGGGGGCCGGTCAAGCGCGGGTCGCTGCGCGGAGGGCCGACGAAGACCGCTGGTCTCGCCCGGCGTTGCCGGCTTTCGACCCCGCCTTACCTGGCTACTTGGCGTAGACCTCAAACTCGACGACCTGAAAGTTGGTGTTGATCGAGTTATGCAGGCCGGTAAGGCGGATGAAGCGGGCCTCGCGCGGGGGGAAGCGATCGACCTGCCAGCTTCGCCACTCGCCCTTGCTCTTGTCGACGGCCGGCGTCCAAACCTTGCCGTCGGCCGAGGTCTCGATGCGATACTGGAACCAACGATCATCCTGGTCCCACAGGAGCAGTTGCGTCCGCGAGACGGTCGCGAGCGTCGGCAATTCGATTGTCAGGCTGCCCGGGATCGGGAAGTAACCGAACCCGCCCTGGCCGCCATAATCCGAAACGACGCCGTCGACGACCTTCTCCGGGGCCAGCTCCGGCTCGTTGGACGAACGCGCGCACCCCGTGATCTTGGCGCCTTTCGACGCGAGCGCGAGGTTGTCGGCGGCGCTGCGCTCGGGCGGGCTGATCGCGGACGTCGTCATCAGTTCCGCCAGCTTCGTCCGGCCCGACGGCTCGTATGTCCCCTTGAGGAAGCGGTAGAGGGCGTCGTACATCCGGCGGCCGTCGCCGGGCGTCTCGACGAAGCGCTTGATGCAGTTGCCGCCCTCGTAGTAGCCGAGGAGGACATCGTTCATCCAGCCGTATTTCACGCCGGCATCGAGGTAGGCCCAGAAGCGATCCTGGCGCTCCTGCGAGTCGAAGGCCCGGCCGTCGAACTCGATCTCGATGCCGCATCCGGCCGCGAGGGCCTTGCTTGCTGCTTTGGCCAATCGGTCGGGATCCGCTTTTGCGGGGAAGAAGTAATTGGGCTGGAGCATTGTCCCGTCGATGCCGAGCTTCCGCCACTCGCTGATGCCCTGGGCACTGAAGTACGGGATCCAGAACAGCTTGTAGCCGGCCTTGTGCACAAGGTCCGCGGTCGCTCGCACGATCGCGTAGTCTGCCGGCGGAATGCTTTCCTCGGTCCAGTAGAAACCGACCAGGCGGAGATGACGATACTTCTGCTCCCGCCATCGGGCCAGGACACGGTCGATGTACCACGCCAGCGCCTGCCGCCGGTCCTCTTCGCGGCCGAAGTCGAGGGCGCGATCCTGACCCGCCAGCGGTCCGAACTCCTTCACGGGGCGCAGCGGCACGGGGAGCGTGATCACGACGTTGACGACGTGGCCCGGCTGCCTGAGCGCCTCGCCCGCCCTCGCGACGGCCTTCTCGAGGCCGATCAGGCCGGTCTTCTCGCGGAACCAGCAATCGGCGAGCCACGCCCAGTCGTCGGCCGTGGCCTGCGGCTTGCCCGCGACATAGTGATGGAACCACACGCCCCGGGGACCGGCGAACTCGATGAACAGGAAGCTGTCGAACATCCAATCGGTCGGAACGCCCTTTTCATCGACGTGGGCGACATACGGGAAGATCGCATCACGCGTCCACTCCACGCGGTGCGGAGCGCCGTGATAGATGAGACACAGGTGCCGGATGCCGGCAACCTCGGGCGTCCCGGAGCGCTGATACCCGGGTTCGCCCCGTTGGGCCGCGACGGCCGCCGCGCCCCAGACCAGCAGGCAGAGCCAACACCTCGTCATCATGATGATCTCCCCACCCGGCTCGCGGCCAGTTGCACCCCGAGGGCATAGGCCTCTTTCATACGGTCGGCCTTCTCCGCAATCTCGCCCTTGCGCGTCACGCCCGGAACAAGGAGGCAAGCAACCAGATTCATCTCCAGATATCGCAAGGACTTGTCGAAGGACTTCACAAGCAGGTCGGCCGTCTCCGTATCGGTGTCCTCGAAGGGAACGGCCAACGCGGCAGCGCGGCCCCTGATCTTCGCCCGGTTCGCCGGGCAGTTGAAGTAGACGAAGCGGTCCAGGAACGCCTTCATCAGAGCCGTCGGGCCGTACCAGTAGACCGGCGTGCCGAAGACGAGTACGTCGGCGCGCGCGATCCGGTCAAACAGGTCGATCATGTCGTCGTGTTTGCTGCACGACTTGCCCTGCCAGCAGGCATGGCAACCGTCGCACTCCCGGATGGTCAGGTCCGCCAGGAAGAGCGCATCCGCCTGAGCGCCGGCATCCCGCGCGCCGTCCAGTATCCGGCAGACGAGCACGTGCGTATTGCCGTTGCGCCGCGGACTTCCGACGATGCCGAGTATGTTCTTTATCATCCTATCGAAATCGCCGCCGGCCAACCGGCGGAGCACACGCACTCAGGACAACGCCATATCCGCGGCTGCCTTCGCGTGCAGTACCGTGGTGTCGAAAAGGGGCAAGGGGCTATCGGCCTGTTTGATCAGCAGACCAAGTTCGGTGCACCCGAGGATCACCCCTTCGGCCCCTTTCTCCCGCAGGCACCCGATGATCCGCCGGAGTTCCTCCCGCGAGCCGTCGCGGATATCACCGCAGCACAACTCATTGAAGATGATGTCGTGCACGAGCTGCCGGTCGGGCGCGTCGGGAATAACAACCTCCAGACCGTGCTCCCGGACCAGGCGGCCCGTGTAAAAGTCCTGCTCCATGGTGAACCGCGTAGCGAGCAACCCGATCCGTCGCAGCCCCCTCGCTTTGACCTCGCGGGCGGCCGGATCGACGATGTGCAACAGCGGGACGCCCACCGCGGCCTGTACGCTGGGCGCCATCTTGTGCATCGTGTTCGTGCAGATCGCGATGAAGTCGGCGCCGGCCCTCTCGACGGCCCTCGCCGCCTCGATCATCCGCCGGGTCGCTTCGTCCCATGCCTCCCGGCGCTGGAGGATGACGACCTCCTCGAAGTCGAACGAATACATTACGCACTTGGCCGACCGCAACGGGCCGAGACGATCCCGGATCGCCTCGTTGATGATGCGGTAGTATTCGATCGACGACTCCCAACTCATTCCACCGATGAGACCGATCGTTTTCATAGGCGGCAGTATACCCATCTCTGGCGGTCGCCGCTATCGTCAGACCGCCTGACAAGGTGTTTTCGTGGCGAGGCAGCGCGACCCGACCGGCATGCGCCGCGAGCCGCGAGGCCGAAAACGAAAAGAGTCCAGCGGCAGCAAGCCCCTGGCCACCCCTTGCACCGCTGTCTCCCCGATGTGCGGCCGGTGCATCGGCCCGGGAGATGTCACAGCAGCCGACGGCCCGCCAATCGCGTTCGCCGCCTGCCGGGCAACGGCGCGGGATCTCCAGCGCTTCGCCAGCGGACTGGCCCCGCCGTCACAGCGAAGTATAATGCAGGGCTTCAAGAAGGAGAACGCGAAATGCACATGCGGTCTGCGAACTTGCGTGCGGCGGCGGTCTTGGCCCTGGTTGTCCCTGTCAATCGGCCGGCGGCAGCCGGGGAGCCGGCAAGCACGCGGCCGGCACAGGCCGTGGCTCTGCCGCCTGAATGGCGCACGAAGGTCGAAGCCGCCATCGGCAAGAGCCTTACGCGGCTCGAAGCGACGCAGTCGCCGGAGGGTGCGTGGAAGGGCTTTGGCGGTGCACTCGATCCGGCCGTGACGAGCATTGTCGCACTCGGCTTTGTGCAGGATTCGCGCTACGGACCGAAGCATCCGGTCGTGCAGCGGGCGCTGAGGTACGTGCTCTCGTGCAAGCGGGAAGACGGCGGGATTTACGGGGACGCCAGCGTGAAGAATTACTCGGCGAGCATCGCCCTCATGTTCCTGAGCGCCCTGCGCGACCCGGCCCTGAAGGAGGAAATCGCCGGGCAGCAGGCGTTCCTCAAGAACGACCAGTGGCGCGAGGGCAAGAAGGACAAGACCGGTAACCCGATCGACCCGTCCCACCCGTGGTACGGGGGCGCCGGGTACGGCCACAGCGAGCGGCCGGACCTTTCGAACACGCAGATGATGCTCGAAGCGCTGCACGAGAGCGGGCTGCCGGCGAGCGACCCGGTGTACAAGCGAGCGCTGGTGTTCATCGAACGATGCCAGATGTGCAGCGACACGAACGACCAGGCGTTCGCGGCGAAGGCCCGCGATGGCGGCTTCATTTACTCGCCCGCGAACGGCGGCGAGAGCAAGGCCGGCTACGAGACGCTGGGCGACGACAGGATCCTGCGGTCGTACGGGTCGATGACGTACGCGGGATTCAAGAGCATGCTGTACGCGGGCGTCGACCGGGACGACAAGCGGGTGTTACTGGCGTGGCGGTGGATCCGGTCGCACTACACACTCGACGAGAACCCGAATATGCCGGGTGCCCATTCCCGTGACGGGCTTTACTACTACTACCACGTCTTTGCCAAGGCGCTGCGGGCGTGGGGCGAGCCGACCCTGACGGATGCCGACGGGAAGGAGCACAACTGGCGGGCGGACCTCTGCCGGAAGCTGCTTTCCGAACAGAAGCCCGACGGAAGCTGGGTCAACACAGCCGACCGCTGGATGGAGAGCAACCCGGACCTGGTAAGCGCCTATGCGATCCTGGCCATGCAGGAGGCGCTGCGATGAGGGCCTGATGCCCCGGCGGGCCCCTGCTTATCGGCCGGAGCCGGGCGGTGCCCCACCGGCACATCGGCACGCTGCCTGGGCCGTGCGGGTCAACCGGAAGGTCTGTTCGTCCGATCTGTACCGGGCGGCCCGGACGCCCGGGGCGCCGTATACTATGGATAGCAACCGCACAGGCGGTACGACCCGACGAGGCCCGGCCGCATGGAGACATTCATGAACTCAGCTCCGGACCCGCATGCGAAGATGCAGACGGCCCCCGGCGTGTGTTACGCGCTCCAGGCATTCGCCGGAATCATCGCCGTTCTTTCTGTGATCGGCTTTTTCGTGACCCTTGCCGAGGTGTCCAGCCTCCCGGAGGGTGCCGGCGGCGCGGGCAGGATCATCTTCTCCGGCATTATGTTCCTCGTAGGCGGGCTGGCTGGCTCGGCAGTGCTGGTGGCGCTGGCGGAAATCGTAAGGGGCGTCAGCCGGCTCGGCGAGCCGGCCTTGCAGACGCCGTCGGCCGGCGGCGCCCCCCCCGCCCGCGCCCCCCCAGAAAACCGACCCCCCGCCGCTGGTGCCGCGCCGACGACCGTCGGCCTGAGCGCCGCACAGTTTGCCGCGATCCAGCGGATACTCGAAGAGGTGCGGGACAACGTCCTCCTGACGGAAGAGGAACGGCGCACGAAACGGCAGCGCCTCGTGGCGATGGAGCGCCGCGAACGCGCTGCGCAGATCCAGCAGGCCGTCGAGGCCGGACGGTTTCAGGATGCCCGGGCCGTGCTGCTCGAGCTGGAACGGCGGATCGGCGGGGATGAGGAGACCCGCAAGCTCGCCGAGTACATCGAGGCGGCCGCCGGAAAGGCGGAGGCGGAGGATGTGGCGGCGGCGACGAAACAGGCGGAAGACCTGATGAGCCTCACCTCGTGGGATCGGGCCATGAAGGTCGCCGAGGACCTCATCGACCGGCATCCGAACTCGCTGCCTGCGAAACAGTTGCTCGCGCGAATCCAGCGGGAGAAGCAGGTGCACCAGCAGGAGCACCGGAACCGGCTCTACGTGGAGATCCAGCGGCACACGTCGCGGCGGGAATGGCAGCAGGCGCTGGCGATCGCCCGACAGCTCATCGCGGCCTACCCGGAATCGATCGAGGCCGAGTCGCTGCGGACACAAATGGATACGCTCACCAAGAACGCGGAGATCGAACACCGGCGCGAGTTGGAGACGAAATACAAGGGCCTCATCGAGGAGCGGAACTTTGCGGAAGCCCTGGCCCTGGCCCGCGAGGTTATCGCCACGTACCCGGAATCGCCGCAGGCCCGGGTGATGCGGGAGCAGATCCCCCACCTGGAGAAGCACGTCCGGGCGGATTTCGCCCGGCGACGCTGACCCCGGGGACGCCCCTCGGACGAGCCGGATCTCCGCCCGCACGCCTCGGGACGATGCGGCCGGCTGCCGCACTCATGCCCACGACCGCACGATCTGTTTGAACCGCTCCCCGCGCTCCTCGTAATTCGCAAACATGCCCCAGCTCGCGCAGGCCGGCGAAAGGAGGACCACCTCGCCGGGCCGGGCCAGCTCACGGGCGGCGGCCACGGCCTCGTCAAAGGTCTCGACCAGCCGTACAACGGGACCCGCCCCGCCGCCGACGGCCTTGAGCACGGCCTCCCGAATCCTCTCTCGCGTCACTCCGAGGCAAACGATCGCGCTCGCCCGGCTTGCAACGACCTTGCCGAGCGACTCGAAGGAAGAGCCCTTGTCGTGCTGGCCCGCGCCGGCGATGAGCACGACCGGGACATCAAAGGCCTCGATCGCGGTGATGGCCGAATCGGGCGTCGTGGATTTCGAGTCGTTGTAGTAACGCACGCCGCCGATCTCGGCGACGTACTCCAGGCGGTGCGGCAGACCGCGAAACGCACGAAGGGCGCCGGCCATCGCCGCGTTGCTCGCACCGAACAGAAGACCGACGTTGACGGCCAACATGGCATTGTAGACGTTGTGCCGGCCGGGAGTGCCCATCTCGGCGATCCGCATCAGCGGTTCAAAGGCCCCCACGCGATCGGCCGTCGCGCAACCGGGGGGCAGCTCGCCCAACTCGCGGTATACCATGATCGTCTCGCCCTCCACATGCACCCAGGCGCTGCGATCCTCGTAGCTGACGGGCCGCTTATAGCCCGAATCGATCTCCTCCGGCCGAACCTCGCAGAGAAGCCGCTTCAGCTCCGCATCGTCCGCGTTGAAGACAATGGACCCGTGGGGACGGAGGAAACGGACGATGTTCAGCTTGGCGTCGGCGTAGGCGGCCATCGTCCCGTGGCGATCGAGGTGGTTCGGCCGCAGGTTCGTAATGACAGCAAGATGGGGACCCATCCGGATCTGCGCGAGGGCCGCGAGCTGGAAGCTGGAAAGCTCCAGCACGACAACGTCGCGGCGGCGGATGCGCG
>CAZMVY010000125.1:0-13985 GCA_964569765.1 uncultured Planctomycetales bacterium
CGACATCGAGACGGTGTGGAAACGGTTGCTTGCCGGCGACAGCGCGATCGGCCCGACCACGATCTTTGACGCGACGACCTTTCCGACGAAGTTTTCGGCCGAGGTCCGCGGGTTCGATCTGAAGGCTTTTCTCGGCGAGGCGTACGAGACGCACAAGATGGTCAGCCGGAATGCCGCGTTTGCCCTGGCCGCGGCCAGGATCGCCTGGGACCACTCCGGGCTGCCCCGGTGCAACGGGCTGGATCCCTCGATGGTGGGGGTATATCTCGGCGGCGGGGAGGGCCCGTTGGACTTCGAGAACTTTGTTGCGGCGGCGGTGGCCGGGTGGGATCCCCAGGCCCGGGGCGGGCACGGGGACCTGGACGCGCGGCGCTGGGCGGAAGTCGCCTACGAGCGGTTGAACGCCGTCGTGGAGTTCGAGCAGGACCCCAACATGGCGGCCGGCCATATCGCGGTGCTTTTCAACGCGTGCGGACCGAACTTCAACACGCTGACGGCCTGCGCCGCCAGCACCCAGGCCATCGGCGAGGCGACCATGCTCATTCGCCGGGGCGACGCCGACGTGATGATCTCCGGCGGCACGCATAGCATGATTCATCCGTTCGGCGTCACGGGATTCAACCGGCTTACGGCCCTCTCCACGCGGAATGATTCGTACCAGACCGCGTCGCGGCCTTTCGATCGGACCCGGGACGGCTTCGTGCTGGGTGAGGGGGCGGGCATGCTGATTCTGGAGGAGTACGAGCATGCCCGACGGCGCGGGGCGAAGATCTGGGCCGAGGTGACGGGGTACGGCTCGACGGCGGATGCGTTCCGCGTTACGGACATTCACGAGGACGGCCGGGGCGCGATTGCCGCCATGCGCCTGGCGCTGGAAGACGCCGGGATCACGCCCGCCGACGTCGACTACATCAGCGCCCACGGGACGGGCACCGAGGAGAACGACAAGATCGAGAGCAAGGCGATCTGCGCCGTGTTCGGCGAACGGGCGGGACAGGTGCCGGTCAGTTCGATCAAGAGCATGATGGGACATCTGATCGCAGCGGCCGGGGTGACGGAGCTGATCACGTGCGTTCTGGCGATCCGGGACCAGATTGTGCCGCCGACGATGAACTACCACGAGCCCGATCCGAACTGCCCGCTGGACTACGTTCCCAACAAGGCGCGTCGTTGTCGGGTGGAGAGGTGTCTGTCGAACAGCTTCGGCTTCGGCGGCCAGAACGATTCGCTTGTGGTCACACGGGTCTTGCAGTAGGATTGCGACGCGGTATAGTCTGCTTCATACGCCGGGGCCTGCCGGGCGGCTTCCAGCGATCGAGTCTATGCGCGAAAAGGAGCCTTCCGATGAGATTGCGTCGATTGTACGCGTTTGTGCTGCTGGCCACGTCAGGCGGCCTGCTGTTTCAGACGACCACCAGTTGTACGGAACAGGTGGCCACGAGCCTTGTTTCGACACTGGGCGACACGCTGGTGAACCTGATTGTCCAGATGGTGCTAAGCGGTCTGACGGGCCAGACCGCGGCCGCGTAGGCGGGTTGCTGGAGCCCATCACCTGCCGTTTCGGACGCGCAGGATTCTCCGCAGAGTTTCTTACAAACCGGACGGAAGGAGTATCGCATGTGGTTGCGTCGTCTCTATAGGTACCTGCTTCTGATCGGCTCCGGCGGCTTGCTCCTCCAGACCTCGACCGGGTGCACGCCGGAAGAAGTCATCAACGGCCTTTTCGAGTTGGCGGTTTCCATGATCGTCCAGCAGGCGTTCTCGAAGATGAGCTTCTAGCCGGCTTTCGCCGACGGTCTGGTCCGACCATTCCGATACGCTCCCGCCGGACGCGCAGTGGCGGTTGTCCGTTCCCTTACAACGCGGGCGGCGCCGGGCTTCTTCGTCGCGCGCGGCGGGCGCACAGCGTCCTGGCTGCCCGGGAGGTTTACAGGACGCGCCTGCGGTCTATAATGCACGCTCTCCCGCCGCATCGCGGCCGGGATAAGGACACCACAACATGGCAAAGCTCGGCGTCAACATCGATCATGTCGCGACGGTCCGTCAGGCGCGCCTGACGGACGAGCCGGACCCCGTGTGGGCGGCGGTGGAGGCTCAGCTCGGTGGGGCCGACTGCGTGACCTTTCACCTGAGAGAGGACCGCCGCCACATTCGCGACCGGGACGTCTTTCTCCTCAAACAGATTGTGAACGTGAAGCTGAATATGGAGATGGCCGTCAACCCCGGCATCGTGCGGATCGCCGCCGAACTCGGACCGACGCAATGCACGCTTGTGCCGGAGAGGCGGGAGGAACTTACCACGGAGGGCGGCCTTGACGTGGTCCGGCTGCACCGGCGGGTCCGGCCGGCGGTGCGGACGCTTCGGCGGGTCGGCGCGGTGATCAGTGCGTTCATCGAACCGGATGAGGACCAGATCCGCGCCTCGGCAGATGTCGGTTGCCAGGCCGTGGAACTCGGGACGGGCGGCTACGCGCACGCCAGGGGCGAGCGGGCGGTCCGCCGGGAGATCGAGCGGCTGCGTCGCGGGATCGAGGTCGGACGGACCTGCGGGCTGGTGGTGCATGGCGGACACGGACTGACCTACCGCAACATCGGTCCGGTGGCAGCGCTGCCGGGCTTTGAGGAGTTCAACATCGGACATTCGATCATCGCGCGGGCGATTTTCACGGGTCTGCGCGAGGCCGTGCGCGAGATGAAGTCGCTGTTGCTTCGGTTTTCTCCGTCAGCGGCTGAGGAGATCAACTCATGATACGCAGGGCGATGGTTGTCTTGTCGTGCGTGTGGGTGGCCGCCGCGGGCGTGCAGGCGGCGGAGCTGGGTATCCGGAACGGCGACGTGGTCGTCTTTCTGGGCGACGACGCCACCGAGGAGTACGGCGGGCCGCAACGTCCGGACCGGCTTTCCTACCCGACGCTCGTCGAATCGTTTCTCGCCGTTCGCTATCCGGACGTTCGGGTGACGTATTACAACGATGGGATGTCCGGGGCGACCGCCGCCAACACACTGGAACGGCTGGACCGCGATGTCCTTCCGCAGAAGCCGACCGTGGCGGTGATCTGTCTGGGGCTTCGTGATGCCGGCAGCCGGGCGTTTGATTCGGCCTTACTCGCCGCGCACAAGGCGGCGCTGGAGAGGCTGATCCGTTCGCTCAAGAACGCCGGTTGCCGCGTATACGTCCTCTCGCCGCCGGCGCTCGAGGAGCCGGCGCCGGGTCTGGGTGGCCAGGCGGATTACAACGACACCTTGGCGAAGTATGCGGCGGCCCAGCGGGAAATCGCCTCGGCGGAGAGCGCACAGTTTATCGATTGGTTCGCCGCCGTTTCCGCCGAACGGAGCAAGGCGGCACGTCGCCGCGGCTCGACGTCGCCGGAGGCGTTTCGACCGTCGTTCCGGTCGTGTGCCCTGGCCGCGGTGCTGCTCCTTGACGCGCTGCACGCCGAGCCTCTCAATGTCGAGATCGAAGCGGACTGGAAGAGCGGCGCGGTTCGCTCGAGCATGGGCACGGCCACACTCACCGTGGCGCCGAACGGAGCACGGGTGATCCGCGTGACGAGCCTTCCGCTGCCGTGGCCCGGTCTGATCGGCCAGGGCGAGGTGCTGGACGGCGATACGGAGATCATGCGGTGGTGCCGCTTCGTCCTGAAGGTGAAGGAGGCGCCGGGAACCGGTGTGTTGATGGCGGACGGCGACCGTCAGGTTCCGGTCCTGCCGCAGCAGCTTGAGGAGGGGTTGAACCTCGTGCCGGTCGAGCCACTGCGGTCGCTCGACGCGGCCCAGGAGCTTTCCAACCTGATCCGGCGGAAAAACTACGTCCGAACGCACGCGTGGCGGGATCAGGAGTTGCAGCCGATCAAGGATCCCGAACTCGTTGAGGCGCAGAAAACTCTGATCGAGGCCTGGTACAAGTACTTTGCCGGATATGACAGAATCATCGCACGCGTGCCGAAGACTTTTGATCTGCGGATCGAGATGAGCGAGTTGAAGCTTGCCCTGCCGACCAGCATGCCCGAGACGGCCCCGTCGGCGAAATGATTCCTCGGCAGGTTTTTGTTACGAGTGCGGCCGGGACGAAGGCAGAGGCCCCGCCGGCTCGTGTCCGCCCCGGCAGCGGCGTGGGCGTGGTGCGTGTCCGGACGGAGCGTGCGCGGCGGACATCAGGGGACTCCCGGCCGACAGGTATCGGCTTGTAGCTTGAGGTAGCGGTTCATGACGAATCCGTTCAAAGGCAGCATGGTTGCGCTCGTTACGCCGTTTCGCAACGGCCAAGTCGATTTCAAGGCGCTGGACGCCCTCGTAGACATGCATATCGAGGCAGGCACGGACGTGTTGGTGCCCTGCGGCACGACGGGCGAATCGCCCACGCTTTCGCACGAAGAGCATGACAAGGTCAACGCCGCGGTGATCCGTCGCGCCAGGGGGAAGATTCTCGTCATGGCGGGCACCGGGTCGAACGCGACCGAGGAGGCCATTCAACTGACACGCCATGCCCGCGAGGCGGGTGCCGACGGCTCGCTGCAGGTTGCGCCGTACTACAACAAGCCGACGCAGGAGGGCCTCTACCGGCACTTCGCGACGATTGCGGAGGCGGTCGAGTTCCCGCACGTGCTGTACAACATTCCCGGGCGCTGTGGCGTGGAGATCAGCGTAGATACGATGGTCCGGCTGCGGAAGTCGCACCCGAGCTATGTGGCGGTCAAGCACGCGACCGGCCAGATGGACGGGGCGAGCGAGCTTGTGACGCGGACGGATCTCGCGGTGATCAGCGGCGACGACTCGCTGACGCTGCCGCTGCTGTCGATCGGAGGCGTCGGTGTGATCAGCGTTCTTGCGAACATCATCCCGAAGGACGTCAAGGCGATGGTTGATGCGGCCGCCCGTGGCGACTGGGCGACCGCCCGCCAGTGGCACCTGCGGATGTTCCGCCTGGCGCGTGCGATGTTCGTCGAGACGAACCCCATCCCGATCAAGACGGCCATGGCCGCCGCGGGCATGGTGGCCGAGGAGTTCCGCCTGCCGATGTGCCCGATGCATCCGGCCAACCGCGAGAAACTGCTCGCGGCGATGAGGGAGTACGGGCTGAACGTCCGGTAGCTCGCAGGGTATGTCATGGCGGGCCGATTCGTCCGGCCGGCGCAAGCAATGGCAGCGAACGCGGGGTACCGGGCAGCCGGGTGCTCGAAGTGTCGTGCCGCGTGCGATCCGCAGGCCGACCTGCGGTCAGGAGGCCCCATGAGAGTTGTGCAGTTCTGGGCTGCGGGGTTCGCGTTTCTGGCTGCCGCGACGGCGGCCTGTGGGGCGGGGCCGGCGCGCCCCAACATCCTCTTCATCTTCATTGATGACATGGGCTATGCGGATCCGGGCTGCTTCGGTGGCGGTGCCGGTGCCGAGACCCCCAACATGGATCGGCTCGCCGCGGAAGGACTCCGCTTCACGCAGTTCTACGTCAACGCGCCCATCTGTAGTCCTTCGAGGGTGGCCGTGACCACCGGGCAGTACCCCGGCCGTTGGCAGATCACCTCGTACCTCGACACGCGGCGACTGAACCGGCGCCGAGGCGTTGCCGACTGGCTGCGTCCCACGGCCCCCAGCCTGGCCCGAATCCTCGCCGGGGCCGGTTACTACACCGCTCACGTGGGCAAATGGCACATGGGCGGACAGCGCGACGTGGGCGACGCCCCCCCGATCAGCGCCTACGGCTTCGCCACCTCACTGACGAATTTCGAGGGGCCCGGCGAGCGAGTACTGCCCCTTTTTGAGCCGCGGCCGGACGGCAAGCCCTTCGAACACGGGCCGACGCAGATGAGTGCCCGTCTGCCCGGTGGCCCCATCCACTGGGTCAAGCGGCACGAAGTCACGGCGTTTTATGTTGATCGTGCGCTTCAGGAGATCAAGACTGCCATCGCCAGGGGTCGGCCGTTCTACATCAACCTCTGGCCGGACGACGTGCATTCGCCTGTTCAGGCGCCGCCCGGCCTGCGCGGCAACGGGTCGCCGCGGGACAACTACAAGGGTGTCCTGAAGGAACTTGACCGCCAGCTCGGCCGCGTCTTCGATTTCATCCGGTCAGAGCCGGAGCTGAGGCGGAACACGATCATCCTCCTCGCCAGCGACAACGGCCCGGAGAGCGGGCTGGGCTCGGCCGGCGAACTTCGCGGCGGTAAGGGAATGCTTTACGAGGGCGGGATTCGCAGTCCACTGATCGTTTGGTCCAGCCGTATCCCCGCTTCCGCCGCCGGAAGTCGGAACAACCGCACCGTCCTGGCCGGCATGGATCTTCCGCCCTCGGTACTGGCGCTGGCCGGCGTGCCCGTCCCCGAAGAGGCCCGTTTCGACGGGCTGGACATGAGCCGGGCGCTGATCGGGCAGGGAATGCCGGGCCGCGAGCGGCCGGTCATGTGGGTGCGTCCGCCGGATCGGCCGGGGCCGAACCACGACTGGCCCGACCTGGCGATCCGCGAAGGCGACTGGAAGCTGCTCGTGTTCCGCGACGGCAAAGGGGCTGAACTCTACAACATCCCCGATGACCCGGGAGAAGCGAAGAACCTGGCGGCCGTGCAGCCCGACATCGTACGGCGGCTGGCCGATCAGGTCCGGCAGTGGGATCGGTCCATTCCGTCGAAGTCCGCGGAGTAGCGATTCCTGCCGGCATTCCGGGACGCTCACGTTTGCGGTACGGTTCGTTGATGGACAGATGGTTCCGCGCGGGGCAGCCACATGCCGAACGTGGAGCCCTTCCCGGGCCTAGAGCGGACGGAGAGGGCGCCCCCATGGGCGGCCATGACTCCGTGCGCCGCAGCGAGGCCGAGTCCGTGTCCGTGTTGCTTGGTGGTGAAGAACGGGTCGAAGATCCGTGCCATCGTTCGGGCGTCCATGCCGCAGCCGGTGTCCTCTACGCTCAGGCAGACGTAGTCTCCCGGCGCCAGCGGGGGTTGGGCTTCATCCAGGGCGGAAAGCAGTGTGCGGTTTTCGGCGCGGATCGTCAGACGGCCGCCGTTGGGCATCGCCTCCACGGCGTTGCGGCAGAGATTCACGATGACCTGTTGAACCTGCGTCGGGTCGCAATGAACCGGCCAAAGGTCCGGCGCGACCTCCTGTTCCACCGTCACGTCGGGCCGGAGCATCGGTGGAATCAGCACGAGAGCCGTCCGCAGGACGTCCGCAAAGGGGAGCAGGTGCGGCCGGATCTTGCCACCCCGTGCAAAGGCCAGAAGCTGATGTGCGAGATCCCCGGCCACCCGCGCGGCATCCTCGATGTGAACGAGCTTCGCGTAGTCCGCGTCGTCGGGTCGTCGGTTCGATCTCATGTTGGAAGCCAGGCCCAGCACCGTTGCCATCAGGTTGTTGAACTCGTGGGCAAGTCCGCGTCCGAACCGCCCGATGGCCTCCAGTTTCTGCGCCTCGCGAAGCTGCTCGTTCAGGCGCTGGCGCTCCGCTTCCGCCCGCTTGCGCTCGGTAATGTCGCGGAAGATGCCCTGCACAACACGCCTGCCGTTGATCGTCGTAACCGAACTTCGGACGTGAACGGGCACCCGGGTGCCGTCTTTCCGGACGATCTCCAGTTCGTTGCCCTCCGGACTGGCGTGCTGGTCGCGGTTGCGGAACAGCGAGGCATAGAACTCGGTTTTCTCCGGCGGATGCAGGATCGTCTGGTGCTGACCGATGATCTCCTCGCGGGTCCTGTCCAGGAGCAACTCGGCGGCCCCGTTGCATTTCAGCAGGATGCCCGTCTGCGCGTCCGCCCAGAAGATCGCGTCGCGGGCGTGCTCAAAGGCGAGCCGGAAGGCCTCCTCGCTTTCCCGCAGGGCATCCTCGGTCCGTTTCCGATCCGTGATGTCAAACTCGATCCCGTCCCAGCAGACGGACCCGTCCTCGAGCCGCCGGGGACTGGATACGAACGAAGACCACCGGATTTGGCCGGAGGGGCCGATCATTCTCGCTTCGCTGCGGAAAACCGAGAAGGTCCGGTTGGCTTCCTCCTCCTCCTGCCAGAATCGAAGCCGGTCTTCGGGGTGAATGCGGCCGTAGAGGAGCCCGGAATCGCGAGTGGCCTCTTCCGGGCTGACGCCGTACAGGCGCCGAACCCCCTCGCTGACATATCTGATGGTCCTTGATCCGTCGCAGTTGCGCACCACCTGATAGATCATGCCCGAAGGGAGGTTGTCGCTGATGGTGCGGATGAGCGTTTCGCTTCTTCGCAGCGCTTCATTCGCCGCCCGCAGTTCCGCCGTGCTTGCCTCCACCCGCCGTTCCAGCTCATCCCGTGCCTGCTCCAGCGCCTCCTCGGACCGGACCCGCTCGATCGCCGCGCCGATCCAGACGGCAATGGCTTCCAGAACGGGCCGCGCCGCCGCCGGAATCTCCCGGCAACTCCGGGAAGCGACCTGCATCACCGCGACCACGCGGCTGTCGTATGCCACAGGAAGGATCGCAAAGGCCTGCAACCCTTCCGCGTCGCACGCCGGGCTCTGCCCGGCCCGTCGGTCGGCCGACGCATAGAGCGGCTTCGTCGTCGTCATGGGCCATGCCTCGGGCGATCTGCCCTCGATGTGCGAGACCGCCGCGACAAAAGCCGCCGAGAGCCCCCGATGTGCGATCAGGCGAAACTCGCCGGCGGCCGGACCCGCAAGATAGATCGCGCCGCACTCGATGCCGTCGATCGACACGGCAGCGTCAAGCACGCGTCGCGTCGCCTTCAGCAGAGTGGTTCGGCGGCTCAGGGCGATGGCGAGGTCGTGTTGCAGGCGGAGCAGATGGTCGGCACGCTTGTGCTCGGTGATGTCGAGCATGATCCCCTGTAGACAGAGCGGCTGTCCGTCCTCGTCCCGGATCACCCGGGCCGCATCGCGAAACCACACGATGTGCCCGTCGCGGGCGACCGCGCGGTACTCGACGGCAAACGGGGCGCCTGTCGCGCGGCAGCGGGCGACCGCCGCCATCACCCGCTCGCGGTCGTCGGGATGTAGATGTCGGCGCCAGTGCCCCGGGGCCGACGTGTAATCGGCGGGCGTGTAGCCCAGAATCGCCTCAACCTGCGGACTGATGTAGGTCAGGTTGCCGTCGGCGTCGGCGGTGTACGTGATCGCCGGGATCTGTTCCACCAGCGCGCGGTGCCGGGCCTCCGACTGGCGCAGTCTGTCTTCCGCATACACGCGTTCCAGGGCGGGCGCAATCGCCTGGGCGATCCGCTGAAGGCACTCAAGATCGGCGCGATCATAACGCCCGGGCGTGTACGACTGGACGCTCAGGACGCCGCTGACGGCGTCTGCGCATCGCACCGGCACGAACAGGAGGCTGGCGGAGAGACGCCCGGTCCCGAACGGAACCATGGAGGGAACCGCCTCGCCGTGATCCCGGTTGAGCAGGAGTGCTTCGCCGGCGAGCGCCCTGCGAAGGGCCGGACCCGTATTCTCGGGCGTCACATCCTCGCCCGGAAACGCGCGTTTGCGGCCATCCTCGGTGTCAACGAAGCGCTCGACGTGCATGCCCGTTCCTCCCGGCGTTCGGCGCGCGAGGTAGAAGCAATCCCAATGCAGCAGCCGGTCGCTTTCTTCGCAAAGCGCATCCATCAGTTCCGTCGCGGATGCGGCCGCTGCCACGCGCGCGGCCAGACATGAGAGAACCTCTCTTTCACGTTCGATCCGTTCCAACTCCGCGACGCGCTCGCGAAGCTGCGAAATCTCGTCGGCGGAAGCGGGACCGCTTCTTGTGCGTTCGCCCATTTCGCCCGTCACCTCCTGCGAAACCGCTTGCCGCGAAGGGCCTCCCCGGTCGTGATGCGCCGATCCAAGTGCTTCGGGCTCACCTGGGAACTGAAAGCCGCCATCACGCGGTGAGCCGTCCGTCCGGACCTTGCTCCTGCGACGGGCACAGAGGCCGCCGCGACTCGCACTGATCCGTTCACGAGGGCTTTATTCTATCAAGAAGTGGCGTGCGGCGCCAATTCCAGGCTGCGGTTTTCCGGAGCTGGCGGCGAGCGATAAGCCATTTTCCGGTTGGTGAATCTCGTTCGTACGTTGCCCACGTTCAGGGTTGGCCCCGGGATCAGCGACGGCGAGGCCGGATGTGCACGGCGCCGACGTGGGACGGACTCCTGTCGCAAGGTAACAGGTTCGGGGCATAGGGCACCACGAGGGCGGGAGCAACGTGGCTTCTCCGGCTTCACTTCCTGGCGGGTGGGTGGCGAATTCGTCGAGTTTGCTATGGCCCGGAAAGGAGCAAAAGGGCCGATGTCACTGTCTCGCCCGTCCGAGGCAATTGCATCGGGCCGACTCCGTCGTGTGCCCCTGTTCACCCGGCATGGAGCAAGGCGGCTTGCCTGTCGGTCCGAGCGCGGGCATCATAAGCGCGTCAGCGAAGCCGAACGAAGCGAGGTGGCGCCGATGGGCATGATCACGCGAAGTGGCGGTGTTGTCGGGCTGTGCGGTCTGTGCGTGGTTCTGTTGGTCGGGTTCGGCGAGGCCGTGGCGCGGGGCCAGTCCGCGCCGGGGGCGCCCCGGCCCAACATCGTGCTCATCCTGAGCGACGACATGGGGTACTCCGATCTCGGTTGCTACGGCGGCGAGATTCGCACGCCGACGCTCGATCGCCTTGCTGCGCAGGGCCTGCGGTTTGCGCAGTTCTACAACAACGCCCGTTGCTGCCCGACACGGGCTTCGCTGCTGACCGGGCTTTATCCCCATCAGGCGGGCATGGGGCACATGACGCGGGGCGCGGACAGGCAGGCCCGCGAACCGTGGCGGGGCGACCTGAGCCGCCACGCCGTCACGATCGCCGAGGTGTTGCGGAGCGCCGGTTACAGCACTTACATGTGCGGGAAGTGGCACGTCGCCGTCCACGATCCGACAGGCCGCGACAAGACGAACTGGCCGTTGCAGCGAGGCTTCGAGCGGTTCTACGGGACGATCACCGGAGGGGGCAGTTACTACGACCCCACCACGCTCACGCGCGACAACACGTGGATCACACCGGAGAACGACCCCGAATACCGGCCAAAGCGGTTCTACTACACGGATGCCATCAGCGATAACGCTGTCCGGTTCATCGAGGATCACGTACAGAAAAAGGGGCCGAAGCCCTTCTTTCTGTACGTGGCGTACACGGCGGCTCACTGGCCCATGCAGGCCCCCGACGAGGCGATTGCAGAGTACCGCGGACGATATGACGGCGGCTACGGGCCGATCCGGCGGGCGCGATTCGAGCGTTTGCAGCAGTTGGGGCTGATCGCTTCGAGCTGGGATCTCTCGCCACAGGACGGCGACTGGGATCGGGTCGAGAACCCGGCGTGGGAGGCGCGGTGCATGGAGGTGTATGCGGCCATGGTCGACCGCATGGACCGGGGGATCGGACGCATCATCGCGGAGCTTGAGCGTCACGGCCTGTCGGACGACACGTTGGTTCTGTTTCTGCAAGATAACGGCGCCTGTGCAGAACCGATAGGCCGGATCGATCGTCCGGAATGGCATCTGAAGGATCTCAAGCCGTTGAGACCGGATGACCTTCAGCCGAACATCTGGCCACCGATGCAGACGCGCGACGGTCGTGCGGTGCTCGGCGGACCGAACACCATGCCGGGCGGCCCGGACACGTATGTGGCCTACGGCAGGAGCTGGGCCAATTTCTCGAACACACCGTTCCGCGAGTACAAGCATTGGGTTCACGAAGGCGGCATCTCGACGCCGCTGATCGTCCATTGGCCGAAAGGCGTTCGTCGCCGTGGCGAGATTGAGCGTCAGCCGGCCCACGTTATCGACATCATGGCCACGTGCGTGGCGCTGGCGGGGGCGCAGTATCCGAGCGAGTACCGGGGCAACACCATACGGCCGATGGAGGGCGTCAGCCTGGTTCCGGTGTTTGCCGGGGAACGAATCGAGCGCGGGCCGATGTACTGGGAGCACGAGGGAAACCGCGCCGTGCGAGAGGGAAAATGGAAACTGGTCGCGAAGGGGCCGGCGGGCAGGTGGGAGCTCTACGATATGGACGCCGACCGAACCGAGATGCACGATCTGGCGGAGCAGCAGCCGGAGCGCGTCGCCGCGATGGCGCAGAAGTGGGAGGCGTGGGCGCGGCGGACCGCCGTCCTGCCGTGGATCTGGAAGCCGGCGTATCAGGGCGATCAGTGAGGCGGGTATGGCATCTTGAAGCCTGTAGCGGCAGGCACCGAAAACCGGTTGGCAACGAGGCGTGCCGGCGCCGGTTCGGCGACGATTACGAGGACAGGGCTGCTTGTGGCGCCGGCTGTGCCCGCACACGACAGGATGCGGTGCTGACGCGACCCGACACGGGTTCTGCCGGCGGCGCGGTCGCCTTCGTCGTACGCGGAGTCTTGGCGAGTCGACGGGATACCGCTCGACGGCGTTGCGCGGGGCATCGACGTGGCCGGCACTGCCGTGCTGTGCTTGCCAGCCCACGATGCGCACAGCAGGAATGGCAGGAGTTTCTCATTCCGGTCCGGAGGTAACGACATGAGACGCGACGGTGTTCGATGGAATGATGCGGCAAGCGTTTGGGTCGGCATCTTTCTGCTTCTGGTTTCGTGCGTGTCCGCCACGGCCGCAGCCGGTGGCGACCGCCCGAACATCCTGGTCATCATGTCCGACGAGCACAACGCAGGCGTCCTCGGCTGCTACGGCAACAGAATCGTCCGGACGCCCAATCTCGACCGTCTGGCCGCGCGTGGCGTCGTCTTCGATGCTGCGTATACGAATTCCCCCCTTTGCGTGCCGTGTCGCCTGTCGTTTACTTCCGGAAAGTACATCAGCCGCGTCGGCGCCTGGAACAACAATTGCTGGCTGCCCAGCGCGGACTACCCCTCCATCGCCCGGGTGATGAATGCCGCCGGGTACGAATCCTATCTCTGCGGCAAGATGCACTACGACCGGACGCGTCGGTACGGCTTTACCGAGATCGGCGGGAACATGAACGATTCCGTCAAGACCGGCATGGGATATCGCCGTCGCCCCGACGATCTGACGGCCAAAGGGCTCAGCGGTCGATTCGCCGAGTTTCGCGCCGCCGATGACTCCAGCGTGCTCAGCCACGACCGGCGCGTCACGGCCGGTGCCGTCGAATTCCTGACCCATCGCAAGCCGGCTGACAAGCCGTTCTTCCTGATCGTCGGCTATCTCGCGCCGCACTTCCCCCTCATCGTGCCGGAGGAATACTGGGATCACTACAAGGGAAAGGTCCCGATGCCTGTCATCCCGCCGGGGTTGCTCGACTCCCTGCCGCTCAACTACAGGCACCTGCGCGCAGGCTTTCAGGTGGTTGACGTGCCGCCCGATATGGTGAGGAAGGGCCGCGAACTCTACTACGGGCTTACCGAATGGGTGGACAACGAGATCGGCAAGACGCTCGAGGCCCTTCGCGACAGCGGGCTGGCCGACAACACCGTCGTCGTTTACACCACTGACCACGGGGAGAACATGGGCGAGCACGGCCTGTGGTGGAAGAACGCCATGTATGATTCGGCCGCCCGCATCCCGCTGATCATTTCTTGGCCGCGACGCTGGCCCGGTGGGCAGCGGCGCGACGGCGTATGTTCGCTTGTCGACCTTGTTCAGACCATCGCGGAACTGGGCCGGGCCAGGGTGCCGGCAGACTGGAACGGCGCATCGCTCTGCGGGGTGCTCGACGCCCCCAAGGCCCCATGGAAGGACATGGCTGTCAGCGAGTATTACGCGCACAACATCGCGAGCGGCTGCGTCATGCTTCGCAAAGGCCCGTTCAAGTACGTCTATCACACGCCGCCCGACGCTCGCCACCCCGCCGAGCGGGAATTGTATGATCTGCGCAGCGACCCCGGCGAGTTTCACAATCTGGCGGCCGACCCCGGGCAGCAGGATCGCATCGCGGAAATGCACGCGGCTCTGGTTCGGGAACTGGGCGAAGACCCGGACAAGACCGAACTGCGGTGTCGGGCGGAGTGCGCGAAGGGATACGACCGGCCTGAATCGCCCAGGCCCGCGCGGCGGAGGGGCCGGCCGGCG
>CAZMVY010000126.1:0-13976 GCA_964569765.1 uncultured Planctomycetales bacterium
TATCGACAACCAGCCCGCCGCCGGCCGACTCCTGAGCCCGGCAGATCGAGCGCCCTTGCGCATGACAGCCGCCCCTCGCAGACGCTGCCGAGGCACCACGCACGACGCCTCCGGCGGTTCCCCGGTGCGGCGACATTGTGAAAGCGTGCGGCGCCGTGTCAAGTCAGCCGGTGCCCCGACCTTCCCCCGGGCGGCGGGGTCGGTCGCCAACGTGCTGACCGGCGCAGTTGCCGCCGCAGCTTTCCGCAGCGGCGCCGTTTCGCAGCATGAGTACGGGTGAAAAGGAAAGGGGGACTACTCGTCACAACTGGTGGGCTGCATCTCGGCGACCTTACGGGCGAGACGGCCATACGCAGACACAATGTCGCGGCAGATCAGATCGATCCTCTGGTGCAGATCGCGCCGCTCCCGGATGATCCGCCGGGCGACGCGGCGAAGGCGGGTTGTCCGGCGCAGTTCGCGACGGCGGGCACGCTGCGTTCGCGCTACCTGCTCGATCACATGAGAGAGCCGCGCCAGATCGAACGGCTTGCTGAACAGATCGCGCACACCCAGCCGCATCGCCTCGATCGCGCGTCCTACGGTCGGCTCGTCGGCCAGCACGATCACCGCGCTGTCCATATCTGCATCGGCGCGGACCTCGCGAACGAGCGAGAGACCGTCGCGATCCGGCAGGCACATTTCGGTAATCACGATGTCGGGGGCCTGCTCCGCGTAGGCGCCGAGGGCCTCGCCGCCGGTCGCGAAGCGGGCGACGCGGGCGTCAAGGGCGGACTCCACATGCCCTGCGATCATGTCCGCCAGGTCGTCGTCCGGCTCGACCAGAATGATCTCGATGCACCTGTTCTTCATTGCCTCTCCCACTGCCGGAGCAGCACCGGGCGCGCAATGTCCGTTCTCAAAGCAGGCCAGAGGGCGCGTCGGCCGCGAGAGCGAGGGGGAGGAGGGAGAAGGCCTCCGCTACCCGTCTGGCCCGGATTCCGCTTCCTGCGCAACCAGCAAAGAAACCCCGAGGGGGTCGAAGCCGCCGGCCGTACGACCTATCGGCCCGCCGTGCCGTCTGACGCCGCGAATTCGACGAACACCGTCGTGCCCTCCCCTTCCCGGCTGTCCAACCGCAGGCTACCCCCGTTGATCTCGATCCATCGCACCGCCCGGGACAACCCCAACCCGCGGCCTCGACCGGCCGGACGGTGAGAGAAGAACGGATCCACCGCACGCTCCAGCGTGTGCGGATCCATGCCCCGGCCGTTGTCCTCGATGCGGATCACGACCCTTTCATCGGTCGGATCCCACTGGCAGTTTACGACCAGGTGCGGCGTGCGACCCTCCATCGCCTCCGTCGCGTTGCGAATCAACTCGTCGAATGCGGACGTGATCTGCTCAACATCCACCCGGATCGTCGGGAGTTCGTCCGATAGCTCCAGCACGAACTGATCGGGCAGCAGCGACGTCCGATCCAGCCACGTATCGCGGAGACGGTCCAGGAATGCGCCCAGCGCCACGGGCCGCTTCTCCGGCTCTTTCGGCCGGGCGAACTCCATCAACTCCGCAACGATCTGGCTGCACCGCTGCGCCTGCTCAGCCAGTACAGCGGCAACGCGCGCCGTAGCCTCGTCGGGCGGCGCGCTCCGGAGCATCTGGGCCCGCCCGGAAATCACCGCGAGCGGGTTGTTCAGTTCGTGGGCGGCGCCGGCCGCCATCTCGGCAACCATCGCCAGCGACCGGGCACGCGCCGCATCCCGATGCGCCTGCTGGAGCCTCCGATTGATCTCGGACAGGTCTTCGTTGAGCCGCTGCGCGGTCTGCTGTGCCTCCACGTTGGTCAGCCAGAGGCGGACGGCCCCGATGAGCGCGCCGAGTTCCTCCGCCTCGGCCGCCCAGCGCGAGGCGGACTCGGCCTCGCCGGCCAGCAGCGCGCCCGCCCGGCATACGCCGTCCTGCACCACAGGGCAGAGCCACGGCAGCAACGTGCCCGTTTCCGCCTGTACGCGTTCCGCCAGCGCCGGTGCGGCCACCGAGCAGGGGAGAAAACTCGCGCTGCCGTCCACCGTCCCGGCCGCCCAACCCTCCGGCGGCGGAAAAAGCGTGCCGTCCCAGGCCACGCAGCGCGGGCGCGAACTATCTTGCCCTCCGGCAAACCCTGCGTGCAGAAGCTGCGTGCTCGAAGAGAAGAAGAACACGGCTGCCGCGGGAACCTCCAGGGCTGTCCGCATCGCTTCGGCGGCCGCCGCGCAAACGTCGCCGAGGCTCACGGCGGAAACCATCCGCCGGTTCATCTCGTTCAGGGCCGCGAAGTAGCGGCTTCGGACGTTCAGCCGCTGATTCGCGGCCGCCAGACTGGCGTTCGCGCGGCTCAGTTCCTCATTCGCATCCGAAAGCGCACGGATATATACGTCGTGGCTGCTCAGCCGATCCAGACCGATCAGGTGGGCCCGCTCAGCGATCCGCGAGGCGAGATCCGCCACCACCCGATCGTACTGGGCCCGCCCCAGGCCGATCTCGGTCGCCAGCGCCGACGCCGCCGTATCCGGATAGAAATTCCCCGAGTACCCGATTCGTAACTCGCGGGCAAGCCGGTCCGCGAAGTGAACGAGCTTCACCGCGTCCGGGTGCTGCACGGATGCGGGAAGGGCCGAAGGACTGTGCTGATGCAACCAGATGCACTCGGCCAGCGACGCAGGCAGGTGCCAGCGGCGCGCCAGCCGGTGCCCGACGACGGTATGATCGATGCCGAGCAACTCCCGCTCCACGTTCGCGATGCAGGCGCGGGCGGCGTTGGTGCGCCGGATGACGCGGTCGTAGCTCTTGGGCAGGCAGGCGTCAAGCGCAACCTTGCCGATGTCGTGGAGCAGGCCGCACACGAAGGCGTGCTCGGGGTCCACGCGGAGGCTGAGTTGCTCGGCCGCAAGCTGGGCGGCGCACGCCACGGCCAGACTGTGCTTCCAGAACTCCGTCCGGTCGAACGCGCTCGGCACCGATCCCTCGCGCCGCGCGAACGTCTCGAACACTTTGATGGAGAGAACCGCGTTGCGGACGGCCTCGAAACCCAGCAGAACCACCGCCTTCTCAACCGTCGCCACCTCCGACCGGACACCGGTGCTGGCCCGGCGTGTCAGGGCGAGGATCTTGGCCGTCAGGGACTGATCCGACTCAATGAGCCGGATCACCTGCCGGGCGTTCGAGTCGGAAGCCGTCGTCAGCTCCAGGACCCGCACGGCCACGGTCGGAAGCGTGGGAAGATCATCCAACTGGGCGAGGATCAGCTCAACGCGTTCCGCCCGCTCTGCCGTCTGCGTCCGAGGCTCCGCTGCTGAGGTCATCGCGTATCACGCTCCGTCTCAGACGTTGATGAGTCGCACCATCCGGGCAAGCAGTTCGTCGATCTGAAACGGCTTCTGGAGGAAGTCGTCCGCGCCGGCGGCCATCAGCTCGTCGATCTCGTCCTTGTCCACCACACCGCTGATGATGATGATCTTGATATGCTCGAAGGCCGGATTGCCCCGCAGCGTGCGGCAGACAACGTTCCCGTTGATGTCCGGCAGCTTGAAATCCAGGATGATCACGTCCGGTCGGAACTCGTGGGTCAGCAACCCGGCGTCGTAGCCGCTGGTCGCGGTACGCACCTCGAACCGCCCGTCACGTTCGAGCAGCTCCACCAGCATCTCCACGATCGCCTCATCGTCGTCCACCACAAGGACTCGCTTCTTTCCGGACTCGAGGCTGTCCAGCGGTATCCCGTTCTCCTTCATGAACTGGATGAGACAGTCTCGCGGGATGCGCCGGAACTTCGATCCGGGGACGCGGAAGCCCTTCAAACGCCCGCTGTCAAAGCAACGGATCACCGTCTGCTGGCTGACCTTGCAGATCTGGGCGACCTCCCCGGTCGTGTAAACATTCTTCACGCCCGGCATCTCAAGATTCGACGGCAGCTTTGAGGGAGCCACGGTACGATCCTCTCCGCAAAAGTTGACGCAAGCTTCCCAGCTTTTCTATCTTGCCGGGCAATATACACTTCGTCCCACGCCTACGTCAACTTGACTACTCAGATTGTCGCAGGGGTTTCCTCGCCGGCACAGGCGTTACCGGCCGCTCGTGCGGCATGCCCCGTACAGATAGAGGTGCAGCACCGCTATATCGGCCGGGGAGATCCCGCTGAGGCGGCTCGCCTGGCCCAGCGTCCTGGGCTGGAAGCGGCAAAGCTTCTCTTTCGCCTCGGCACGCAACGAAGGAATGGCTGAGTAATCAAAACCCTCCGGGATGCGGAGACATTCCGTCTGTCGGAAACGATCGATTTCCCGGACCTGGCGCGCAATGTACCCGGCATACTTGATCCGTATCTCCACTGCATCCAACACTTCGGGCAGCAGAACCTCGCCGGCGACCCCAAAGTCCGCGATCAGTTCTCGGATGCGAACCTCGGGGCGGCGCAGCAGCTCCCTCAGCGCAAAGCCGCCCTGCCGGGACTGGCTCAGCCACGCCTCGATCGCCGCGATCTGCTCCCGCTTGCGGTTGAACCGCCGCCATCGTTCGTCGTCCACCAGACCGACTCGCCGGCCGATCGGCGTGAGGCGCTCATCCGCATTATCGCTGCGAAGCTGCAACCGGTATTCGGCCCGCGAGGTGAACATCCGGTAAGGCTCGTCGGGCGGCCGCGTAACGAGATCGTCGATCATGACACCGATGTACGCCTCATCGCGTCCCAGAACCAGCGGCTCGGTTCCGCGGACCCTCGCGGCGGCGTTCACGCCGGCCAGCAGGCCCTGCGCCGCCGCCTCCTCGTAACCGCTCGTACCGTTGATCTGTCCAGCAAGGAAGAGGCCCGCCACGCGCCGGGTTTCGAGCGTCGCCGCGATCTGATCGGTGGGCACCCAGTCGTACTCGACCGCGTACCCGAACTGCACGATCTCCGCATGTTCAAGCCCGGAAATGGAGTGTACGAGGGCCTCCTGCACATCCCTCGGCAGCGAGGTGGCGATGCCGTTGCAGTAGATGCGCGGATCGTCCCGCCCTTCCGGTTCGAGAAAGATCTGATGCCGATCCTTTTCAGCGAAGCGGACGACTTTGTCCTCGATGCTCGGGCAGTACCGCGGCCCACGGCTCTTGATCTGCCCGCAGTACATCGGCGCCCGGTGAAGGTTCGCCCGGATCAACTCATGCGTCACGCTGTTGGTGTACGTAATCCAGCAGGGGACCTGCGAACGATCAATGCGATCCGTCATAAACGAGAACGGCCCGGGCGGTTCATCGCCGATCTGCCGTTCGGTCCGGGCATAGTCGATCGTGCTTCCGCGGAGCCGGGGCGGCGTGCCCGTCTTGAGCCGCCCCAGCCGCAGGCCCAGCGATTGCAGAGACCGGCTCAGAACCTCGGCCGGCGGCTCGCCGATCCGCCCCCCCGGCGTCTGTTCCGGGCCGCAGTGCAGAAGGCCGCGCAGGAACGTCCCTGTCGTCAGCACGACGGCCGACGCGTGGAGCTCGCGCCCGCCCGCAAGACGAATTCCGCACACCCGCCGGGCGAGACCCGGATCGTCCGGCTCCGGGTTCCGCGCTCCGGGTTCCGCGTCTTGCGTTGGCCACGGGGGGATCAAGCGGCGGGCGTTTCGCCCCCCCGGTTCCGTCAGGATCTCCTCGACCACCCCCTCAAACAAATCGAGGTTCGGGGTGGCTTCGAGCAGGCGACGGACCTCGGCCGCGTAGGCCGCGCGGTCCGCCTGGGCACGAGGCGACCAGACCGCCGGCCCCTTGCCGCGGTTAAGCATGCGGAACTGGATCCCCGTCGCGTCGATCGCCCGGGCCATCAGCCCGCCAAGGGCGTCGATCTCGCGAACGATCTGGCCCTTGCCCACGCCGCCGATCGCCGGATTGCACGACATCCGCCCAATCGCGTCGAGCGAGATGGTCACCAGCGCAGTCCGACACCCGAGGCGCGCCGCTGCCCACGCCGCCTCCGCGCCGGCATGCCCTCCGCCGATCACGACGACATCGTATCCTACCCTCATACACACACGGCCGAGCAAACCGTATTGTAGCGAGCCCGGCCCGCCCTGTCGGCTCACGTCCGCCTCCCCGACGCCCGCGCGCTTCGCCGTGATCCGCCTCACGCCGCCGGCCTACAGACCGAGCGCCGATCGGATCGCGGCCAGCAGGGGCTCGACACCGTAGCGGATGGGATCGCTCACCGGCAGGCCGGTCCTCTCGGCAATCTCGGCCCTGTGGCGGGCAGCCTCCTCGTCGCTCATCCCTGCCGTATTGATTGATACACCCAGGACGCGCGCAGGATGAAGCGGCCTGACCAGGGCCTCGTTCAGGTGAATCTGCTCCTCGATGGGCGCGATCGGGCAGTCCGGGCGGTCGTTATGGTACTCCCGGCCGGGACGGTGACAGAGAATCATGGCGTCAGGGCAGGAGCCGTGCAGCAGCGCGAGCGAAACGGCCGAATACGCGGGATGCTCAATGGAGCCCTGGCCCTCGATGAAGCAGATCTGCCGCTCGGCGACCTGCTCGATGAGTGCCTCAGTCGCCCCGGCGGCGAAATCCGACACGACGGCATCGATCGACGTGCCCCAGCCCTCGATCATGATGCCGGTCTGTCCGGTGGCAACGAAGGCGGCATCGAGGCCCGCCCGCTGCGCCGCCGCCCGCAGTTCCAGGCAGGTCGCCATCTTGCCGACGACGCAATCGGTACCGATCGTGAGCACTCTTCGCACAGGCATGGCGCGGGCACGGCCGAACGAGAGCCTCGTCATGACGCCCGGATCGCGGACATCCCACAACCTCACACCCTGCGCACCGGCCAGCGCGGCAAGCTCCGGATCCGCCTGCAAGCGGAAATGCAGCCCGCTGATGATGCACAGGCCGGCGCGGATGGCGTCGACCACGTGACGCCGCATCCGTTCGGGCAACTGCCCGCCCGACGGAGCGATGCCGATCACGAGCGCGTCGGGGCGCAGGGGCATCGCCTCCTGCACGCCGGCCACGATCGGAATCCCCTCGCCGAAACCGAGGATGTCCTCGATGGGCCGGCCCGCCGCAACGGAGTCGAGCACGGCGACAACATCCTCGCGACGATACCGGATGATGGACGCCGCCGTCTTGGACGTGAACACACCCAAGGCGCCTTCCGTGAGAAGAAGCAATCGCCGATACGAGGCCTTCTCCATAGCGGGTTTATCGTAGCAGGCGGCGGGGCGCAAAAAAAGCGATGGAAGATGCCGCCGTGGCGATGAGCATCTTCCATCTCGTGATGTCCAGTCTTCCGTGGAAGACTTGGCCTGGCTCCCACATCTCATTCGTGCGGAGAGCCACGCCGGCATTCGAGCGCCGTCACCTAACGACGCTTCTTGGCCTTCTTGGCTTTCTTCTTGCCGGCTGCTTTCTTAGCTTTTTTCTTGGCCATTGACATCACCTCCCTTCTATAGTCGATAAACTTAACCACATGTCCGCATTTGTCAAAGCTTTTTTTGGCCGATCGTGAAAAAATCTGTGGAGAGGTCCATCTCGTGCCACACCCCTATATCGTCTCCGGCGTGACGATTGCTTGACGCAATTCCTCCGCGGCGCCGTCCGAACGTCCCCCGGCAACCGCGACCGCCTCCGCCCGATGCGCCCATCCGACCATCCGAGATGACCACGCGACTCTCCCGCTCGACGCACGCCGACGCGCTCGCCGAACGCGAGCGCGCGGAGCGATGAAGCCTTTTCTTCATCTCCCCGCGGAGCTGTTCCACGTCCTCCGCGCCTGCGAACCCTTCGCCGCCGTCCGCAGCAACCCGTCAGCCCAAATCCGATGTAAACTGCGCCGGCAACAGGCCTGCCGCAACCAAATCTGCGTCCCTAACCTGCTTATGGACAAGAGGTTGCAGTTAGGTGTCGGAGAATTGCCAGCCTGTTTATTTCCCGACGCAGAATCGGCTGAAGATCCGGCCGAGCACATCTTCGGTTGTGATCGTGCCGACGATCGCGCCCAACTCCCCGCTCGCTTCGCGCAGTTCCAGCGCGATCAACTCCGCCGCATCCGCCACACGCGCATGCTCTCGAACGATCGCCAGCGCCCTGCCGCACGCCGCCTCCGCACGCTCCAACGCAAGTCGATGCCGCGCATTGATCGCGATCGAGGCCGAAGATAGCGCACCGCCCGTCGCCTCCAGAAGCGACGACAGCCGCTCCAGAAGCTCCGGGCAACCGGCGCCGGTCAGGCCGCTGACGACCTGCACGAACAAACCTGATGCCGCGACGGTATCCCGGGCGGCCTGCACCTCTTCAGCCGTGAGCAGGTCAACCTTGTTGATCACGATCATCGCATGCGACCGCCCCCCGTAACCGCGCAACCGCCCCATCTGAGCCTCGACGCCCCGGGTGCCATCGACGACGACGAGCACGAGATCGACGCCGCCGGCCGCCTGTCGTGAGAGTTCAAGCGCCCGGTCTTCCGCCTCGCCGCTCACCTCCGCCGTGCCCGGCGAGTCCATGAGCCACACCTCCTCGCCGCCCGGTAGAGAAACCGGAGCACCGATCACGTCCCGCGTCGTTCCCGGCATCGGCGAACAGATCGCCCGGCTCAGCCCCGTCAGACGGTTGAACAGCGTGCTCTTGCCGGCATTCGGCGGACCCGCGAGTACCACGCGATGCCGCACATCCAGCCGTTCGATCGGAACGGCGCGTTGCAGGACCGCACGCAGGGCCGCCGCCGCCGCCGCCAGTTCCTCCGCCGCCTGTCCCGGCGAGACGAAGTCAATGGGCTCGTCCACGAAATCGATCGACGCCTCAACGAGCGCCAGCAGATCCGCCAGACGCAATTGCACCCGCTGCGTCTCCCGCGCGAGCACGCCGTGCAGAAGGTGTTCCGCCGCCCGGAGCTGTGCATCCGATCCGGCGTGAATCATCGCGGCGATTCCCTCCACCGCGGTCAGATCGATCGCCCCGGCGAGGAATGCCCGCCCGGTGAATTCGCCCGGCTCGGCCGGACGCGCCCCGGCACGAACCATCTCCTCGAGCAACCCCGTAAGCACCGGGGGCGAGCCGATCGTGTGAATCTCCGCCATGTCCTGCCGCGTAAAGCTCCGGGGAGCGCGAAACACGTAGAGCTCTGCGGGCAACTCCGCATGCTCGGCCGCCCAGCGAACCCACCCGCGATAACGACGGAAGCCGGCGTCTCCGGCGATTCGCGGCGAGAATATGGCGGCGGCCAGTGCGATCGCACGCGGCCCGCTCAAGCGCAGCACGCCACGGGGACTCCCGCCGGCGGCCGACGAGATCGCAACGATCGTGTCCTCGATGTGCGCGAACATCTCAGACGACGAACTCCTCGCTGCACAACAGCTCCAGCATGTTCTCCATGAAGTCCGTCACCTGTACGGAGAGGACGACCGAAACGGGGGGCAACCCCCGGCTGCCGACGGCCGGCACGGTTCGCCCACGCTCCGGTCCGTCCGTTGCTACCCGGACGGCCATCCGCGTTTGCAGGAACAACTCGGGCCACAACAGGACGCCGACCGCCACGGCATCATGCACGAGAAAGCAACCCGGGCGGCCCGGCTCGCGACTCATCGGATACTCGATCATCGTCGCCAGCATCCGGCTGCCGCGGGTGTTGCTGGCGGCAAGATGGGCCCGGTGCGACTCGTCGAGCGCCACCTTCCGGGTCACGTCGAGCGGAACAAGCGTGATCGGCAGGCCCGAGGCCAACACCTTCGCGGCAGCGATCGGATCGCGATAGATATTGAACTCCGCCGTCGGCGTCACGTTGCCGGGACAGAACACCGCCCCACCCATAATCACGAGCCGCTGCGCCTTCGCCAGCAACGACGGGTTTTCGTCGAGCAGCGCCCCGAGGTTGGTCAGCGGCCCGACCGCGATGACGACCAGCTCGCCACGATAGCGGCTGAGCATGGTTTCGTAGACCGTCTGCGCGTCGCCCCACGCCCATCCGACGGGGACGGGCAGCCCGCATTCACCCAAGCCATCGGCACCGAAGATGGAAGTCGCGTCGGGCAGACCCGCGTCGGACGGATCCCGGCCGCGTCCGACCGGCGGCATCGTCGTCGGCCGCAACGCCGCCAGACACCGGCCCGTGTTCGCGGTAGCCTGATCCACGCCCACGTTCCCCCCTACCGTGCAGACGCCCACCACATCCAGGGTATTCGCCGCCATCGCCAACGTGAGCGCGAACGCGTCATCCACGCCCATATCGGTATCGAAGATCACGGGATGAGGCATAGCAACCGCCGCAAAACCATGACAGGCTTGACACCTTCGACGGGTCGGCTACATTCGCTCTATGATATTCTCAGGCAGGCAGACATGCAGGTCAACACGGAAACGCTACTGAAGCAGTTCGAGGACGTTTTCGACGGACGTCAGCCCGCCGTCATCGCCCGGGCGCCGGGTCGCGTCAACCTCATCGGCGAACATACGGACTACAACGACGGCTATGTCCTGCCGATCGCCATGGATCGGGCCATTTACGTTGCCGGTCGCGCCCGCGACGACGGGCGCCTGCGCGTCCGGTCCACGCTCTATGCCGACCCGGTGGAGTGGTCGCTGGATGATCTCGGGCGGCCGGGCGAGCCCCGATGGGCGAACTACGTGAAGGGGACCGCGGCCGTCCTGATGCGGCACGGGGTGGAGCTGTGCGGAGCGGATCTGCTGATCTCCAGCGAGTTGCCCGTCGGCGGCGGCGTCAGCAGTTCCGCGGCGCTGGAGGTCGGCACGGCCAAGGCGCTTCTGGCACTCGTGGACGGCTTCGTGGAGCCGGTTCAACTCGCCCTCTGGTGCCGCGAGGCGGAGCATGAGTACGCCAACTCGCCCTGCGGAATCATGGACCAGTTCGCGTGTGTGCTCTCGCACCGCGGCTGCGCCCTGTTGCTGGACTGCCGCTCGCGCCGATACGACCACCTTCCGTTCGCCCCGGCCACGGCGAGCGTAGTCGTGATCGACACGCAGGTGAAGCATGAGATCGGCGGCGGCGAGTACGCGGCGCGTCAGCGGCAGTGCCAGGCGGGCGTCGAGTTCTTCCGGAAGATCGAACCCGGCGTGCGGGCCCTGCGGGACGTCAGCGAAGAACTCCTCAATTCGCACATCCGCGAGATGGAGAAGGTAACCGCCTTACGCTGCCGGCACGTCGTCACGGAGAACCGTCGGGTAATCCATGCCGCCGAGGCGCTCCGGGCGGGGGCCTTCCACGAATTCGGCCAGTTGATGACGGAATCCCACCGGTCCCTGCGGGACGACTATCAGGTCTCGTGCGAGGAACTGGACGCGATCGTGGAGATCGCCTGCGGAATCGGCGGGGTTTACGGCGCCCGGATGACTGGCGGCGGGTTCGGCGGCTGCGCGATCGCCCTGGCTGAGGAAGACGCCGTCGAACCGCTGCAGCGAGCGATCAAGGAGAAGTACGACCGGCGATTTTCCAGGCCCGCGATCGTGTACACGACCCGCGCCGCCGCCGGGGCCGACGTGCGGCACTTTTGAAACGATACACGCGGAACGGCGAACGAGACACGCAAGAAAGGCCGCCGGAGCGATCCCGCATCCGGCCAGCTTCCCTGTGTTCCGCCTCCCGCATCGAGAAGACCGGGATGACGTTTCCCCTTGACAAGCTCCTTCGGCGAGAGCACCTCACGGAAGACGAGGCCTACGCGGCGTTCGGGCGGGTCATGTCCGGCGCCGCAAGCGAAGCAGAGATCGCGGGGCTTCTCGTTGCACTGGCGAGCAAGGGCGAGTGCGTGGAGGAAATCGTCGGAGCGGCACGGGTGATGCGGGAGAAGGCCACGCCGGTCCACTGCGAAGCGGACTGCATCGATACGTGCGGCACCGGCGGCGACGGGATCAGCACGTTCAACGTCTCGACGACCGCCGCCATCATCGCTGCGGCCGCCGGCGCCACCGTCGCCAAGCATGGAAACCGTACAAACTCGCGCGTGAGCGGCAGCGCGGAGGTCCTCCAGTGTCTCGGCGTCAACATCGAGGCGAGCGTTCCAGTGCTGGAGCGATGCCTCCGGGAATGCCGGATCGCCTTTCTGTACGCCCCCATGCTGCATCCGGCCATGAAGTGCGCCCTGCCGGTCCGAAAGGCGCTCAAGGTGCGAACCATCTTCAATCTGCTCGGACCGCTGACGAACCCCGCTGGGGCGAGACGCCAGGTCATCGGCGTGCCGCGGCCGGAGCTGACCGAGCTGCTGGCCGATGCCCTTCGGCGGCTCGGGGCGACGCGGGCGATGGTCGTCCATGGTGCCGACGGCCTGTGCGACCTCACGATCACGGGACCGACGCGTGTCAGCGAACTGGCCGACGGTCGGGTCCGCACATACGAGCTCGCCCCCGAAGACGCCGGGCTGCCGCGCGGAGAACTGAGCGCCCTGATCGTCGATTCGCCGCAGGCGAGCGCCGCCGCCGTATGCGAGATTCTCGCCGGCCGGGGCGGACCTCGCCGCCATCACGCCTTGCTGAATGCCGCCGCCGCGCTCGTTGTCGCCGGCCTGTGCGGGACTCTGCGCGACGGGGTCCGGCTCGCCGCCGAAGTGATCGACCGCGGCGAGGCACGGGAAACGCTGGCGCGGCTCGCGGCGATGTCCACCGCCCCTTGAGAGGCGGAGTGCCGCTTCCGAATCGAGAGTTTCGTTCGCTTCCAGCCCCGTGGGGGCGACCGAACCGTCGCGGCGCTGCCCGCCGCACGCGAGACCGTGTTACCGAAAGCGGCAGGGGTGCGGGACCCATAAGAATGTACGGGATTCAACAAGGCATGCATCCCGGCAGGAACAGGCTCGGCGGACCGTCCGGAGGCGCTCGCCGCGACCGCATCGCCTCGCCGCCGCGAGGAGGTGGACCCGTATGATCCGCAGCCGTTGTGACAGGTGCGGCAAGGATCTGCCCCCCGGCGCGGCCGACCGCTTCGTCGTGCGGATCGAGGTCTTCGCCGCCGAGGGCCCGCTGGAGATCACGGACGAGGAGCTGCGGAAGGACCATCAGGCCGAGATCCGCCGCCTCGTCGAGCAGCTCTCTCACACGCCGATTGACGAGGTGGAAGACAAGGTCTACCGCGCCTTCCGCTTCGACCTGTGCGACAAGTGCCACGCGGAGTATCTGCGTGATCCCCTCCCGCGCCCGTAGGAGGGCTCTACGACCCCGATCCCCCGCGGTCGCTGTCTGCGGGCCGTGAATCAAGGCGCTACTCGCAACCCTCAACCCGCCACTCAACGCCTACTCGCACGCCGGCGGCTGATTCGCACCGTTGACCTCGCGTCACAGCACACCGGCTGATCCACTCTGGCCGCAGGACGCAAGCAGCCGCAGTTGCTTCTCGATGCTACTCGCGTTTGCCGAGGGATGCCGGCTGAGAAGCGGCGGACCGCGACGCGGAGGCCGAGCGATCCGATGGCCGCGACTCCAACATGGCCTCTCGTTCAATCTGCTGCCAGATCTTCGTCATCAATGTCCTATCGTGCTGAGGCTCCTCATTGATAAGCATTTTCATGCGGAGTTGGGTAACTCGAGGCTCCAGCGCGCTGAGCATCAGCGTTACTTTCTTCACCGGATATAGCGGACGCCAGATCGCTCCTACGCTGGCGCGCTGCACGTGATCCCCAGATTGACCGGTGATGACGCCGGAGGCCTTGTCGGTGTGTTGGATGGATAGCCCCATGCTGAACATCGCGTTCAGAGCAGCGCTGTATGCCTCATCGAATGGCAGATCCAGCTCACGTGTCTCCATCGCCTTGATCTCCGCCTGCGACAGCGTCGCACAACCCGGTGAGATGATGAGCATACTGAGACCCCAAAGGGTGCCTCCAGCTTTCCGGACACGATTGTTCGCACGCATGTTCACGCTCCTCAGAACTTCGTCTGGCTGATCTTGTAATCGCGAACCACATCATTCTGGTCGAAGTAGATGATGAGCATGACGGTGGTTTCGGACCGTTCGGTCGAACCGACACCGCCGCCCAGCCCCCCGCCGCCCAAACCGCCGCTGCCGCCGCCAC
>CAZMVY010000127.1:0-1056 GCA_964569765.1 uncultured Planctomycetales bacterium
ACGTCCTCGCCCGTCAGGACCCGGCTGATGTCCAGCAGGATCGTGACGCGGTTGTTCGCCTTGCCCATGCCGAGGATGAACTCCGTATCCACCGAAACGCCGAAGGAGGGCGGCGGCTCGATGTCTTCCGAGACGATGTCCAGCACCTCGGAGACCTTGTCCACCATGATGCCCATCTCGACCCGGCCCACGTCCACGACGATGATGCACGTCTGGTCCGTGGCCTCCGCCGGGGGCATTCCGAACTTCAATCGCAGATCCACCACCGGAATGACCTTGCCGCGGAGGTTGATCACCCCCCGCACGAAATCCGGCGTGCGGGGCACCGCGGTGATGTCCATCATTCCGATGATCTCGCGGACCTTGAGGATCTCCAGGCCGTACTCCTCGCCGGCCAGTCCGAACGTGAGGTACTTCCCGCCGAGATCGCGGCCCTGCACGTTCGCGGAGGAAACCATCTCCGCCGTCTTGCTCATGGGTTTGCACTCCCGTATCGGGCAGCTTTCCTCCGCGCCGCGGGATCGGCTGCCGGACGACCCCGCGGACCTATGCGGCGGAGGCGCTCAACTCGCCCCGGGCGATCCGGAGCACGCCGCCGACGTCCAATATCAACCCGACCCGCCCGTCCCCGAGGATGGCGGCGCCGGAGACTCCGTCGATGTCGCCGAGGGCCCGCCCCAGCGACTTGATCACCACCTGCTGCTGGCCCAGGAGCGCGTCGGCAAGCAAGGCGCACCGCTGCCCCTCGTGTTCCACGACCACGAGCAGGGCGGCCGTCGGGTCCTCGCACGCGCCCCGGACGCCCAGAAGTCGATGCAGCCGGAACATCGGAACGAGCTGGCCGCGGAGCAGCACCATCTCGCCCTGTCCCTTCACCGTGGACAGGGCCGCCGGCTCCGGCCGAAAGGCCTGCTCGATGTTCACCGTCGGCAGCACGTACGTCTCGCCGCCGACCTTGAGCAGCATGCCGTCGATGATCGCCAGCGTCAGGGGCAGGCGAATCGTGATGGTGGAGCCCGGGCCCTTCGGGTCGCACCTCTCCCCGCGCCCCCGCAA
>CAZMVY010000127.1:1066-13843 GCA_964569765.1 uncultured Planctomycetales bacterium
CCCCGCATCGCCTCGATGTTCTTCTTGACCACATCCATGCCCACGCCGCGGCCCGAAACGTCCGTCACCTTCTCCGCCGTCGAGAACCCCGGCGCGAACAGCAGGTCGAACACCTCGCTTTGCGAAAGCTCGCGACCGGGCTCGATGATCCCGCGCTCGACGGCCTTCGCGAGAATCCGGTCGGGGTCGATGCCCCGGCCGTCGTCCTGAACCTCGATGACGACCTTGCCCGCCGCGTGGCTCGCGCGCAGCACGACGACGCCTTCCGCCGGCTTGCCCTGACGGACGCGCTCCTCGGGCGTCTCGAGGCCGTGATCGACGGCGTTGCGCATCATGTGCACGAGGGGGTCGGCGATCGCATCGACCATGTTCCGGTCGATCTCGGTGTCCTCGCCCTCCGCGACGAATCGGACCTGCTTGCCCGATTTGCGCCCCAGGTCGCGCACGAGCCGGGCCATCTTCTGAAACGTGCCTTTGAGGGGGACCATCCGCATCGAGAGCGTCAGGTCTTGCAGCTCGCGCGTGATCTTGTCCGACTGGGCGACCTTCCGCATCAGCGTGTGGCTCGACGCGTTCCGCACAAGCGGGTCCTGGCTGACCATCGATTGGGCGATGACGAGTTCGCCGACCATGTCGATGAGCTTGTCGAGCCGCGTCATGCTGACCCGCAGCGTGGCATCGGCATCGCCTGTTCCGGCGGATTGCCGCTGGACGCGCAAGGCCTCAACGACACTTCGCGCATCGGCGACGCCCGCACTGACCAGCTTCGCGCCGATCGGGCCGGGCTCAGCCTTCGCCGCGACCTGCTCGACGTGCCGGCGATCGGCCTGCCCGCGGGCGACGAGAATATCCCCGACCCGCAGGGGGGCCGGTGTCGCGGGCGCGGGTTCCTCCGGCGCGTCGAGCCGGTCGAGCAGGGCGTCCACGCCTTCCGGCTCGGCCTCCATCGAGCCGTCGAGGCGCGAGCGCGCCTGCTCGACCAGCCGCTTGAGCACGTCGGTGGCCTCCAGCGCCAGGTCCGCGTATCCGCCCGCCAGGCGGATCTCCCCCTTGCGGGCGCGGTCCAGAAGCGTCTCGGCCTTGTGCGCCACGGCATTGATCCGCGTCAGCCCGAGAAAGCCGCTCGTGCCCTTGATCGTGTGAAAGGCACGGAAGATCGCGTTGATGCCCTCGGCGTTTTCGGGGTTGGTCTCCAGGTCCAGGAGCGCGCCTTCCGCGTTCTCGAGGTGCTCGCGCGACTCCGTGACGAACTCGGCCAGCAATGACGGATCGGAGCCGAGCGAATCAGATTCGCCGGCGGCCGCGCCGGCGGAGGTCGGTGCGGGCGGCTCGGGGCGTCCGGCCGGCTCGCGGGCGGCGTCGGCGGCCGCCGTTGCGGGGGCGTGCGTCGGGCTTGGCGTGGTTTCGGATGGCGCCGCCGTCGCGCCGGCGGTCGCATCGCTGGGCCGCATGGCCGAATCGCAGAGGTTCTGAAGCTCCGCTACTTTCCCTTCCAGTTGGCGCAGAACCGCCACGGGGTCGGCGCATTCAGCCAGAATGATCTGCTCGACGCACCGCGCGGCCTCTGCGACCAGCCGGTCGGCCGCGTCGGGCAGGTCCTTCGTGCCACGCAGATCCTGCAGACCCTGGTGAATCCGCGCGAGCCCTTGCAGGTCCGTCGGCTCGGCTCCCACCACGGCGGCTGCCAGATCGTCAAGCGTCATAGGTCCCTCACGTCGTTGCGGCGGCGCCGGCCGCCGATCCGATGGTCTGTTCGATCTTCGCCCGAAGGGCATCGACGGTGAACGGTTTGACGACGTAGTTGTTCACGCCGGCCTTGATGGCCTCGATCACGCGCGTCTTTTCCGCTTCGGTCGTCACCATGATGATCGGAAGGGTCTTGTCCGACTGACGGATGGTGCGGACCAGTGTGATGCCGTCCATGTTGGGCATGTTCCAGTCTACCAGCATCAGATCCGGACGGCCCTTCGCGATCATTGCCATGGCCTCCACGCCGTCGGACGCCTCCTGGATATCCGTCTGCCCGATCTGGGCCAGGATGTTCTTCTGGATGTTCCGGATCGTGCGGGAATCATCGACCAGCAGGATTTTCATGAGCTTCGGTCCTCCTCTCATCCGACCGGCACGGCCAGAGGCCGCGCGCCCGAGCCGGCTGGAGCTTTGGTCAGTACCATTGCTACTTCCACTTCGAAGACGCCGCACGGGGTCTCGCACGGGATGGCCAGGCGCGGGCAAGCCCGCAAGCCGGATACCATGTGCCCCTGGCCGATGATCACGCTGGGCAGCGAGATCGAGATACTCATGCCCTCGAAGTCCTTCTTGGCGTTTCCGGCGACCATGTTGGCCAGCTCGCCGATGGCATCCGAGAAGTCCGGGTGTTGCTCATCCATGGGGACGCCGGCGAAGGCCGAGGCGACCTGGCAGGCGACCGGTGTTGGAAAGCTGAGCACCACGCATCCGCTCGCATCGCCGGAGAATCCGATCACCCCCGAAACATCCGCTCGCGTGCCCGGGTCCGTCACCGCGTGCGGTTTGCGTACCTTCACGTCCATGTGAACCATCGTTTTGAAGACGGCCGCGATTGCCAGGATGAACGGGTTGACGAAGCGAACGTCCACGTCGGGCACTCCCTGTTACGGCTCGGCTCGGAGCCAGGTGAAAGGCATATGGCGCAGCGGCCGAAGGGTCGGCCGGCCTCCGTCGGCCGGGTACGAGGCGCGGCCCTTCGTCCGCTTCGGTTTGCTACGGTATCGGTTGAAAAGGGTGGTGACTGAATCAGGTGTGTTGCTGACGGTTTGGCCCAGGCGCTGACTGAGATCGTGTGGATTGGTTGACTGCCTCGCGTGTCCGATGTTCGAGAATGAAAAGTTACAGCGCATGAGCTTGGATTCGTGCATGAATCTCGATTTGTTGCGAATTGTGCACCATCGAGGCGCACGAAGTGCTGCGGGATGTTCGGGACGCCCTCGCAGGTCATGCGAAGGCGAGCGGGCGGTCGCATGCGTGCACTTTGCAGCGGGTGTTCCGGAGGGAAAGCGGCACTACGCCCGCGCGGTTCCGATTGTCAGGAGCAGAGGGAAAAGGATGTTGATTTTACGATGGCGGACGTCGGCGAAGCCGGCGCGGACGAAGTAGTCGTGCATCTGCGACCAGGTGGCATGCTGCACACCCTTCTCCACGCGGTCGATGATCACGTCGTAGGTGACCCAGCCGATGATGTTGTCGCGGAACCCGTCAATGACCATGAGGCGTCCGCCGGGCCGGAGCACGCGGCGCATTTCGCGGATGCAGCGGGGCTGGTCGGGGTAGTGATGAAACGAGTTGCTGCACGTGACCGCGTCGAAGGAGGCGTCGGCGAACGGCAGGTGTTCGCTGTCGGCGCATGTGAAGCGTGCGCGGTCGTGTGCGGCGGCGGCGTGGGCCTTTCGTGAGGCCGCGATGGCCATGGAGTGGGCGTAGTCGAGGCCGACGACGCGGGCTTTCAGCGGCGCGGCCATCAGCATGGCGGCGAGCGTGCCGGTGCCGCAGCCGATGTCGAGCAGGTCCATCGGTTCGCCGTCAAGCCCGCGCCACTGCACGATCTCCTCGAGAAAGGCCAGATACGAAGGGCGGAAGAGGAAATGGTTGAGCAGAGAACGATCGTAGCTTCCCGCCCAGAGCTCGAACTGGGAGCGTGCGACTCGTTTCATTTCGCGGGAGCGAAGCATTGATCAGCCGCCGGCTTTCCGTTCGCGGTTGCCCGACAACAAGGGCCCGGAAACACCCCGGTCCGCGATGCCCGGGGGATACGCGCCCCCGGCGGACTCCGGCTTACCCCATGCCGGCGGGAGATTCAAGTGTTCGATGCGGTGCAGCGGTCTGCGGACCGGCGGCGGCGCGGCGATGGGCGGCTCTGCCAACAGTGAGGAGGTTGTATGCACGCGCCCGACGGGGCCTTGTCAACGCTTCGGGCGGAGGCGCTTCGATTCATCCCGACGCTGGGTGGCGGATACTCGGGGCCTCCGGCCGATCCCCCTCAAGAATCACCGGCGTTCGGGCCGATAGACAGAATCGCTGAACAGGGCCGGCAGAGACGGGCCGCCGCCTCGCCGTCGGTTTCTCGGATCCGCGAGTGTCTCGACTATGAGCAAGCGCGAACTGATTGAGACGATCATGCGCCTCAACCGGTCGGCCAGGGCGGAGTTCCTGGCGGGGTTTTCCCAGGAGGAGTTGCTCGATTATCTGCGGCAGTTGAAGGAGCTGTCGATCGAACGGAGGACGGAAGATCTTCTCGAGGTAATGGCCGTCGCCTGAGTCCGATGAGGGGTCAGGAGCCTGGTACGTCTGGTCGTCCGCGCCGTTTCGCCGAACGCGGCGGACGGGCGAGAAGAGGCTCCCGACCCCTTGTTGTCGCGCGGCCTCAACCCGAGCCTGGTAAAGGTTACGATCAGGGAGAATCGTGTGCGATGGCCCCGGCTCGATATGGCGACGCCGGGGCATTGCATGCGCGACGCGCATGCGGATGAATCCACGGCCCTGATCCGATCGGCGCGGGCGGTGCACGACCGGTCGTAACGCGAACGACCAACGGGCCGGCCGGCCCGGGCCGCGGACCCGCCCGGGAACAGGTTCGTCCCTTTCCTGCGGAGGCGGCGGGCGCCGGGTTTACGGGGGCGCCACGAGGTTGAAGGGCTCCAGATCGATCGGCTCGGCCTTCGCGCGGGCCAGCGCCGTCGCCTTGCTGCCGGATGGGACGAGGAAGAGGTACACGTACACGCTGCTCGGCTGTGTCAGATCGGCGTGGTGGATCTTGTCGAAGATCGGGATGTCGCGGTCGGCATCACGGGCGGTCTCGTTGAGGTAGGTCATCTCGAACCACCACTGGCCGCCGATCTTGGCGAAGGCGTACTTGCCCACCGGCTTGATTTCCCTGCCGTCCGCGAGTTTGAGCGTGATCGTGGGCAGTGCCCGCTGCGCGAAACCCCGCGCCTGTCCCAGGAAGGATTGCGGGTCCAGCTCCTGGAGCGGGACGAAGAGAAGGCGCCGGCCCTCAGGGATCGCGAAGGGCAGGCGGTCCGCGTCGCTCTTGGGGAGGTTCTCCGGAGTGACGGGCACAGCGCAATGGCCGCCGGCGACCTTGCCGTTCTCGAGCTCAAGGTCCGCCGCCTGGCTCGAGAGCTTGAGCGGCATGCGTTCGGCGTAGACCGGCGCCTTGCTGAGCCACACGCCGGAGATTCGATCGGGTGCCTCGCCGGTCGGCGGGGCTGTGCCGGCCTCGGGCGGGTTCGTCAGGCCCGGCGGTTCGGTGAGGGTCGGGGGCTTGGGCTCTTTGGGCCGGGCCTTCGGGGCGGGCGGTTCGGTGAGCTCCTTCTCGGGCTTCTCCCTGACCATGCTTACGTCGGCGCGTGCGGTTCGCTTGAACTCGATGAACGCGGCCTGGAACGTCTTGGGCACCTCGAAGACGAAGTCGAATGGCGCCTTGCCTCTCGGGTTTCGGACCACGTCGGACCACTCCGGCTTGCCCAGGATCGGATCGCGGAAGAGCTCCATGAACTGCGAAGGGTCGGATTCCCGCTCGATGCCCTTGAGGATGTATTCGGCGGGCGGGCCGCCGGGCCGGTCGCGGCCGACGATCCGGACCTGGTTGGGCTTGAAGCGGATGCGCGAATCGGAGTCGCGAGCGGGTTCATCGAGATAGCCGTGGTAGACGCGGCATTCGAGACCGTTCGGGAACTCCGTGGGCGTCGCGCCGAACTTGTCGTTGCCGGCCTTGTCCGTAGTGACGTCCGGCCTCATCAGGCGGCCCGGGGGCAGGATCCAGTAGCCCTTCGGGTCGACGGTGATGGCATCGACCGAGCCGGCGACGTGGCGTGATTCGCGCTGCACGGCGGAGCGGCTGTTCTGGATTTCGGCGGCGAAGTCGGGATGCACCTCGCGGAAGGGGGTAGTGCTGTTCAGCGCGCCGTCGGACAGAAGCGCGACCAGCTTGATCGTGAACTCGTCCGGGCTGAGCGTGAGGCTTTCCCTTCGCCACCGGACCGCATCGGGCTTCTTCTTCTTGAGGTCCTGCTCGGTGAGCGTGGCGTTCCGCTCCACGCTGACCGGGACGAACCGGTTGAAGCCGAGGAAAGTGGCGTCGAACGGCAGGAGTTCGAAGCCGATCTGGATCATACCGACCACGATGATCGCCGCAATCAGCCCGAAGGCGCCGCCGCCGATCCGGTCGACCCAGACGGGGAACTGCATGTTGCCTTTGACGACGTTGTCGGCGAGGGTGCGAAGGATGAGCAGGACGATGAGGAATACGCCGACGAGGGCGACGGCCTCACCCTGTTCGGGGAGCTGGGCCATCAGCACGCCGTAGTAGAGGTTTTCGTAGACTCCGAAGGCCAGGGCGGCGCTGAGGATCGTGAGCACGCACATGATGACCGCGCTGAAGAGGCCCTGGAGCGCCTGGAAAAAGGCGATGCAGAGGATGAGGACCACGCTGAACAGGGAAAACCACATAGCTCACTTCTCCGGCTTGGGAACGACGGGCGCCACGGCGGGCGCCGGCGACTCCTCGTCGCGGAGGCCGCGTATGACCTCGTTCATGCTCGTGACGCCCTTGAGGACGAGCTGAATGCCCATCTCCTGGAGGTCGCGCATTCCGTTCTTGCGGGCCTGCTTGAGGATCAGGGTGGCGGGCTGGCCCTTGCGGATCAGATCACGGATCACATCGTCGGGCTCGAAGAGCTCGAAGACGCCGATGCGCCCGAAGTGGCCGCTGCCCTGACAGTTCGGACAGAGGATGGGCCGGCCCTTCTTGTCCAGCAGGGGCTCGGTCCTCGCGCGATAAAAGAACTCCACGCGGTCGGCGGGGATGTTCGCCTTCCGCAGCAGGGCGGCGTCCGGTTTGTAGGGCTCCCGGCAGGAGACGCACAACTTGCGGATGAGGCGCTGGCAGGAGATGCCCGTGATTGCCGCCGCCGCCGCGTCGGAGTCGGCGCAGAGGCTTACGAACTTCTTGAGTGCGTCGATCGTGTTGCGCGCCGGGACGCCCATGTAGATCTTCTTGTTGTTATCGATAACCGCCTGGGCGGCCAGGTGGGCCGTTTCCCGGTCGGGGCAGTCGCTGACCATCACGACGTCCGGCTCGCGTCGCAGGATGGACTGGAACTGGCGTGCGAACGTCACGTCCGCTTTCGTCGGATCAAAGCGGTTCTGCGTGATGTTCTCCAGCTCCATGAGCGGCTCGCGCTCGAGCGTCTGGAGGTTCTGCATGAAGGCGTCGTGGGCGCGGAGGGCCGCGTAGAGCGTGGTCGTGACGCCGCTGCCCCTCGGGCCGGAGACGATCACCAGGCCCTTGGGCTCCTTGACCATTCGCTGAAAGATCTCGAGCTGCTGCTCGCTCATGCCCAGGTCGGGCAGACGCAAGCGGCTTTCCTGCGTCAGGATCCGCAGGTCCAGCCGCTCGCCGGCCTTGGTCCCCGAGGTGCGGACCTCCAGCTCGACCTTCGTGCCGCCGGCGGTGGGGTTGAGCGCGAGAATCTTGGCGGTCTGCGGCTTGCGGCGCTCCTCGCGGTTGAGGCCGGCGACCTGTTTGAGGTAGTCGATGGCGCCCGGCACCTGCGGAGCCGCGATCAGGTCCCGCCGCTCCGTGACCACACCGTCGATCCGGTACAGCAGTCGCACGTTCTGGCTGTCGGCGGCCAGGACGACATCGGTCGCCCGTCGCCACAGTGCATCGAAGAGGAGATTCTGGACCGTCTCGTAGGGCTGGAGCTGCGCGGGATCTTCGGGGGGTTTGACCTTCTTGCCATCGGAGCCGGTCACCGGGACGCGTTCGACGGCCTGAAGGTTCTTGCCCTTCTTTCCTCCGAGCCTGGCGAACTGGGCGGCGATGTGCCGGGGCGTAAACACGCGGGCGCCGGGGTCTACGAGGCGGTTGCGGAGCAACACGTAGACCGAGCAGGCACCGGCCGTCACAACGAGCCAGACTGCCCAGCCGGCGGCAAAGAGGCCGCCCTGCCACGGCAGCAACAGCCACACTGCCATCGCCACCACGCCGGTGCCGAGAATCACGCTGTTCCACATGGTGCGGGACATCGCCTTGACGTATTGCGTGTCCTTGTCCACCCACTGGCAGAAGAGCAGCCAGAGGAAGAACCACACCAGCACGAAGACGAGCTTGAAGATGCTGATGTATCCCCCCGGGTCCGGCAGCACCGCCAACGGCATCAGAGAAGCAGGATGCATGATCGCTCCGAACTCGATGAAGTCGTCACAGGCGAACCGGGATGCCCCGCTCCGCCATGAGTTTCTTGGTCTCCTGGATCGTGTAGGTGCCGAAGTGGAAAATGCTGGCGGCGAGGGCCGCGTCGGCCTTGCCCTTCAGCACCACCTCGACCAGGTGCTCCGGTCGTCCCGCGCCGCCGGATGCCACCACCGGAATCCCTACCGCCTCGGCGACGGCCCGCGTCATCTCGATATCGTATCCGTCGCGTGTTCCGTCCGCGTTCATCACGTTCAACACAATCTCCCCAGCGCCGTCGCGCTCGCCCTGCCGCGCCCACGCGACGACTTCGATGCCGGTGGGCGTCCGCCCCCCGTTGATGAACACTTCCCAGAACTCCCGACCATCCCGCGGGACGCGGTTCGCGTCGATCGCCAGGACGATGCACTGGCTGCCGAACCGCCGCGCGGCGCGACGGATGAGGCTTCGGTCCTTGACGGCGGCCGTGTTGATGCTCACCTTGTCGGCTCCGGCGTTGAGCATCCGCCGGATGTCGTCCAGCGTCCGGATGCCGCCTCCGGCTGTCAGCGGCATGAATACATTCTCTGCGGCGTCGCGCAGGACGTCCACCATCAGGTCGCGGCCCTCGTGGCTGGCCGTGATGTCGTAAAAGACCAGTTCATCAGCCCCCTGCGCCTCGTAGCGGCGGGCACACTCGGCAACATCGCCGGCGTCGCGGTGCTCGAAAAAGCGAACGCCCTTGACAACCCGCCCCTTGTCAACATCCAGGCAGGGGATAATACGCTTGGCCAGCATTTCCGGTCGGCTATCCAGCGGGGCTCGTATGCCCGAAAAGGTCATTGTAACTGTCCTGCCGGGCCTTTCAACCCTGGGCACGCACGCCGCCGTGGAGGGAGAAGGCATGCCAGTCTGACGCCCGCAGCGCGGGGCCGACCTGGCTTATGGGGCCGGTCGGGGGGCGAGGGGTTCCAGGCGGCGGAGCAGCGCCGGCAGCGTGGCAAGAAAGCGGTCGATTTCCTCGACGGTATTGAATCGCGAGAGGCTCAGGCGGATGGCACCGTGGATGAGGGCGCGATCGATGCCCATGGCCGTCAGGACATGCGAGGGCTCGAGCGAGCCGCTGCTGCACGCCGAGCCGCTGGAGGCGCAGATGCCCTGCTGGCTGAGGAGAATCAGGATCGCCTCGGCCTCCAGCGACGCGAAGCCGATGCATGTTGTGTTCGGGAGGCGGTTGTCCGGATCGCCGAGGCGACGGGCGTACGACACGCGACCGAGGATTCCCGCTTCGAGGCGATCGCGCAGCTCGCGCACCCGGGTGCCTTCCTCGGGCAGATACCGGGCCGCAAGCTCGGCTGCCCTGCCGAAGCCGACGATGCCCGGCACGTTTTCCGTGCCGGCGCGCAGACCGTGCTCCTGGTGGCCTCCGAACAGTTGTGCGCGGAGCCGCACACCCGGCCTTATGTAGAGAGCGCCCACGCCTTTCGGGCCGTGCAGTTTGTGGGCGGCGAACGAGAGGAGATCCACCGGCATTCTCGTGACATCGATCGGGATCTTGCCCGCGGTTTGCGCGGCATCGACGTGCAGGGCGATGCCCCGTTCCCTTGCGATCTCGCCGATCCGCTCGATCGGGAAAACCACGCCCGTCTCGTTGTTGGCGTGCATGACGCTCAGCAGCGCGGTCTGCGGCGTGATCGCGGCTTCCAGTTGCGCCAGGTCAAGATGGCCCCGGTCGTCCACGCCGAGGCGGGTTACATCGTACCCTTCGCGCTGGAGCTGATCGCAGAGCCGAAGGACCGAGTCATGCTCCACGGCCGTGGTGATGAGATGGTGCTTCTCCGGGCGGGCGGCCAAGAGGCCGCGGATCGCCAGATGATTGCTTTCCGTGCCGCCGCTGGTGAATACGATGCAGCGCGACTTGGCGTTCACAAGGGCCGCAACCTGCTCGCGAGCGCACTCGACGGCGAAGCGCACCTGCTGCGCCGCATGATAAAGGCTGGAGGGGTTGGCGTAGCGATCGCGGAGGAACGGGAGCATGGCCTCCACGACCTCGGGGGCCGGCTGCGTCGTGGCGTTGTTATCGAGGTAGATGAGCCCCATAGAGGGTCTGGATTATTCCGATCGGTCGCGCGCACGCAACCTGCGCAAAGGCTGCACCCCGGGTGCGGCGACCGGCGCGCCTGCGGCCGTGCTTTGCCCGCGGCAAACGAAGGGCGCCGATTGCGCGGTTCGCTGCTGCGGTGCGCAGGCGAAACGGCGGGTTACTGATGGCCCAACTCCGGGTGGCGCCACCGGATGAGCTCGCACACGTCATCGGAATCGAGAAGTGATCCCGTGCTGCACAAGACCCCGTCGATAAACATGCCGGGGCCGGCGAGAGTACGATACTGATCGATGTGGCAGCGATCACACGCGAGACAGACATCCGCCCGCACGCCAAGGCGATTGACCGCGGCCTTTGCGGACTCGGCGAGAAGCCTTGTGTCCGGTCCGTCCTCGCCAACGATTTCGACATGGATCATCGCTCACCTCCGTGGACGCGCCCGCAAGGGGCGGATTTGCGACCTGCGACCACTTACCCTGAGCTTCCGATCCAGCATCCCTGCCTGGGCCGACGAACAATCCTTAGGCTCGTCCTATAAGGTAATATAGCCCAGCTTTTCGCAGACGCCAACTTCCGGCAGGCATTTTGCCCTCGAAGTTTCTAATACGTTTCCGGGTGTCGCAGGTGCGCGATGCATCCGGCTGACGGGCGATATCCGCATCGAGCTTGATGCGTATTGTTCGTTTCAGTCGAAGGTTAGCGCGATTCCGCAACAGCATTGAGGCTCCATCGAACCTTGGGATTCGCTCGGAAGATACGGGAATTACGAAGAATCGCCTCAGCTCCAGCGGAACCGCAGTCAAGGATAAATGCCAATCGTCGTCGCGTTCGAGCGCGACGTAATCTATCTTCTTTGCGAACGTAACGTCATTATCCCCAACATCATACGCACCAAATCGCAATACGGAGTAATTTTATTGCTGGAACGGCTTGACCGGAGCAATTCTGCGCTGTATGTTAGGTATTTGTTAGGCTCGTTTCGGTCCGCAGGGGTTGGTTTTGCACGGGGAGGCGGGTGCGATGCGTGCGTGGAGCGGCTATGGGAGTGATCATTCGCTGACGCCCCGTGAGTTGGAGGTCTGCCTTCGGTTCGGCGCGGTGCCGCAGGTAGCGACGAGAACGGCGGCGTGGCCTGGGCAGGTAGCTTGGCGACGGGGGAGCATCGTGCTGATCGTCGGGCCATCAGGCGCGGGCAAGTCGAGGATGCTGACAAGGGCGGCGGAGATCCATCCGGGCAGCCGTTGGGTGCGGCGGTCGGAGTTCCCGCTCGACGTGTCGGTGGTTGACGCCGTAGCTCCGGGCGAGGCCCTGGTGGAGGCGGTACGTCTGCTTACGGCGTGCTCGCTGGGGGAGCCTCGCCTCTGGCTGCGACGCTTTGACGAGCTTTCAGAGGGGGAGCAGTTTCGCGCCATGTTGGCGCGGTCGGTTTCGCTGCACCGGCGGACGCCGGAGGCGCCGCTGCTGTGTGATGAGTTCTGCACGTCGTTGCATCGGCGCGTGGCCAAGGCGGTGGCGTTCAATCTGCGGAAGCTGGTCACGCGCGAGGGTCTGGTCGTGCTTGCGGCGACCGCGCACGACGACCTGGTGGAGGACTTGCGTCCGGACGCGGTGATCCGGTTGTCGCGGAAGGGCGAGGTTGCGGTGGAGCAGCCTGCCGCGGTGGCGCGTGATGTCGGGGCGGCGGCGGTCAACGGTGGCAGCCGGCCGTCGTTCGCTCGTCACTTGGAGATCGAACGGGGTTCGATGCGGGATTTCGCCGAGTTGAGCGATCTGCACTACCGGGATCGTGACCGGATCGGGTGTGTGGAGGGCGTGTTCGTAGTTCGAGACACCTCGGAAGGAGAAGTGTTGGGCGTGGTGGTGTACGGGCATTCGCCGCTGGCGCTGTCACGGCGAAACGAAGCGACGCAAGGTCGCTTCGTGCGAAATGCCGCGTTGCTGAACCGGGAGATGCGGATCCTGCGGCGTCTGATCGTGCATCCGGATGTGCGCGGGTGCGGTCTGGGGCGGTGGTTGGTGGCCGAGACGTTGCCGCGTGTGGGCACGCGATACGTGGAATGCCTGGCGGCGATGGGGCTGGTGAACCCGGTCTTCGAGCGGGCGGGCATGCGGCGGGTGGGACTGTGTCCGGGGACAGCGAGGCGGGAGCGCCTGATCCGGCGCTTGCGGGAATTTGGGAGCGATCCGTTCTCCGAGGAGTTTGCCAGACAGGTGTGCCGGCAGCCGGCGGTGCGGCGGGTTGTGGCGCAGGCCGTGTACGACTGGTATCGGGCCGGCACGGGAGGGGCGGGTGATCGTGTGGCTCGGGCCGAGCCGGCGCAGCTCGCGCGGACGTTTCGCCAGCTCGTGGGGTCGCAGCCGGTGTACTACCTGTGGCAGCGCGACGTGGGGGGAGAGTCGGCGAGCTGTGCGTGAGGGCCGGGTGCGAGAGAGGCGGCGGAGGCCCCGGGGAAGGGGGATC
>CAZMVY010000128.1:0-1133 GCA_964569765.1 uncultured Planctomycetales bacterium
TTGCCGCTCCACCCGCCGGCGAAGCAGGGCGGCCCGGTCGGTCTGCGCGCCGAGCTTCAGCGCGAGCCCGCTGGCCTTGTAGTCCTCCGGCGAGCCGAGGCCAAAGATGCAAGATACGCTGGCTACGATAATTACGTCACGGCGTGATACGAGAGAGCTCGTCGCGCTGAGCCGGAGCCGGTCCAGATCCTCGTTTCGCGAGGCGTCCTTCTCGATGTATATATCTCGTTGTGGGATATAGGCTTCCGTCTGATAGTAGTCTTAATAGCGGACGAAATATTCGACGGCATTGTTGGGGAACAGATCGCGGAACTCTTCGAAGAGCTGGGCGGCGAGCGTTTTGTTGTGCGAAATCACCAGGGCCGGCCGGTTCAGGTTCTCGATGACGTGGGCCATCGTGAACGTCTTGCCGCTGCCGGTGACGCCGAGGAGGCACTGTCGCTTCGCGCCCTGCTGGAAGGCGCGGGTGAGCTTTTCGATCGCCTCGGGCTGATCGCCCTGCGGCTCGTATGAACTGACGATTTCGAATTCGGACAAGGGCGGTTCCTCACCGGAGACGGATTCACGACCGATCCGTATAGTGTAGGCCATTGCGGGCAGGAGAGGAAAGGCGGGATCGTCGAGCCCGTGTCGGACCCCACGTAGCGCAACTCGCTCCCGCACGTGCTGCTCGGAACTCTCCACTCACCCGCATTTCGGCGGGCGGTTCGGCCCGTTGAAACACGTCTGGAACGTGAGGAAGTCCGCCACATCCACGTCCCCGTCGCCGTCATAGTCGGCGTCGGTACAGTGCTCGGCGGCCGGGAGCCGGTTGGGGCCTCCGAAACACGCGACGAAGTGCTCAAAGTCCTGCAGGTCAGCGTCGGCGTCCCGATCGAAGTCGCCGCGGGCAGACCGGGTGATCGCAAAAAACGAATCGCTGTCGTCGGAAATGTAGGCCCCGCAGGCATCCCAGGCGTGTAGGTGGATCGCGAAGTCGCTACCGGCATCCGCCGATGGGTCAATGCTCCAGAGCAGTCGGCCGTCCGACGCGGGGGCCGATCCGAGGAACATGGCGTATTCGCCGTGTCGGTAGAGGCAAACGTCGACAGTTCCTGCGAGAGCCGTTGCCGTCCACGTGATCGTTTGCGTCG
>CAZMVY010000128.1:1233-13836 GCA_964569765.1 uncultured Planctomycetales bacterium
CAAACGTCGACAGTTCCTGCGAGAGCCGTTGCCGTCCACGTGATCGTTTGCGTCGAACCTGCCGCCCAGACCTCGCCCCCGCTGGGGCTCGTCAGTATCAGGGCCGACGAGCCGCTCGATCCAGCGATCGTGAACAGCGCATCATTCCAATCGTCGAGGTATCGCCCGCAGGTATCGCGCCCGGATATCTCGATACTGAACTCCGTTCCGTTGCCGAGCGAGGGGCAGACCTGCCAGTCGTATTGACCGGCCGACGCGGGCACCGAGTCGATGTAGACGGCGATGGGGTTCCGGCCGCCCTTCACCAGACCGATGCTCACATACCCGTCGAGATTCGTGCCGGTCCACGTGATCCTCTGCGTCGTGCCTGCGGTCCAGGTCTCCCCGCCGTTCGGGCTGATGAGCGTCAAGGTCGATGGGCCGCCGACGGAACCCGTGATCGCGATCGGGCCATCGCCGGCGTCCGACGCGTATCGCCCGCAAGCGTCCTCGCCGCTCACCTCGATTGTGTAATCCGACCCGTCGCCGATTGCCGTGCAGATCGTCCAGTCAAACTTCCCCGCCGACGCGGGCGCCGAGCCGAGGTACAGAGCGCCCGTCCGATCGCTCACCAGATAGATCCTGACATCGTGGGCGAGGTTCGTCGCGGTCCACGTGATCGTTTGCGTCGTGCCGGCGGCCCAGGTTTCGCCGCCCTTGGGGCTTGTCACGGTCACGGTCGGCGGCGGGTCCGAGCCCGTGATCGAGAACGGTCCGTCGCCTTCGGCATATACGGCTTGACCGCACGCGTCGTACCCCCACAACTCGACCGTGTAATCGGCACCGTCCCCGATCGACGGACAAAGCGTTGCGTGAAGCTCTCCCGTCGAGACGGGAGCCGCCTCAAAGGATTGCCATCGCTCGCCGCCCTTGAGCAACGACACGTTGACATACCCGACGAGATTCGCGCTCGTCCAGGTGACTTCCAGCGGCCCGCCCGCCCTGTACGTCTGGCCGGCTTTGGGACTCGTCACCGCCAGCACCGGACGGTCTTCCGCGATTCCCGTCAGGCCAAATGCGGCATCGCTTTCGTCCATGACCTCGCGGCCACAACTATCTGCGCACATTACGCGGACGGTGTAGTCCGTGCCGTCCCGGATCGACGGACAAACCGTCCAGTCGAATCTGCCGAGCGCAACGGAGGTTTCGCCGAGCCAGATCACGTCGTATCCGCCCTTCCTCAGCGAGATCTGAGCCGTTCCCTGGAGGTCCGTGGCGGTCCACACGATGCGGAGAGTCGATCCGGCGCTCCAGGTCTCGCCTCCGGCCGGACTCGTGACCGTCAACGTCGCGGGCCCCGACGCCCCTGAGATAGCGAAGGGCTGATCGCTTTCGTCGGAAACCTCGTTCCAGCATTCGTCGTATCCCGAGATACGTATGGTGTAACCATCGCCGTTTTCGACGGATGAACAGACCGTCCACTCGAAACGTCCCGCGACGACACGGGCGCAGCCCACCCAGGCCCAGACCTGGCCGCTCCGACACAGGCAAATGCTCACGCCGTGAATCTCGGCCAGGCCACTCGCGGTCCACGTGATCGACTTGGTCGTCCCCGCGACCCACGTCTCGCCGCCGTTCGGACTGGTGAGGGTGAGCGTCCCCTTCTCGCAGTCGGTGCCGGCGATGTCAAGGGATTCTGCGGCGGTCGGTGGGAGCAGCGGTGCGACCGGCGTGCCGGGGGGCTTGGTTTGGCCATGAGCGGTTGCCGACCCCAGCAGCAAGGCGGCCACGAACGCGCGACCTAATGGCCACGTGGATATGAGGTTAGAGGCCATCGTCCCGCTTTCTCCGTGAATGGGGATTGGTACGGGGATGAAGGCCCGGCGCCGGCCGAGCGACGGCGTTCAACCCCTTTCGAGGGTTATCGGCACTGTGTTGATGCGGGCTTGACGGGGCTATGTTAGTGGTTACAATACTTGCCTCAGGATTCCGGAGCCTTTGTTTCGCGCCTTAACCGCGGCGCGGCGGTACGAGGTACGAGCTTCTATGAGCATCTACGCAGGGGTTGATGTCGGCGCGGTCGGCGTGAAGGCGGCGCTGCTTGTCCCGCGGGATCGGGCCGAGGGCATCCTCGGGGGCAACGGCACACAGCCGACATTGCGTCGGCTTGATGCCTGTGGGACGTCCCGCGTGAAGTCCGGTGGCGCGGATGGGCCCTGCGTGCTTGTTGCGAACTACCGGCGGACGCGGGGCCAGCCGTTGGAGACTACGCGGGCGGTGCTTGCCGAGCTCCTCGCCTACGTTGGCCGGGATGGCATCGCCGGCATTACGCTCACCGGGTCCGGCAGTGCGCTTGTGGGGGCGGCACTTGGCGTGCCGCGATGCAACGAGTTTCAGGCCATTGCGCGGGCGATCGACCTGCTGTATCCGCATGTGCGGACCGTCTTCGAACTCGGCGGCGAGACCAGCAAGTACCTTCGCCTCGAGCCGGACCCCGGCAGCGGGACGCTGAGCATCCTTGACTACAGCACCAACGGAGACTGCGCCGCCGGCACCGGGGCCTTCCTCGACCAACAGGCAGGGCGGCTGAAATACGCGGTGGAGGACATCGGCCGGAGCGTGGATACGGCCGAGCGCGCCGCGCAGATCGCCGGGCGCTGCAGCGTGTTCGCCAAGAGCGACATGATCCACGCCCAGCAGAAGGGCTTTACGCCGGCGGAGGTGCTGCGCGGGCTGTGCAACGCCGTGGCAACGAACTACAAGTCGGCCGTCGTGAAGGGCCGTACGCCCGTGCCACCGATTGCACTGGTGGGCGGAGTGTCGGCGAACACGGCCGTGGTGCGCGGGCTTCGTGAGGTTTTTGAGCTGGATAACGGCGCGCTGTTTGTACCGGAGGCGGCGGAATCGCTGGCAGCGGTGGGAGCGGCAATTGTTGCAGCGAGCATGGCCGAGACCCATCACCCGCAAGGGGCTGGGCACGTGGCAGAGACCGAGGCGGCATCTCGCGCGGTCGAGTCCCGCCGACCCCTTCTTCTCAAGGGGGGCTCGGGCAGCGGGGGCGCGGATACCGAGTCTGCATTTCCGACTTCGCCGCCGCTGACGCTCGATCGGGTCGTTCTGCTGCGCGATCGGGTCAAGCCCTACGAGTTTCCGGACGAGCATTCGGTCATCGATGCGTACCTGGGTATCGACGTGGGTTCGGTGGGCACGAAGCTCGTCATCATCGACACGCACGGGAACGTGGTTCGCGATATCTTCACGCGGACGGAGGGGCGGCCGATTGAGGTGGTGTCACGGTGCCTGAAGGAGCTGGACGAGGCCGTCGGCTCGCGCGTGCGGATCTGCGGCGTGGGCACGACGGGTAGCGGCCGCGAGCTGATCGGCGAGCTGGTGGGGGCGGATGCGATCACGGACGAGATCACCTGCCACAAGACCGGCGCGACCTTCGTCGGCGACCGGCTTCTCGGCAAGCGGCCCGACACGATCTTCGAGATCGGCGGGCAGGACAGCAAGTACATCAGCCTTCAGCCGGAGGGACGCGACTCGCGCGACACGGTCGTCGTGGACTTCACGATGAATGAGGCGTGTGCGGCGGGCACCGGCAGTTTCCTCGAGGAGCGGGCGGAAGAGCTGGGCGTGGCGATCAAGGGCGAGTTCTCGCGGCTGGCGCTGTCCTCGAAGGCGCCGATCCGGCTGGGCGAGCGGTGCACGGTGTTCATGGAGCGGGACGTGAACACGTACATGCAGCGCGGGGCGAAGATCGAAGACGTGATCGCGGGGCTGGCGTACTCCGTGGTCTACAACTACGTCAACCGCGTGGTGCGCGGACGGCGGATCGGCGACTGCATCTTCTTTCAGGGCGGTACGGCGTACAACGATGCGGTGGCGGCGGCATTCAGTGCGGTAACGGGCAAGGAAATCATCGTGCCGCCGCACAATGCCGTGCTCGGGGCGATCGGGGCGGCGCTGGTGGCGAAGGAGAAGACGGGCGCCGTCGGCGGCGGAACGCGGTTCCGCGGCTTCGATACCAGCCGGATCCGCTATTCGATCCGCGAGTTTCAGTGCAAGGCGTGCGGAAACCAGTGCGCGGTGCAGGAGTTCAACGTCGAGGGGGAAAAGACGTACTGGGGCGACAAATGCTCCGACCGTTATCGGAAGCGGGCCAAGACGGATCGCAAGCCCGTCATCCCGGATCTCGTCGCGCTGCGACGCCAACTGCTTCACGCGGACGACAAGGGCGATCCGCCCGGGGCGACGATCCGCATCGGCGTGCCCCTGACGATGTATGCGCTCGATCTTCTGCCACTCTGGCGCCGGTTCTTCCGCGATTGCGGGTTCTCCGTCGTGGTTTCGACGGAGACGAACCGGCAGATCGTGCAGCACGGGCTGGACAGTGTCGTGGCCGAACCGTGCTTCCCGATCATCGTCGCGCACGGGCACGTGGCGGACCTGGTCAGCCGCGACGTGAACTACATCTGGCTGCCGAACATCCTGTCGGCCGAGACGAAGTTCATGGACAACGAGAGCCACGTCTGCCCGTGGGGCCAGACGCTGCCTTTCGTCATCCGACAGGCCCCCGCGTTCCGGTCGTGGCAGGAGCGGATCCTGTGCCCGACGATCCGCATGCGCGAGGGCAAGGACCATGTGCGGGGCGTTCTGCTCGATGTCGTGGCGAAGCTGGGCGTTCCGCGGAGGGTGGCCGAGCGGGCGTTCGAGGCGGGCTATCGGGCGCTGCAGGAGTTCCGCTCGGCGTATCAGCAGGCGGGACGCGACGCGCTGGCGATTCTCGAGCGGACGGGCGAGGCCGGGATGGTCATCGTCGGGCGTCCGTACAACATCCACGATGCCGGCGTAAGCCTGGCGGCGGCCCGCAAGCTGCGCGACAATTACGGCGTGAACGTACTGCCGCTCGATGCGCTGCCGCTGGCGGACGTCGATGTACGCGACGTGAACGAGAACATGTACTGGGAGTACGGGCGGAAGATCCTGGCGGCGGCGAAGATTGGCGGGTAGCACCCGAACCTGCACATCATCACCATCACGAACTTCATGTGCGGGCCCGACTCGTATGTGAAGGCGTTCATCCGTCCGGCATCGGGCAAGCCGTTTCTGACGCTGCAGTTTGACGGACACTCCAACGACGCCGGCATGATGACGCGGTGCGAGGCGTATCTGGATAGCAAGGGAATCCTGCGATGGTGGCGAACGTTCAAGAGCAAGCCGGAAGCGGAGGCCTGCGGGGCCGGACGGTCTACATCCCCCAGATGGCTTACGCCGGCGCCCGGCTGATGGCGGCCGCGTTCCGATCGGTCGGCATCGACGCGACCGTCGCTCCGGACTCGGATACGCAGACACTGGAGCTCGGCGGCCTGCACAGCAGCGGCGAGGAATGCTTGCCCCACAAGGTCACGCTGGGCGACTTCCTCAAGGTGTGCCGCGCGCCGGGTTTCGATCCGCGCAAAGCGGCGTTCTTCATGCCGACGGCTCACGGGCCATGCCGGTTCGGCCAGTACGCGCCCTATCTGCGGCATCAACTCGCTCAGATGGGTTACGGCGACGTGCCGGTGATCTCTCCGTCGAGCGAGAACGGCTACGAGGGCGTCGGGCTGCATGCGCGGGAGCTGATGCGGACCGCGTGGATGGGCGTGATCTGCGGCGACATCGTGACGAAGTTCCTGCTGAAGACGCGGCCGTACGAGATGCGCGCCGGGGATGCCGACGCAGAGTTCGAACGCGGCGTCGAGGCGTTCGGCCGCGTGCTCGCCGTGCCGGGACTCGCGCACAGGGAACGGCTGTCGAGGCTGACGGACGTGGTCGTGCAGACGCGCGACCGGTTCCGGGCGATTCCGGCGAAGTATGAAAAGGGCCGGCCGCTGATCGGACTGGTGGGCGAGATCTTCTGCCGGCTGAACACGTTCAGCAACGACGACGTGGCCCGCCGGATCGAGAGGCACGGCGGCGAATGCTGGCTGTCGGACATTGCGGAGTGGATCTGGTACACGAACTGGTGCCAGCGGACAAACCTGGTGCGCGATCGGGGGCGCCTCAACCCGGACTTCGTGAGGCTGAAGCTCAAGACGTTTGTGCAGCGGCGGTACGAGCATGCGCTGCTGGCACCGGTGGCGGAGGATTTCGCAGGCTACGAGGAACCGCATGACGTAGCAGAGGTGCTGGCGGAGTCGGAGGCGTATCTGCCGCCACAGGGCTGCCTGGGCGAGATGGTGCTCAGCGTCGGGAAGGCGATCTACCTGTACCGCAAGGGGGCCGACGGGATCCTCGACATCAGCCCGTTCACGTGCATGAACGGGATCATCTGCGAGGCCGTGTACCCGGCGGTAAGCGCGGAGCACGACGACCTGCCGATCCGCATCTGCTACTTCGATGGGGTGAACACGAACATCGACCGCGACCTGGAGATCTTCCTCGATCTGGCGCGGGCCTACCAGAAGCGCAAGAAGCATGTGCGCGTGTATCCCGCGTGTTTCGGGTGACGGGCGGCGTCACGAGTCCTTGAAGAGCGGCGGTTCGGCGAAGTCGGCTTTCACGCTCCTCATTCTGATGCGCGGAACCTTGGCGTCGGGCGCCGGGGATCCGTGCGGCTCGAGGCGGCGGCGGGCAAAAGCGCAATAGTCCGGGTTGAGGTCGATGCCGATGTAGCGACGCCCCGTGGCTTTGGCGGCTGCGCACGTGGCCCCGGTGCCGTTGAACGGATCAAGCACGATGTCACCGGGGAATCCGTGCTCCGGGACCGCCGCGAACGTGTACATCAGGATGAGGCGTTGCGGCAGGACGACCGGAAACGGCGCGGGATGCCCGCCGGTGCGGGATACGTCCTCCGGGTAGATCGGCCAGACCTGCATCGTGAGATTCAGCCACATCTCTTGGGTGAGCCTGCTCGCTTCCTTGATCGCCTTTGACAGCTTCTGCGGCTTGCCCGGCTTCACGAAGACATTGATGAACTCGATCGTGTTGTCCTCGTAGATGTTCGGCGGGTAGGGATAGCTGCCGAACATCTTCACCGAGGTCTGCTTCTGCCAGATATACAGGCCGTACCGTTCGAATGAACACCCCGCGTCGCGCAGGATCGCCGCTTCGATATCGTTGTTGATGTTCTTCAGGTGGCGCGTATGGCTCTCGTTCATCGTTTTCTTTGGCACCGGCACAATCGCCGTATTGATGCAAAGCTTGCCGTTGGGGATCAGGACGCGGGACGCCTGGCGCCAGACGCGAAGAAGATCGTCCAGGTAGCGATCATACGTGGATTGCCCGATCTGCCCGGGCGTGCCGTAATCAACCAGATTCCAATAGGGCGGGCTGGTAACGATCAGGTGAACGGACTCGGCGGGAAGGCCGCTCATGACCTTCTCGGCGTCGCCGCAGATGACCTGATTTACGAACGGATCGATCTCAGATGCCACGCGTTGCCGTCTCCGCGAGTCGCGGCATGAAGCCGGAGTGCCGCCGCAGCGCCTTGAATCCGAACATGCCGTTGCGGTATTGTTATGTCCGTCTGCCTGCGGAGGCAAGGCCGGGAATCCGGCAGACGGGCAGGGCGGCCGGGGAATCGTTGATGGCGGGTATGCACGGCACCGGAGGCAACGGAAACGGGCAGAGTCTCCGCGGCCGTACGCTCTACATTCCACACATGGCCTACGCGGGAGGGCGGCTGATCGCGGCGGCGTTCCGCTCCGTCGGGGTTGATGCCACCGTCACACCCGACTTCGACCAGAACACACTCACGCTCGGCGGCCTGCACAGCAGCGGCGATGAATGCCTGCCGCACCGGATCACGCTGGGCAACTTCCTCAAGATCTGCCACCGCCCCGGCTTCGACCCGGGCAGGGCGGCCTTCTTCATGGCGACGACACACGGCCCCTGCCGATTCGGCCAGTATGCACCGTACTTGAAGCAGGAGCTTCGGCGGCTCGGCTACGGCGACGTGATCGTCTATTCGCCTTCGGCAGACGACGGCTACGACGGGGTAAGAGAATACGCGACCGACCTGATGCGGAACATGTGGATGGCGGTCACGTGCGGGGATCTTTCCGTGAAGTTCCTCTACAAGACGCGGCCGTACGAGGTCAATCCGGGCGACGCGGAGAGGGCATACCGGCAGTCCGTTCACGAGTTTGCGGATATGATCGCACGGCAGGACCTGACGCCGAGGCGGCGGTATCGGCTGCTGATCGGACTCGTCGAGCAGATGCGCGACCGCTTCCGGGCAATCCCGGCAGACTACGTGAAGGGCCGGCCGCTGATCGGGATCGTGGGCGAGATCTTCTGCCGGCTGAACGACTTCGCGAACTTGGACACCCTGGGGACGATCGAGCGGCACGGGGGCGAGTGCTGGATGTCGGAGTTCTCGGAGTGGGTGTGGTACAGCAACTGGGGCCAGGCGAATACGATCCGCAAGGAACACGGGCAATTGAGCCTGGCGTACCTGAAGTTCCGGATCAAGGCGGCGTTCCAGCGGCATTATTCGCGCGGGCTGCGGGCGCCGGTGGCGGAGGACCTCAGGGGGTACGAGGAGGCGCACGATGTGCGGCACGTGCTGGATGCGGCGCGGCCATACCTGCCGCCGGAGGGCTGCCTTGGCGAGATGGTGCTCAGCGCGGGCACGGCGATCCACATGCACCGCAGCGGCGCCGACGGCGTGATCGACATCAGCCCGTTCACCTGCATGAACGGCACGGTGTGCGAGGCGGTGTACCCGGCGCTCAGCACGGATCACGACGACTTCCCCATCCGTTCGCTCTACTTCGACGGCACGAACACGAACGCCGAGCGGGACGTGGAGATCTTCCTCGATCTCGCGCGGTCGTACCAGAAACGCAAGAAGCACCTGCGCGCGTATCCTGCCTGCTTCGCCTAGCCAGTCGGTACGTACCGTTACCCGGCGATATCACGCGACGTTGAACGCCGAGGGGCACATGCTTGCCAGCACGCACACGTCGCAACGCGGCCGCCGCGCGTGACAGACCTGCCGGCCGTGCTGGATCAGCAGGACGTGGAACGGGTAGACGAGCTTTTTCGGGCAGGCCGATTCGAGCAGCCCGTGGGCGTCTTCCGCCGACGTGTCGCCGGGGATCAATCCAAGACGGCGGGCGAGGCGATGCACGTGCGTGTCGACCGGCAGGGCGGGTTTGTGGAGGTTGAACAGCAGGACGCAGGCGGCCGTCTTCGGGCCGACCCCGGGCAAGGCCAGCAGGTACTCTCGGGCACGCTGCATCGGCCAGCGGCGCAAGAACTCGAGCGAGAGCCTGCCGCGGTCGGCCTGGAGGAAACGCAGGATTGCCTGGATGCTGCGGGTCTTCTGGCGGGCGAGGCCGCCGCAGCGGATGGCCCGCTCGACCTCGGCGGGGCTGGCGGTCATACATGCCTGCCATGTCGGGAACGCACGACGAAGGTTTTCGTATGCGGCATCCGAGTTGGCGTCGCTCGTGTGCTGGGAGAGGACGGTGCCGATCAGGCCGTCGAGCGGTCTGCCATGTTGGCGCCAGGGGCGAGGGCCGTACGCCTCTTGCAGCCGGCGAACGATCTGGGCGATGCGCGAGGCCATCGTTGCTTGCCCACTGCCGGAGGAAGCCGGTGTCACCGAACCGGCCCGGCCGTTGCCAATGGGCTCGGGGAACCGGCCCACAAGCGAACTCAGAGAGCCCTTCCGCCTGCGCGGAATGCCGGCGGCCGCTGTAGCGGGTTATAGCCGAATCGGATAGTCTCGGCCATGTGTCAGGAAAAGGCGGGTCCGTGACAGCATCGGCGGGAACGGAGAACGCGCGGGTGCCATGCCCAAGCTCGCCTTCAGGCGGGCGCGGGCATGATGAACCCGGGTTGGGCCGCGCTCTACATGCCCGCGCCCCGGTAAACCGGGGACTTGGGCATGGCACCCAACGCCGCGGGAATTGTCACGCACCCGGAAAAGGCCGAACAAACGGAGTTGCCCATAAATGCTCGCCGTACCGGAGTGCCGCGGCGCGTCCTCACTGGACCGCGTGCTGTCCATCGACGTGTTCCGGGGACTGACGATCTTCACGATGGTCTTCGTGAATGACGTCGGGAAGCTTCGCGAGATTCCGTCGTGGATGCGCCATGCGCGACCCGGCACCGACGCGATGACGTTCGTCGACCTCGTGTTCCCTGCGTTCCTGTTCATCGTCGGCATGTCCATCCCGTTGGCGCTCGGTCGGCGGCTTTCGAGCGGGCAATCGCCCCTCCGCGTTGCAGGGCACGTGGTTGCACGCACGCTGGCACTGCTGGTCATCGGCGTGTTCATGGTGAACATGTCCCGATTCGATCCCGGCGCGGCAGGGATGAGCAAGGGCCTGTGGGTGCTGCTGGTCTACCTCAGTGTGATCCTGACATGGAACCAGTACCCGCGGTCGAAGGGGGGCGAGCGCGGGTTGTTCGTCGCGATGCGAGTTGTGGGGATGGCCGGGCTCGTGATCCTCGCGGCGGTCTATCGGGGCACGGAGGCGAACGGCACCACGTGGATGCAGACGAGCTGGTGGGGGATCCTCGGGCTGATCGGATGGGCGTATCTGGTGACCTGCATCACCCACTGGGTATTCCGCCGACAGACGGCCGGTCTGGTCGGGGCCCTCGCTTTGCTCGTCGCGATGGGGATCGGCGACAGGACCGGCGCATTCACGCTGCTGGGCGAACGCCTGCACATGCCCGGCGTGATGGCCCATATCCGCGATTACGTCTGGCTCGGCGGGCATATCGGGGGGCACTCGGCCGTGGCCGTCGCGGGGGTTGTCGTTGCATCACTGTTTCTCGACGGCTCACCGGCCGCGATACCGCGGAAACGCATCGTGTGGATCCTTGTGTTTGCCGGGATGCTGTTCGCCAGCGGCTTTCTGCTGCGCCCGCTTTACGGAATCTCGAAGAACGATGCCACGCCGACATGGTGCCTGTACAGTGCAGGGCTCTCGTGCCTGATCTACGTCGCGCTGTACTGGCTGGTGGACCTGCACGGTAGAACGGCGTGGGCGCTCTTTCTCCAACCGGCGGGGGCTAATCCGCTGCTGGCATACATTCTGCCGGATGTCGTCTATTCGTTGCTGGCGGTCGCCGGGGTCACATACCACCGCACGCACTGGAACGCGGGCGCTACAGCCGTCGCACGATCGCTCGTGTTCGCACTGGCCGTCGTTGTGTTGACGGGTCTGCTCGGGCGATTGCGGGTGCGGTTGCACGTATAGGGCCGAAACGATCGCTCCGAAGGCCGGCCGGTAAGGCTTTGCGCGCGGACTCACACGGAAAGGTGCGACCTCGCCACCGGACTAACGTTCAATCCTTCGGTCGTGCGGCCAACTCGTGTTCGCTGAAGACCTCCGCCGTGAACAGCATGACTTCGGTCTCCGGATCGCGCCAGGCGTCGGCGGGCAAACCGGCCTTGTCCGCACAGCAGCGACTCAGGAACTCCTCCTTCGTCCACTGCCCATACTCCGTAGCAACCTGCGGCAGGAAGCAGCCCGCGCGAAATCCGCGACGGACATAGATGCCGTGCACGCCCAGCTCGAGCGAGAGCGGGTCCTTTGTCCGACGGAGGGGCGAAAGCACGGAAATCTCGATGTCCAGATCGGGCAGGTCGGTGGCGGTCAGCGGCCGGGCGAAAAACCGCGGATCATGGGCGGCCTCGATCGCCATGGTCTGAACCATCTCCGGCAGTGGTTTATCGGGCTGAAAGGTTCCGATGCAGCCGCGAAGCGACCGCCCCTTGTGCAGTGAGACGAAGACGCCGCCGAAGTCGGGGTACTGAATCTCCAGTGATCCGAGCGGCGGGGGCTCTCGCCCGGTCAGGTCGGCCGTGATGGCTTCCCGCGCAATCCGCAGAAGGGCCCGTCGTTCTTCGTCGTTCATGAGGGCACCCTGCACGGGTGTCGTGTCGCACGAAGCTCCGTGCTCCAACAGTATACCGGGTGGCGGGCGAGGCTGCCATGAACGCGTGGGCTGTCTTCAGCCGATCGGCTGGCCGGATACGGCCCTGCCCTGTCATCGGGCGAAATGCCGGCGAGTTGCGCAGATTTGAGCTCGGCGGAATCGTGGGGTGCGGCCTCTCCGAGACCGTCCCCGCCTCCGAGAGGCCGCACTGCCTCTCGCATTCCAGCCCGGGCTGCCGCTGAAGGCCGCGCTACCGAACTTGAGCACGAACCGGAGCACCGTCCGTTTCGCCCCGGAATCCGCTCAGATCGTCCCGCGCCTTCTCAGCGGCTGGAGGGTCAGCCATGCCGCCACATAGCCGATCAGTCCGCCCGCGATGCAGTCGCTGAGCCAGTGCACCTGGTCGATGTATCGCGAGAAGCCGCACCCGAACGCGAGCATCCAGAAGACCCATCGGGCGCGTGGGTAGAATCCGCTCAGGACGCCGGCAAATGCAAACGCCAGACAGGTATGGCCCGACGGAAACGATTCGAGCGACATCGGCTCCTTGTGCCAGCTCAGGCCGACCCAGAGCGAGCGCCAGTCATCGGGAGCAAGATCGGCCACTTGGGCGGCGGACGGCCGATAGCGGTGGATCACGAGCTTGCCGAGCCCCTGGGCGGCGCCGGCCAGCGCCGTTGCGACCACCATCGCGCCGACTAGCGCCCGACGCCGGCGGTCGTAACAGGCCAGGGCAAT
>CAZMVY010000129.1:0-13705 GCA_964569765.1 uncultured Planctomycetales bacterium
CCCGGAACCCGGAACCCGGAACCCGGAACCCGGAACCCGGAACCCGGAACCCGGACTTCCGCCCTTGGCACTGCACACGATTCCCCCGGAGGACCCGCGCGTCTACGACATGCTCTGCCGTGCGGATTCCGTCGGCGTGTTTCAGGTCGAGAGCCGGGCGCAGATGAGCATGTTGCCGCGGCTGCGGCCGCGCTGCTTCTACGACCTCGTCATCGAGGTCGCGATTGTGCGCCCCGGGCCGATCCAGGGCGGCATGGTCCATCCGTACCTGCGGCGGCGCAGCGGCCGCGAGCCGATCACGTATCCGAGCCCGGCGATTCAGGAGGTGCTCGGCAAGACGCTCGGCGTACCCCTCTTTCAAGAGCAGGCGATGCGCCTGTCGATGGTGGCGGCGGGCTTCTCGCCGGGCGAGGCCGATCAGCTCCGCCGGGCGATGGGCGCCTGGCGGCGGCCGGGGGTCATTGAGAAGTTCCGCGAGCGGCTGATCCGCGGCATGACGGCGAACGGCCTGCCGCGCCGCTTCGCCGAACAGACGTTCGAGCAGATCTGCGGCTTCGGCGAGTATGGCTTTCCGGAGAGCCACGCGGCGTCGTTCGCGCTGCTGGTCTACGCCTCGGCGTGGCTGAAGCTCTATTATCCCGCGGCCTACGCGGCGGCGCTGCTCAACAGCCAGCCCATGGGCTTCTATGCCCCGGCGCAGATCGTGCGGGATGCGCAGCAGCACGGCGTGGAGGTGCGCGGGATCGATGTGAACTTCAGTGAGTATGATTGCACGTTGGAAGAAGATCGGGTTCCGGTTCCCGGGTTCCGGGTTCCGGGGTTGACTTCCGGATGCGAGGTCTCGCCAATAGGACCACCCTTACTGCAGGAGGATCCGGTTCATGGCGCTACAAACGTATCGCGATCTGGAAGTGTGACAGCGGGCAATCGATCTAGTGGAAGCGGTCTATGTGCTGACGCGGGAGTTCCCGAATGCGGAGAGATTCGGGCTGATCAGCCAGATCCAGCGTGCCTCGGTATCGATCCCGTCCAACATTGCCGAAGGGTACGGGCGATCGCATCGCGGAGACTACCTTCATCATCTTTCGATGGCCCGGGGTTCTTTGATGGAGCTGGAGACCCAACTGACGATTGCGGTGCGTCTGCGATACGTAACACGGGAAGAGGCGATGCCGGTGTGGAAGCTGGCACAACAGGTGGGCCAGATACTGAACAAGCTCATTCGGTCCCTGCAACGGTCGCAGTCCTGACCCCGGACCCCGGAACCCGGAACCCGGAACCCGACGATCCAGCGCTCCGTCGCTCCGTCACTTCGTCGCTGCGCTTGGGCTTTCGTCTCATCAAAGGCCTCTCACCCGAAAGCGTTCAGGGGATCGAAGCCGCCCGTCGTGACGGGCCCTTCCGCAGCGTTGCCGATGTGGCGCGACGGGCCCGCGTCGGGCGCGGCACGCTTGCACGGCTGGCAGCCGCAGACGCATTCCGGTCTCTCGGCCTGGATCGCCGTCAGGCCCTGTGGGATGTGCTGGCTTTGCGCGAGGAGTTACCGCTCCTGGCCGGACTCGAGGACCGTGAGGCCCCCGCCCCCCTGCCCGGAATGCCGGTCGGTGAGCAGGTCGTCGCCGATTACGACTCGACCGGGCTGTCGCTGACGGCCCACCCGATCTCCCTTGTGCGCGAGCGGCTTCAGCGCCTGGGCGTCGTACCTGCGGCACGCGTGCCGCAGGGCCGGCACGGCGCGCCGGTCCGCGTCGCGGGCCTCGTTCTGGTGCGGCAGCGGCCGGCTACGGCGGGCGGGATCATCTTTGCGACGCTCGAAGACGAGACGGGCATCGTCAACCTGATCCTCCGTCCGGCCGTTTACGAACGATTCCGCGCGGCCGCGCACGGCTTCGCATGGCTCGCGGAGGGACGCATCGAGCGCGCGAACGACGTGGTGCACGTTCAGGCGGCGCGGATCGAGGATCTCAGCGACCGGCTCGCCGGGGTCCGCGTATCCTCGCGCGATTTTCACTGACCGTGCCGCCGGCGGTCTCAGTTCGCCATGTCTCGCGTGGACGCGACCGGCGCCCAGCCCCGCTCGGCCGTCAGCTTCTCGAGCGTGCCTTTCTCGCTGTCGAACCGCATGAACCAGCGGTGCGAGCTGTTCTCCCGCTCGAGGATGAAGAAGGAGTACTTGCCGGTGGCGTGCACGTCGCCGGCCGGCAGGAACGCCATGTCCGCCAGTACCGGATCGCCGCCGACCGGGACCGGCCGTTCCGCGGCGGGAGACCGCGACCACGCCAGGAACCCGACGACGACCGATCCTATCACCGCCAGAACAATACCGGTCCGTGCTGCATGCGCCATGACTCGTGTCACTCCGTTGAACCGCGGAACCGTGATCCCGTTGCGTCTGCGACGCCCGCGTCCGCGAAGGCGGGCGCCCGTTCACGCGCCGTTCCCGCACCGACCGCGTCGGTTGCGGGTGTCCGCGGGCCGCCGCCCCGCGCCGGCCCCGCGTCGTTCGATACTGTAGCGACGAAGAGCGAAAAGACGAGAAAGCCCCGGGCGGCCTGCATACGTTGCAGACGGTCGACCGGCCGGAAACCCAGGCGGTATTGTGGCCGGTGGTGGGCGTTCGAGACGATCCGGACTACACTGTGCGGATGCGAAAACCATCATTTCCCGCGTGCGTCGTGTGCTTGTGTGTTCCGAGCGTTTGCCTCGGCTGGGGGCGAGACGGGCACCGGATCTCCGCGGAGATCGCCGCGGCCCATCTTTCGCCGGCGGCGCGGGTCGCCGTCGAGGCCCTGCTCGATGGGGCGGCGATGTCCGATGTGGCGAACTGGGCCGACGAGATCCGGGACGATCCGGCCTACCGGTGGAGCGAGCCGCTCCACTACGCGGATGTGCCCGCGGGCGAGGATCGCTTCATCCTTACGCGGGATTGTCCGGCGAAGGGGTGCGTGGTCTCGGCTATCATCCGGTTCGACGGGGCGCTGCGGGGCCCCGGCGCGACGGCCGCCGAGAGAACCGAGGCATTGAAGTGCCTCATTCACTTCGTCGCGGACGCCCACCAGCCGATGCACGTCGCCCGGGCGGAGGACCGGGGCGGAAACGACGTTCGCGTCGAGTTCCTCGGCAAACGGCTGAACCTGCACAAGGTCTGGGATTTCGCGCTGCTCGATACCGTGGGAAAGCCGTGGCCCGCGTACGCCCGTGAGATCGAGGCCGGTCTCACTGCGGAGCGCGTGGCGGAATGGAGCAGCACGGATCCGGTCGTGTGGGCGAACGAGTCGTACCGTCTGGCGGTGGACCACGCCTACGCGATTCCGGACGGCGGTCGGCTCGGTCGCGACTACGTCGAGCGCAACATCCCGATCGTCAACGAGCGTCTGGCGAAGGCGGGCGTGCGGCTCGCGGCGATGCTGAACGCCATCTTTGCGGACGCGGCGGTTCCCCGCGCGGCGACGGTCCCGGCGACCCTGCCGGGCGCGATTCCACGAATGCCGTCGATCCGAGAGGCCGCGCCGGTGGGCCGATGAGACGCCGGGGAAGTCGGGGTGTGCAGACCTCCGCTACCGCCGGTTCCGGCGGCGGCGTGCCGGTCAGCCGGCATTGGCGGCGGGCGACTGAACGCGGCGGCAAAGGGCTACAAGCTCGTTGACGGAATCGCGGATTGCCTTGAGATCCTCGGTGTGAGTGGTCGTCTCCTCGAGCATGCGGGCGCAGTCGGTGATGCTCGGGAATCCGTACCCGCCGGCCGCGCCTTTCAGGCGATGGGCCAGGCGTCGCAGGGTCGCAATGTCGCCGGCCGCCAGGCTCTGTTGAATGGCGGCAATGCGGGTCGGAAGATCGCGCACGAACGTCCCGACGAGTTCCGCCATGTCCGGATCGTTCGCGTACGCACTGGTCAGCGGCCCTGCCGGCGACGGGGCGGCGTCGGCCGCGCCCGGGTTGGTGGAGGAGACTTGCGAATCCGTTGGCATGGGTTTCTCCTGTTTCTGATCCATGTATTGCGCGGCGATTTCGAGCAGTCCGTCCCGGCTGATGGGTTTCGTAAGGAAACCGTCGCAACCCGCCCGGAGGCATTTTTCCCGGTCGCCGGCCATAGCGTGGGCGGTCAGTGCGACGATGGGCTTCGTGTAGCCTTCCGCGCGAAGCCTTGTGGTGGCGGCATACCCGTCGAGCACGGGCATCTGCATGTCCATGAAGACTAGGTCGAACGGCGTTCCCGCGGCGATGGCCTCGAGCGCTTTCTCGCAGGCAACCGCGCCGTTTTCTGCGACGGTCACCTCCGCGCCGGCCTTGCGGAGGTGATAGGCGATCAGGCGCTGGTTGTCCGGGCCGTCCTCCGCGAGCAGGATGCGTCCGCGGAGCTGCCATGCCCGCGGCGGGGCGGCGGTGGGCGACGGCTCGTTCACCTGGAGTTCCTGCAGGTTCTCGACCATCTCCACCCCGTCGAGAGGCCCGGTCTCGATCGTGAGGAAGAACGAACTGCCGCTGCCGGGGACGCTTTCCACGGTGATTTCTCCCCCGAGCATCCGGGCGAGGCGATGGGAGATCGCCAGCCCCAGCCCCGTTCCGCCGAAACGCCGCGTGGTGGAGGCATCTGCCTGCGCGAAGGGCTGGAACAGGCGGGCCTGCTGTTCCGGGGTCAGACCCACGCCCGTGTCGATGACCTCGAAGCGAAGCCGCGGATTCGCCGTCCCGGCGGAATCGGCGAGCTTCACCACGATGCGCACGCCGCCGGATTCGGTGAACTTGATCGCGTTGCTGACGAGGTTCATCAGGATCTGGCGGAGCCGCGTCGGGTCGCTTCGAATGGTGCGGGGAATGCCCCCGACGCATTCGACGCCGAAGGCCAGATTCTTCTCGATGGCGCGCTGGCGCATCAGCGAGGCCACGTCGATGACGATCTGCGCGGGCGAACACTCGATCCGCTCGATGGTCATGCGGCCCGCCTCGATCTTGGAGATGTCGAGGATGTCGTTGATGACCGTCAGCAGGTGCTGCCCGTTGCGCCGGATCGTCTGCACGCATTCGATCCGCTCGCGGGGCGACTGCTCGGGATCCAGCAGCAGGTCGGCGTAACCAAGGATCGCCGTCATCGGGGTGCGGATCTCGTGGCTCATGTTGGCGAGGAACTCGCTCTTGGACACGTTGGCGGCATCGGCCCGGGCCTTGGCCTCCGCCAGCGCGCGATACCCCCTCGCCAGCTCCATTTCCTGGGCCTTGAGTTCCTGCTTCTGCGCCTCGAGCTCGGCGTTCTTGGCCTCGATGGCCCTGGCGTAGGCGCGGAGCTGCTCCTCGTCCCGCTGGCGATCGGTGATGTCCCGCATGATCGCCACCAGCCGCCTGTTGCCGACGGCGTCGTGAAACGGCATTCGTTTCGTCAGGATCACATGCGTGGTGCCGGTCGCGTCCGTCGCCCGCTCTTCCTGTTCATTCTGGACGCCCTCGGCGAACACGAGATCGTCGGTCCGTCGGAAGGCCTCCGCCTGTTCTTTCGGGAAGAAATCGTCGTCCGTCTTCCCGAGCAGCTCTTTCCACGGACGGCCTACCAGTCGGCAGAAGGCGTCGTTTGCCAGGACCCAGCGATGCTGCTCGTCCTTCACCACCAGGGGATCCCCGATGGAATGGATGATCTTGTCGAGAAACTCCCGGGCCCACCGCTCTTTCTCCTGGGCGCGCGTGCGGTCCGTAATGTCCCGCGCAAACGCGAACTCGTATTCCTTCCCGCCGTACTCCATATAGCTCACGAAGATTTCGACGGGTACCAGCGTCCCGTTCTTCCTTCGATGGCGGCTCTCGATGACAAACGAACCCCTCTTGCGGATCTCGGCCCAGTGAGCCGGCCAGCGCTCCGGCGGGTAGTCCGGATCGACATCGCTCACGGTCATTCCGAGCAGCTCGTCGCGGCTGTAGCCGAGATGGGAACAGGCGGCATCGTTCACGTAGGCGAAGCTGCCGTCTCGCCGGATGGAGAAGACGGCGGCGCCGGCATGATCCAGGGCGAATTGCATCAGGCGTACGGTCTCTTCCGCTTGTTTCCGGCTGATTGCGTCGCTCAGCGTCTGCGCGAGGGTATCGATCAGGGTGCGTTCCTCCTTCCGGAAGGGGTTATTCTCGCGACCCGCCGGCGGCTCCCGATAGAGCACCTCGATCGACCCACGCCGCACGCCCTTCACAACGATGTCGCCCGATTGCCGCCAGGCGGTCTCCTCAAACGGCGCGGAGACGTATGCGCGATCGTCAAGGCGGACCCGAACGCGGGTAATGTCCGGATACCCCCAGGACTCGGCAACGAGACGCGCCGTCTGCGCGAGCATCTCCTCGAGGGGGGCGTCGGACCGCACGGTCCGGGTCACATGGTACAGGCAGGTAATCTCCTTGATTCGCTCACGCAGGGAATCCACCATCCCATCGAGGGCGGCGGCGAGGCCGGAAAGCTCATCGCGGCCGCGAACGGGAATCGGGACCGAAAGATCGCCGGTGCGACGGATGCGCCCGACGACGTCGCTCAGGCAAGAAACGCGTGCCAGAACGAGCCGTTCCAGCAGGACCAGGATCATCACGCCGAAGCCCAGCCCCGCCGCCCCGAACAGCAGGACCAGATAACCGGTCGCAAGGCGACCCCGGGCATAGACCTCGCGAGGGCTGTCAACCTTGAGAATCGCACCGGGCTTGCCGTCGATGTCCGCCAGCGCCACGTATCCCGTGATCTGCTCGTCGCTCTGTGGAATGGTGATAATCGGAAAAGAGCCCCCCACACTACCCCCGGCTGTAAGCCCGGGCGGCAATGGCGAGTCGTCGAGTCGGCGCACCGTAAGCGGCAGGTGGGTTATCGTCGAGAGACGCTGCACTTCGACGTCGTCCAGATAGCGGCCCATGATCAGCGCACCACGCGAAGGACCCGTGCCGGAGGTGGGCAGGATGGGCCGGGAGGCGATGAGCATCAGTCCCTCCGCCAGTGGGAGGATTCCCTCCACGCCGGCAGCGGGGTCGGCATACCGCAGAAGCGGATGCCCGGGCGAAAACGGCCCGCGAAGAGCTGCAGGTACCGGCATCTCCTTCTGCGTTGCGAGGTCGAAGGCCTTCGCGGCGACGACGCGGCCGGACGAATGCACGAAGAGCATGAGGTTCAACCGGATGTTGGTGAACCACTGGTCGGTCAGGTTCGTCTGGACGTAGGCAGGATTGCCATCCTCGATGAAGGCGTAGGTGTCGTCCCAACTGGCGTAGTCGAGCGTGCGGCTGCTCACCTCGGTAAGCGAGTTGATGACGGCATCCCGCGCCCGCTCGACATCGCGCTGCGCGGCCTGCATCTCCGCGTCCGCGATACTGCGAAGCAGGATGCCCTGCGACGTGATGTACAGTATCGCAATCAGGCCGACGAACGTCAGCCCGACGAGCAGCAACGTCTTCTTGCGCAGCGTCATCCGGTTGCTCTGATACAGTGGACACGCGCTTCGCGCCGGCGGGAATTCGGGCGCATGACCCTCCCCGCCCACGGATGGAACCCGGTGCCGCTCCGCTCAACTCGAAAACCGCTTTCCCTGCCCCAGCCGCTCCGAAATCGGGGCGTTGCGCACCTCCGACCCGGTCGTATGCCGTTGAGTGTTCGTCGGCTCTCTATCGAGCGAAAGACCCCGTGCAAGTTCGTGTCAACGTTACGTGCATCGGAACCGCGGATGGGGTAGATGCGTTATTTTTCCTGCCTGCGGTCGCAAAATGGTGACAGCCTCGGCGTGCTCGGTCTGATAAAGGGGAAAGCCCCGCTGCACATAGACGAGGACCGCGGTCGCGGGCTGCTCGGCACGGCAGAGGGGCGAGGGTGGACGGTTCCCGGCCGGGGGGCGGCGGCTCAGAGATGGGGGCCTCCGTGCGTTGGGCGAGGGCCGGGAACTTTGGCCCCCCCGCGGGTGTATAACTCGCATAAGGCCCCGTATTCTGTTATCGCCCGGACTCTTGTCGGCCGGCGCGGCATTCCGGGCGGGGCCGGGTACATCATTCTGAGGAGCCCTTCGGCTTGGCTCAGGGTAAACGGCGCGACGGAGAATCCGGCCTGTGTTCTGCGGGGACTTTGCTTGTGCAGGGACCGGCGCCAATCGGACGCCGGATTCTTCGGCCCCCCAAGGGGCCTCCGAATGACGCGATGCGCGCTACACGCGCACGATGTCGCTGTGTTGGGTCGTGGGCGCCGCGAGCGCAGGGCTAGTGGAACGTGGGCCGAGGTATGAGCAGGAGCATAACCGAACAGCGATCCTGTCCGGCAGGATTTGTGCGGCGGCCGGCACTGGCCGTGGTCTTGTGGCTTGCGCCGGTTGCGGCGGCGGCACCGACGATCACGCGGGTCGAGCTTGTCACGGTCACTGACACGACGGCCGTTCTCACTTGGGAAACCAGCGAGCCGGCCGAGGCCGTAGTGCGTTATGGCACGCAAAGCGACCGCCTCGACCGGACCGCCTCGCCGGGCGGCCCGCCCGGGCGGTACCACTGCTGCGAGATCACCGGACTCCAGCCCGGTACGCGGTACAGCTTCCTCTGTCAGAGCGGCACCGCGGAGGCCGGGGCCGGGCCGCGCGAACCGGGCCGATTCACCACGCTCGTCCCGCCGCCGGGCCGGGAGCTTTTCTCCTTCGCCACCATGACCGATCTTCACGTGGGGCAGCAGCGCACGGCCCGCCTCGTGCTGCACGGCAAGGTGATCAGCGAGGGCGTGCGATGGCGCGAGGCGGACATCCCGCTGTGGCAACTGGCGGTCGGCGCCTCGATCGACGAGATCAACGCGCGGCATCCGGCGTTCACCGTAATCAAGGGTGACATCACCGAAGGGCTGAGTGCGGAGGAGTTTCCGGCGGCCCGGGACCTGCTCGGGCGGCTGAAGGCGCCGTACTTTGTCGTGCGCGGCAACCATGACCCCCTCAATCCGTTTCTGCGGACGTTCGGCCTGCCGCAGAGCTGGTACGGCTTCGACCGGGAGGGCATGCACTTCGTCGTGCTCGACACGGAGCCGTTGGCCGAGGCGGGCGACACTGCGCTGGATCGCGAACTGACGTGGCTGGCAAAGGACCTGACGGAACACAAGGGGCAGTGGACGTTCGTGTTTGTGCATCGGCCGGTCGAGCCGAAGCTTGCCCGCCGCTCCGGCGAGGCGTTCTCGGAGGAACTGCTCCGCATGAGCGAAGGGTTGCTCGGCCGGCTGTACGGTTCCGCGGCTACCCGGACGATCGACAAGGCGACCGGTCATGCGCCGAACGTGTCGGAGGCGAGCGCGACGCGCCTCGCCGAGCTGCTTCGACGCCACAGTCGTATCGCCGGCGTGTTCGCCGGACATCTGCACCGCAACTATGTGGGCTACTGGCCGCAGGAGACGGGCAACCTTCCCTATGTGGAGACGGCGTCAACCAAAGAGTATCCGTGCGGTTATGCGATCACGCGGGTCTTTTCCGGCGGATACATGCACAACTACTACACGCCGCGCGATCCGCGCTGCCTCGAGTGGTCGGCAATGACGCGGGATGCATACGCGAAGATCGGTTTGCAGAGCAAGGCGGGCAGCCTGGCCGAACGGAGCTTTGTCGTCCGGTTCGACCGGCTGCGCCTCGCACCGACTACCCGCCGCAGCGCTGACGGGATACGATCGCGGGAATAGAGGCGGCCGGCCGTGCGTGAGCTCATGATCGTCGAGGCGTCTGTATCTGCACCGTGCCCGCGGGGCGCGGCCTGCGGTCGGTTGTGCCGGGCCTTCGGCCCGAGAACAGGAGCGTTTCGTGATCCGAGCTGAGTGTTGCCCTATGCGGCGTGCGGCGGTGCTTGTCCTCTGCGTCGGCGGCGGGCTTGCCGTCGCGGCGGCGCCCGAGATCGATCCGGACAATCCGCCGCTGGGGTTGTTCGCCGACGACTGGTATGCCGTCACCTTCCAGGACAGGAAGTGCGGCTACATGCATTCCGCCGTGGTCCGCAAACCCGGCAGCAACGACGGGCCCGACGTGATTGAGACGACGACGGAAATGCGCATCACCCTGGGGCGGGGCGGCCAGGCCGTTCGCATCGGCACGGTGGAGCGGAGCACGGAGACGATCGCCGGCGACATACTCGGCTTTTCCTCCGAGACGGACATGTCCCTGATGAGCGTCCGGATGAGCGGCGTCGTGAAGGATGGACGCGTTACGGTCACGACGCGGCAGTACGGACAGACTACGACGAACACCTATCCCCTGCCCGCTGGGGCGTTGATGAACTGGGGCTCGTACCGCGAGCAGCGTCGGCGCGGACTGGCCCTCGGGACGCGGTACACGCTGCCGGCGTACGCGCCCTCGATGGCGGCCGACCGGGTGCTGCCGACGACGTTCGAAATCGTCAGCCGGGAGCCCGTCGATCTCTACGGACGCGTGGTCGAGGCGTACAAGACCCGCCAGACCATGAAGGCGCCGGGGCTGCTCGGCCCGATGAACGTGGAGAGCACCGTCTGGCTGAATGACCGGTTCGTGCCTGTAAAGCTCGAGATGGAAGTGGCGCAGATGCGGATCGTCGCGATCCTCTGCGACAAGGCGATCGCCACGCGGGCGGTGGATCCCCCCGAACTCATGGCCGACACCCTGATCCCGGTGCGGCTGCCGGAAGGGGCCGGGCAGGCCCGATCCATCACGTATCGGCTGTCGCGCAAGGGCGGGCCGGCATCCCGGCCGTCTGCCGCACTGCCGGCGCTGCCGGATACCGCGATGCAGCGTGTGACGCGCGAGGCGGACGGGTCGCTCCTCGTGAAGGTGACCCGCCTCCGCGCCGTCGCGGAGAATCCCGTGGCATCGAAGCCCGCTCCGGCGGACCTGGATAAGCTGCGTGCGGCGACGGCGTACGCCAACACTGATGATCCGGAGATTCAGCGGCTGGCGCGGGAGGCGGCCGGCGACGAGAAGGACCCGGCCAAGCTGGTCGGCAGGCTTCGCGCGTTCGTCAGCCGGTATGTGGAAACCAAGGACCTCAGCGTGGGTTTCGCGACGGCGGGCGAGGTCGCGCGGAGCCGACAGGGCGATTGCAGCGAGCATGCGGTGCTGCTCGCAGCGCTGGCGCGGGCGTGTGGGTTGCCGGCCCGCGCGGTAAGCGGGATCGTGTATGCTCCGCGATTTGCCGGCCGCAACGACGTGTTTGTCTGGCACATGTGGACGCAGGTGTATGCGGGCGGCCGTTGGATTGACACGGATCCGGCCCTCGAACAGGACGACGTCGATGCGACACACATCGCGATGTCGCTGGTGAGCCTCAACGACGCGGCGTTGGGCGAGATGGCCCTGCCGATCTGGAATCTGATCGGGCGGTTGCAGATCGACGTGGTCGAAGTGCGCAACTGATCCGGTGGCATCGGGCGGATGTCGCGCGGGGCCCCCGTCGGGCGCCGCGTGCCCGGGTCTTCGTGGCGGCCCGATGCAATGTTGCCTCGGTTCGCGCCGCCGAAGATAATCGCGCGTTCCCTGTCCGGAGGGGGTGCATGCCCCGAGGCAGGGAACGCGGCGAGAGCAGGCGTCGATGCGTACGTACCCGAGTGTCGCAATCCCGGCGGCCGCGGCCGGGTGCGCGGCGGGAGAAGCCGACATGAGCGGGTTCGCCAGCACAACGATCAACGTGGGAATCGTTGTCGGCGACATCGGGCGGTCGCTGACGTTCTACAGGGACGCCCTGGGATTCATCGAGGTCGAGGGATTCGACGTGCCTGCGTCGATGGGCGGCGACTCCGGGCTGAGCGACTACAAATCCTTCCACGTGCATGTGCTCAAGCTCGCCGACGCAAAGAACGCCACCGAGGTCAAGCTCATGCAGTTCGCCGACACCGCCGGCGAACGCCCGAACAACGAATTCATTCACTCCACACTCGGCCTGCGCTATCTCACGGTGTACGTGAAGGACATCACCGCCGCCCTGGAGCGCGCCGAACGGGCCGGAGCCCGGCCGATCGCAAAGGGGCCGGTGGAACTGCCGGCCGCGATGGCGAAGGGGGTTTACCTCGCCGTGCTCCGCGACCCGGACGGCAATATGATCGCTCTCCTCGGGCCGACGCGTGTCGCCGACGGTTCCGGCCCTGCGTAGGCCGCGCCGCGCGGCACGACCCGAAGTCCCTGTCCGTGAATCGTCGGGGTTTCTACTTTCGGTTGACGGCGATCTTGTGAAGGAAGGCCAGGCCGCCGTCATCGAACTTGATGAAGTAGTGCTGGGGGGTCTCTTTGACGACGTAGGCGGTCAGGAGATCGCCTTTTCGCACCGGGATCTTGTGCGTCCTGGCGCCGGGGCCTTCCTTCATCGGTTCAAATACCTCGACGTCGGCGTCGACGCAGAATACGAACTCCGTCTTGGGAAGCAGTTTCTCCAATTCGTTCCTCCTTCCGGCGCCCCGGGTGTACAGGCACGCGCCGACGGGCGGTCACGGTGCTCGCCGCGGCACGATCGGCGGCGGTTTGCTGGGGCGTTCAGGGGGCCGCGTCGTTGTCAGCGCGGCCTGTGCCCACTTGATGAACGCCTCCTTCGGGACATAGCCGGTGAGCTTCTGGTAGGATCCGTCGGGAGCCTGCACAAGGAACCCCGGTGCGCGGTCCACGCCGTGCCGGGCCATGTACTCGCGGTTGGGCGGGTACTCATAGACGATCCGGCAGTTCACGGTGCCCTGAAAGATCTTCGCGACATCGGGTTGATCGATCACCTCGGCCTGCATGCGGTTGCTGTCGTTGGACAGCCACCACTTGTAGAAGACGAAGAGATACTTCCCCTCCGCCTTGGCGCGTTGCTCGGCCCGTTCGACGTTCTCTTCCCAGCGGTACTCGACACAGCCTCCGCTGAAACAGGCAACGGCGGCCAGAGCGAAGAGTACACAACCAAACCGTGTCATACACCGTGTTCCTCGGTTCAAATGTCACAAGGATATCGGCCCGGCGGCCGAGGTCAAGCCGCGGCGATCGCCTGTTGCGCATCCCGGTCGCGCGGCTCGTTCGTCATGAAGACCGTTTCCCACAGGTCTACGTGGTCCAGTTTGTACCGGAAGTCGGCGTGCAACCCGGTCTCCCGGAGGAGATCGGCCAGCGGCAGGTCGCTCCGCCAGCCCAAGTGCTGACAGAGCGGACAGAGCCATTTCTCGATCAGGGCGATCATCCGGTTGCTGGACTGAAAGTGATTGATGATCACGATCTGTCCTCCGGGCCGCGTGACACGCCGGGTCTCCTCGATCAGGCGTACCGGATCGCTGACCACCGTGATCACGAGACTGAGCATCACATGGTCGAAACTGTTGTCGGGAAAGGGCAGTTCCAGTGCGTTGGCCACCGCCAGGTGGGCCCAGGTCATCCGGCCCTGACGGGCGCGGCGGTGCGCGTGCCGAAGCATGCCCTCACTGAGATCAATACCGATTACTTCCGCATGGGGGGGGTAGTTCTCCAGCGCCAGGCCCGTGCCGACGCCCACATCCAGAACACGTTCACCCGGCCGGATGCACATCTGCTCAATGGCGCGGCTCGTCCGCCGAAGGACGATCTTCGGCCAGAACATGTCATAGAAATACGACCAGACGTTGTAAATGCTTTTCGTTGTTTTCTCGTGCATCGAACCGCGCTCAGTATGAGAGCTTAGAAAGATAACGCCTTGGCCGACAAATCTCAAGGGCCTCGGGCCGCCACAAAGCTCGGTGGGGTCCGTGACAGCATCGGCGGGAACGGAGAACGCGCGGGTGCCATGCCCAAGC
>CAZMVY010000130.1:0-13670 GCA_964569765.1 uncultured Planctomycetales bacterium
TTCTTCCGGCACAACGGTTATACTCCTCTGAAGGGGTGGTTCGAGCACCGCGCGGAGTCGGGCGACTGGATGCTTGAACAGGCGTGCCACGAATTCAACCTGATGAACTGGGCGGCGCAGGCGACACCATTGCAGGCGTACGGGATGGGCCGGCGGGATCTGTGCAACGTGCCGGCGAACGGGATTACGAACTATTACGCGGCGATCATCGAGTATCCGAAGAACTTCATCGTGCACTACGCGCAGGGCTGGATCAGTCCGGCGGGTTTCCACGAGATGGGCAAGAAGATCATCGGCACGAAGGGCGCGACCGAGATCGGCGGGGAACGGATCGCCGTGCATGATCCGGACGTGAAGGTCGAGCCGCTCCGGCAGTTCAAGGGGGATGATACCGAGGAGGCCCTGCGATGCTTTGTGGAGAGCATTCGCGAGGGCAAGCCGGCGCGAGCCCCGGTGAGCAACGGGCGGAATGCGTCGCTTGTGGCGCTGATGGTCCGCAAGGCCGTGGACGAGCGGCGCGTGGTCACCTGGAAGGAAATGCTGCGGAGCTGCTGAGCAGGCCCGGCGGCGGGAAAAGCGGGCGCGTCCGTCGGGATGGGGGCAAGATGCCCTGTCCCCCAAGGCGTGACTCCCTTACCGAAAACGGCAGGCCGGTTGCCTGGTTTCATGGGCGCGCGCCATCGCAGCAATCCTGATCGCGTGAGGAATCGGCGCGCCATGGCATGCCGCGCCGATCGTGGCCACGTGGACGCCGGTCAAGCCGCGGGTCTTTTTCAGCCTTCCGGTTCGCCAAGCAGGAGGGATTCGACCGCCGCGACATCGACGATCTTGATTCGGCGTCCGGTCGGGCGGATCAGGCCGCGCGATTCGAGGTCGGCTTGAGCGCGGGAGAACGTCTCCGGTGCCATGCCGAGTTGCGAGGCTACGTCCTTCTTGGCCAGTGTGAGCTCGATCTCGGCCGTCCCGGCGGCCTTGCCGGTCTGCCGGCGGGCCTCGCGGAGGAGATAGCTTGCGAGCTTGGCCCGCGCGTTGAGGAACGACTCGTTCTCCAACTGGTCGAGCAGCCGGTGAAGCCATCGGCTGAGCGATTCGAACAGGAGGAGCGAGCAGTCGGGCTGCTCCCGGAGCATCCGCAGGAAGGGGTCGCGACGGACGAGGATGACCTGCGAATCCTCGATCGCTTCGGCGAATGCGGGATACGCCTGACCGCCGAACATGGCGGCCTCGGCGAATGACTGAGGCGGCCGGACGACGTGGAGTGTGCGTTCGCGGCCGTCGGGGGCGATCTTGTAGATCCGCACGGTCCCGCCGGCCACGACGTAAAAGCCCTCGCACGGCTGGGTCTCGCGGATGATCATCTCCCCCGCGCGAACATGGACAAGGCGCGAAAACCTCGCGACGGCGTCGAGTTGCGACGGCGTCAGTTGCGAGAAGAGGGGGCACGCTCTCAACTGGTCGGCAAGCGTCGGCATGGCCGCGGATTGTACCGGAAGCTGTCGGGTACCGCGACGGAATTTCGCGGGGAAAAGAACGTCGCGGAAGGATTGCGCGGTTTTGTGCGAACGGCCGAGTTTTCTGCGCTGTCCTTGCCGAGACTCCCCGAGAAGGACGTTGTGGCGCTATTGTTCCCCGGCGCCCTGCGATGGCAGCCGCACGCGGATGCCGCGATCTGCCCGCGGTTCGCCCCGGCTTGCGCGGGCGACCGCCCCACTGTCATCCTTACCGTTCTCGCCGACGCTATACACGACGTAGCTTTGCCCGTCGTGACGGTACAGCAGGCGCTTGCCGGTGAACGGGTCGCTCGGCAGCGACCGGGCATACTCCGGCACCAGTTCATCCAATGATGCCGGGAGCCGGTTGCGGGCGCGCCGATACCGTTCCACAGCAACGGCCACGGCGGCGCAGCGGGCTTCGGCATCCGCCCCGGCCGTCTGAACGAACATTTTTTCCAGAGCCGGCGCGATCAACCGGCCGAATGTCGAGCGGGCGGGTCCGCCGTTGCGTATCACGTTGAGGGCTTCGGGAAGCGGTCGGCGGGCGAGCCGCACGAACTCGCTGAGGTCGCAAAGATAGCCTGTGGCCCAGTGCAAGGCCATCGGCCGCATCCAGAATCCTTTCGCCGGCCACTGTCCGGGCAGAGGTCCCGTCCCATCGCCCGCCGAGGCGGACTCCAAGCGGTCGGAAATCAGATCGCGCATGCATTGGAGCCCGTAGACGCGTTCGGCGAGCAGGCTGCGCTCCAGCAACGTCGGAGGCTTGTCCGTTTCGCCGGAAAACTCCGCATAGGCGCGTTCGGCGATCCGCCTCTCCAGCAACCGAGGTCCGTCGATTGTCAGCAGGGCATCACCGAGGCGCATCAGCGCAGGGTCGGACGGCCGGCAGACTTCCAGGATGATTGCGGCGTCTTCGCAGGCAAGTGAAAGGGACGCGATCTCGACCAGGTACGCGATCGTTATCGGCGGGTCAAACACTCGGCGAAGCCGCAACAGGGAGATCAGGGACTCCACGGCCTCGTCGCCTTGCCCTTGCGAGGCCCGAACCAGGGTGCGGGCGGCGAGAAGTCTTGCGGCGGCTCGCGCGCGAGCGAGTTGCTCCAGGCAGCGGCCCATGCCGAATTCGATGCCGATGGCGAAGCGGCAGGTCGGGCACCGTGCTCCGCGATCGAGCATGTCCAGCGTCAATGTGTTGTCCGACAGGAGCTTGTCAACGCTTTCGGCGACGTTCCGGCTCGGCCGGCTGGTCGGTGAGGCCCGCAGGGCATCGCGGTACGTCCCGCAGGCGTCCCAGAGTGGCTCGGCGTCCCTGTCCCGGAGCAGGGCCAGGGCGGCCTGGTAATACGGCCCGGCGTGGTGGGTCTCGCGTGTTTCGACCTTTGGCCTGACGAGGGGGGAAGCCATATTGGAGCGGAGATCCTCGAAGGTCACGGGTTCGCCGGCGGCACGGATGCGGGCGATCTCCGCATTCAGTCGTCGGGCTTCTACGTATCCCCATGCCAGCCGCGCCGTCAGCACAAGCAGGAAGAGGGCGACCGCGCCGACCACGATGCCGCGCAGGACTCGGCGCCACAGCGGTCTTGTTTGCGTTTCTTTGGGGTTCATGGTATGTCCTTGAACAGACTCACAGGAGCCTTTTCTCGCAGCAGCCGTGCGATCCTCGGCTCGTCGGCCGCCAGCGCGAGGGCGATGTACCGGCGGCCCTGGCCGTTGAGCAACTCGATTGCTTCCTCGGCCTGGGCGGTCCATTTTGTCGGTTCGGGGTTCAGCACTGCGCTCGTCTGTCGCGCCACGCGCTCGGCGGACAGGTGCAGCCCGACGCAGAGGATGAGCATCGCCGCCAGCGACAGCCGGCCGACGACGGTCCATGGGGATCGACGGGGCCCGGTCGTTGCGAGGATGCGGTCCCGCAGGCGGGCAGGCGGTCCGGCGGGTCTGTAACGGGCGAGAAGAATCTCGATCTCCATATCTTCATGGCTCATGACGGCGTCCCTTCGATACGGCGTTCGATGGCCAGATGCTCGCGCAGCTTCTCGATCGCATAGCGGTAGCGGCTCGCGACGGTATTGATCGATACGCCGACCCAATCGGCGATCTGCTGAAACGTCTTGCCCTCGTAGATCTTCAAGTAGACCACTTCCCGTTGCTCCGCCGGCAGGGCCCGCAGCGCACTCTCCACACGGAGCCGCTCCGCGTCATCGACGGTGTTCGGTTCGGCGGCCTCGATGAGCGGAAGGGTGGCCTCGGTTTCGCGTTCCCCGGCGCGGCGCCGTCGTGAGGCGACCATCCGCCAACACTCGTTACGCACGGCCGTCCGCAGGTAGTCGGCACGGGAGTCGATTCCGTGAAGACGCCGTCCCATCGCAGCAAGCTTTACGAATGCCTGATGGACGGCATCCTCGGCGGCGGCGTGATCGGCCAGGACGATCAGGGCGTAGCGGTAAAGCCCCGCCGCGTGCGCATCGTACAGGGCCGCGAGGAACTCGCGTGGGCTCCCGGCCCTTGCGTCCGGAGGTTCGGCGCCGGCCTGTTCGAGGGCTCCGCTCATGCCGTCCTGAGAAGAGACCCGATCGGAGGAGTTTCTTGCCTACTTCGCGTTTCTTTTTTTCGCCGGCCCGCTGGCGGCGCCCGAGCCCTTCCAGGGCATCACGCCGCAGCGCTTTGCCCAGGCGTCATAGAGGCCCGCGAGTTCGCCGACCTTGTCAGGGTGCTCCTGCGCCACGTTGTTCAGCTCGGTCCGGTCGGCCTCGATATCGTAGAGTTCCCACTTGTCCGGGAAGCGCGAGACGAGCTTCCACTTGCCCTGGCGGACGGCCCGGTTGCCCTCGTGTTCCCAGTAGAGCACGTCGTGGCCCTTGCGGGAGCCGGTGCGGAAGATGGGGGCAAGGCTGATGCCTTCCGTCGGGGTGATCTTTCGACCGTCGTACTCGGCGGGATACTCGACGCCGGCCACGTCGAGGCACGTCGCCAGGAGGTCCACGACGTGGCCGACTTCGTGCGTGATCGCTCCCCGCTGCCGGATCACCGCCGGCCAGTACGCGATGAACGGCGTGGCGATCCCGCCCTCGTGCACCCAGTGCTTGTAGAGGCGGAACGGCGTGTTGCTCGCGTTGGCCCACGGCAGGCCGTAGCTCATGAAGGAGTCCGGCCCGCCGGGCGGCACCCCGGGCGTGCCGCGGTCGACTTCTTCGGCGCAGGCGCCGTTGTCGGCGAGGAACATGACCAGCGTATTCTGCTCGATACCGAGTTCTCTGATCCTGGCGAGGATCTTGCCGACACCCTGGTCCAGACGGTCGATCTGGGCCGCGTAAACGGCCATCTTCAGGTCGCGTGCCTCCCTGTCGCGTACGTCGGCCCAGGCGGGCGCGTTCGGGTCCCGGGGCGTCAGCGGCCACTTCGCGTCGAGCAGGCCCATCTCGATCTGTTTCCGGCGTCGCGTTTCGCGCAGGGCATCCCAGCCCCCCATGTACTTGCCTTTGTATCTGGCGATATCCCCGGCACGGGCGTGCAACGGCCAATGGGGGGCCGTGTACGCCACGTACAGGAAGAACGGCTCCTTTCTGCCGCCGCAGGCATCGAGAAACTCGACCGCACGTTGCGTGAAGGCGTCGGTCATGTAGAAGTCGCCCGACGGCACATACGGGGTATTGTCGTCCGCCATGGCGCGGTTGTCGTTAAGCCGGAAGTAGTTGCACGCGCCACTGATGAGGCCGAAGTACCGCTCAAATCCACGGTCGAGCGGCCAGTGCGGCCGCTTCTCGCCGACGTGCCACTTGCCCACCATCATCGCGTGATAGCCGCCGCGTCGGATCGCCTCGGCGATCGTCACGCAGTGGTCATTGAGATAGCCCTGATACGCCGGCGTGCCGCGGTCTGCGACCATGTGGCCGACGCCCGCCTGGTGGGGGTAGAGCCCGGTCAGCAGGCACGCTCGCGTCGGGCAGCAGCGGGCGGTGTTGTAGAACTGCGAGAACCGCAACCCGCCGGCCGCGAGTCGATCGAGGTTCGGCGTGGCGATCTCCGAGCCGTAGCAGCCGAGGTCGGAGAAGCCCATGTCGTCCGCCATGATCAGCACGATGTTCGGCCGCTCAGGCTGTGATGCGGCATGAGTGAGCGGCGCGAGCATGAAGCCGCAGACGGCCATACATAAGAGCAAAACGGACAGGTAGCGCATGGGAGCATCCTTTCGACCGACAACAGACTACGGACAGCGGACAACGAACGACGAACGACCGCCTACGGTACCGGATCAATGCCGCCGGGGCCGAACGGGTGGCAGCGCGCCAAGCGCCGCAGGCCCAGAAGCCCGCCGCGCCAGGGGCCGTAGCGCTGCACGGCCTCGATGAAGTATTCGCTGCATGTAGGGCAATACTTACATGAACCGATGAGCAGCGGCCTCAGGCCGACCTGATACCCCCGAACAAGGGCGATCAGGCAGAAGCCGGCCAGGGACGCGATACCGCGGGCGACCGCCGGACCGATTGCCCGGCGACGGGCGAGTTGTGGACGGCTATGCTCGGCGGAATGCATCAGGGCCATTATATGCGGTAGAGCGTGCGGCCCCGCAAGGCCTCGGCGGCGGCGAATCTGCCGTCCGCCGGGCGGAATTGCATTGACGCCGTCCGGGGAGCCTCCTAGACTCCGTCGCTCGGACGAGGGGGCAGGCGGGAGGATCGCAATGTTCACGTCGTCTGCATTTCGACTGTCGGTGGTTGTCTTTGTCCTGGTCTTGGCCGCCGGCTGCAAGAAGGAGAGCGTTCCTGCGGCCAAGGAAGCGGCCGAGTCCGCGAAGCAGGCGGCCACGCGTGCTGTCGAGAGCGCGAAGGAGACTGCGGCCCCCCTGGTCGAATCGGGCAAGGCCGCCGCGTCAGAGGCGGCTCAGACGGCCCGGCCCTATCTCGAGAAGGGCAAGGCCGTGGCCACGCAAGCCGTCGCGGAGGTCAAGCCGTACGTGGCCAGGGGAGCCGCCGTCGCAACCCGGGCCGCCGACAAGGCCGTCTCCTATGTAGAGCAAGGCAAGGCGGCGACCACGCAGGCCCTTGAGACGGCCGAACGCTATGTCGAGAAGGCGGAGGCCGCCGCTACCCAGGCGGTGGAGAAGGCGAAAGAGGCCGTTCGGTAGGCTTCCCTGGGGGGCCGCCGTCTGCGTCTCTGCGCCGGCAGGGCGATTGGCTCACCGTCGTTTCGGCGGGCCCTTGCGACGCTTCCATGCGGGGATCGTCAGGTAGTAGCGGTAGGCGAGCCAGCCGAGGCTGATGGCCGTTACGGCTACACACATGAGTCCGACGAGCAGGAGCAGGCTGGCGAGGTTCATTGCGGAGCGAGCGGTACTGTCGCTGGGCTGTGTCACGGCGGTGGGGGGTCGGATATAGATGTGGAGCGTGATGAGCACGGCGGCGCTGAGGGCGGCGATCCCGCCCATGGCAATGATCTTCCAGATGGGCGTTCGGTCGTTGCGTTTCGTCATGGTCAGACGCCAGCATTTCGGTTTGCGCCGGGAGCGGCCGTCGGCTTACTTTGATCCGCCTCAGCCCGGCCGCCCGCCGGCCGGGTCGTTGCGGGCAGATTCCGCCAGGTCGAGCACGACCGCGATCTCATCACAGTTTGCCTGAACCGGGCAGCGAACGCAATCCGTCCAGACCTTGTGCGGGAGCGTTTCCTTCGGCACGACGCGGTAGCCGAGCCGTTCGAAGAATGCCTGTTCGCGGGTGAGGGCGAAGACGCGGGCCAGGCCCAGTCGCCGGCCTTCCGCCTCGGCGGCTCGCACCAGGGCCGTACCGACGCCGTGGCCCCGGCGGCTTTCCGCCACGGCCAGGCTCTTGACCTCCGCCAGGTCCCGCCAGACCAGTTCAAGCGCGCAGCAGCCGACGACGTCGCCGTCTTCCTCGCACACGAAGAAATCCCGCAGATGCTCGTAAAGGTCGGTGTGCGATCGGAACAGCATCCGGCCGAGTTCGGCGTGATGGGTGATCAGGGCGTGGATCGCGGGCACATCGGCCATCGTGGCGTTACGGATCAGCATCGGACCCCAGGAGTTGTCGGCGGCTCAGGGTTCGTTGTCTGTCCTCGGTCCCGCTCGGCGGTTCGCGTTTGCGGTTACCAGGCGAACTGCCGCATTGTACCGCGGCGGCACCGTGCGGTGAAGTTCGGTTTGCCCGCGTCCGTCGGGCCGTTTACACTGAAAGCCCGGCGCCGGTACGCCGGACGTTCTGCGAGGTTCCGTTTGGCGACGTTCCGCGACTACGTCCGTCTCCTTCGCCCGCCGCAATGGGTCAAGAACGTCTTCGTGTTTGCCGCGCTTGTGTTCGGATACGGGGCAAAGCGGGGCGATCCGCACGTCATCGCCGAGGCCGTCTGGGCGTTTCTTGCATTTTGCCTGGCGTCGTCCGCGGGATACGCCTTCAACGATGTGCTTGATCGCGAGCGCGACCGGCATCATCCTACAAAGCGCAATCGGCCCGTGGCCAGTGGGGCCGTTTCCGTCCCGGCGGCGCTGGGGGTGTCGGCGGCGGCGGCGGCCGGCGCGATTCTGATCAGCGTGTTTCTGCTGCCGCGGCTGTTCTGGGTCACGATTGCAGGGTACTGGCTGCTCACTGCCGTGTACTCCTTCGTACTGAAACAACTGCTGATCCTCGACGTGATTGCGATCAGCGTGCTGTTTGTCATCCGGGCGCTGGCCGGGGCGCTGGCCGTGCAGGTGGGCGTCTCACCCTGGCTGATCGTGTGCACGTTCATGCTCTGCCTCTTCCTCGGTTTCGGCAAGCGGCGATGCGAGCTGGTCGCGATCGGCAACGCGGAGGCGGCGGGCGATCACCGGAGCACGCTCAAGGGCTACACGACGGACCTGCTGAACCACCTGCTCAGCACGTCGGGCGGCATGGCGATCATCACGTTCCTGCTCTACACGATGGACACGACGACGGCTTCGCCGTTCCCGCGGCATTACCTGCTGTATACCATCCCGCTGGTGGTTTACGGCATCTGGCGGTACGCCATGCTGATCGAGACCGGCGGGCTTACGGGTCCGACCGACGTGATCATCAATGATCGGCCCTTCCTCGTTACCGTGCTGTTGTGGTGCCTGATGGCGGGGATTATCGCGATGCGGGGTCGGGAGATCGCCGCGTGGCTGGCGTCGGCCCAGGCGGGATAGCCCGCCTGCGGCTATAATCAGGTACGTCGCGGACCCGGACGGGGACGGGAACAGGGTTGTTGCAGGGGGCTGAAATATCGTGGGCAGCAAGGTAGCGATCGTTTCCACTTCACCACGGACGGTTCTGAAGGATTACCATCGTGCGATGACCGCGGCGGGCTACCGGGACGTGATCGACCCGGCCGCCGAGACGGCGCTGAAGATCAACATCTCGTGGCATAAGTTCTTTCCCGCATGCTCGACGACGCCGTGGCAGCTCGAGGGCGTGATCCGGGCGATGCTGGCCGACGGGTATCGGCGCGATCGCATTCACGCCTGCCACAACCGCACGGTCGTCGTCAGCGCCCGCAAGGGCGAGCGGGCGAACAAGCATCTGCCGGTCGTGCAGAAGTACGGTCTGGCAAACGTCCACCTGTACGACGGCGAGGAGTGGGTCAATATCCGCGACGCCGTGGGCGACCTGACGAAGCAGTTTCTCTGTCTGAACCGTGTGTACCCGAGGGGCTTTTCGATCCCGAAGCGGTTCATCGGCGAGAACATCATTCACCTGCCGACGGTCAAGACGCACATCTTCACGACGATGACGGGCGCGATGAAGAACGCCTTCGGCGGGCTGCTCAACGAGCGGCGGCACTACACGCACGAGTTCATCCACGAGACGCTCGTCGATCTGCTCATGATCCAGAAGAAGATCCACCGCGGCATCTTCGCCGTGATGGACGGCACGTTCGCCGGCGACGGCCCGGGTCCGCGCTGCATGACGGCGTACGTCAAGAACGTAATCCTGGCCTCAGCGGACCAGGTGGCGATCGACGCGATGAGCGCGAAGCTCATGGGCTTCGATCCGCTGAGCATCAAGTTCATCCGCCTGGCGCACGAGATGGGTTTGGGCTGCGGCGACCCGAGCCAGATCGAGGTCGTCGGCGAGCCGGAGCTGGCCGGGCAGAACTGGCACTTCGAGGGGCCGTACAAGCGCCTGACGTTCGCCGCCCGGGGCCAGCACGCCCTCTACTGGGGTCCGCTCCGCCCGGTGCAGCGGTTCCTGCTGCAGACGGTGCTGGCGCCGTGGTCCTACGCCGCCAGCATCATCTATCACGACTGGTACTGGTACCCGTTCGTAGGCAAGGCGGCGGTCGATGCGGCGTATCAGTCCGAGTGGGGACAACTCTTCCGGCACTACGAGATGCTCGAGCCCGACGAACAAGGCTGGCCAAACGTGGCCCCCGCATCCGCCGACTGACGCCCCTTCCCCCGCTCCCTGCAAGGGAGAGGGGCGGGGTGAGGGTGACGACTTCCGGCTCCGAGGGAGAGGGACGAGGGCGATCGTCTCGGGTCCGCTGTGTGGACGCAATGCCTACTGCACCAGGCGGTCCCAAAGCTGGCCCAGCTTCACGGTAATGTCAGGTTGCCCCTTTAACTCGCACAGCGGGCCGAGGTTTTGCTCGACATAACGGCGGTCCAGCGTGCGGCTCTGCCGTATCAGAATCCCTTCGATGTCCGCCCAGTCGCGCGATCGGTCGCCGAAGGCCTTCAGGATGAGCAGATCCTCCGCCGAGCAGGTGCGCAACTCGACTGTCTCCAGGAATCGGAAGTCCGTGGCTCGCTGAACGACCTGTTCCTCGAAGGGGAATGCGGCGAGGGCGATATCGAGCGGGATCCGCTCCTCGGTCTGAAGGAGGAGGACGCGGTTCTGGAGGGCGAATTCGGCGGCGTCGGGGATGCGCGCCGGGTAGCGGCGGCAGAGAGCGTCAACGAATTCCTTTTCCGCCCCCATCCCGGTCAGCAGGCTCACGTCCACGTCGAGGGTCAGCCGCGGCTCGCCCCATCGCTGCAGCGCGATGCCGCCGATAAAGCAGAAACGCCAACGCCGTTCGACGAAGAAGGATTGAAGCTCGGCGGCAGCGAGGAAGAGAGGTCTCACCGGCGTCCCTTCGCGAACAGTGCCTGCTGGGCAACCAGCCCCGAGGTCGTCCTCGGCGGCGTAAGACGCAGGGCCGATTCGTAGGCGTCGCTCAGGCCTTCAATCACGCGTGCGACATCGATATGTGCGAGCTCCTGCCGGCGCAGCTCCGTCATGCGGGTGGACGCCGCGACCCACGCCCGCGCCCACCCGACTGCATCCAGTGACTTACCCGGCATGACAGAATCCTTCCGGTCCGGCGTAGAGTAGGTTCCCCACGTCCTTATTCTATGAGATCCGACGCCTGGATAACAGGGCTCGGGCACGAGTTACGGGGATGAACGCCGTCGCCCACCGTGTGCCTTTACGGGCGCTGACGCTACGCTCACCCCGCGTCAACGGCTCGCGGTTATGACCAGTAGAACCTTGTCCGCCTTCAGCTCGATCGGCAATCCAGCCGCCATCTCTCGGCCCTTGTGCGGTGTCATCTTGCCGTTGATCGTGACCTTGTACTCCGCGTCGGCCTCGACAGTAAACCACTCCGGGAACTGGTTGATCCGCGGATAGTCGAGCGGGAGCTTGAGGTTCACCTTGTGCCGCGGAACATCGAAGAGGAGTTTGCCCTGCCACGGCGAGTCGGCTGTGAGGCTGACGTAGAGCACGTCGCCCTTGAGGACGGCGCCGAACCGCACGTCCTTTCGCCAGGGACGGATCGTCAACCCCTGCGTCTTCCAGAGCGCATACATGATCGCCGTTCGGGCGAAGTTGCCGTCGCCGTGCCAGCCTTCGATGACGCCGTCGGGCTTCTGGATCGCGAACATGACCTTGATCTCGCTGTCGATCCACTCGGCCGCGGACGCGACCCGCTCGCGGTTGAACAGGTTGATCGCGCCCTCGATCGCGTCCGCGTACTCGTCCGCGATGATGCTCTTCTGGCCCCACAGGAAGTTGCGGTAGTGGTCGTTCAGATTGGAGAGGACCTTGCGGACGGCCTCGCGGTAGGCGGCCGTCTTGTCGATGAGGTACACGGCGTAGACGCCGTTGTACGTGTAGCCCCAGGTGTCGCAGAGGGCGTCGTTTACGGGCTTGCCCGTCTTCGCATTCACGAGGTTGTAGAAGAGGCCGTGCTCGTTGCGGCCGATCTCGAGGGCCCGATCGAACATCGCGTGGATCGGCTCCTCGTACGCCTTCTTCTTCTCCGGGGCGGCGAAGTGCGCCGCGACGTAGACCTCGGACAGCCCGCACAGCGCCTCGCAGCCGTGATCGCGAAAGCGGACGACCTCCTCGTCGCGGGTCGGGTGGTGCCCGCCGAGCAGGTAGTAGTCCGCCAGGCGGAAGGCGTACTCGAGGTACCGCTTCTCACCGGTCGCCCAGTAGAACCGCGCCAGGGCCTGCAGCAGATCGCCGTTGACCTCCTGGCTCGTCGAGGGGATCTTGCCGTACGGTGTCTCGATCGGCGCGTGTTTCCAGATGTCATCGAGGATCCCCAGTGCTCGCCGTGACCAGGGCGAGGGCCCGAGCCACTCGGTCAGCGGGACCAGGCCGTCTTTCACGTACTCGGCGCCGCCGAAGATGAGGTCATCCAGCTTGGGGGCGTCCTGAGCGAAACCCTGCTTCGAAAATGAGTAGGTGTCGGGAATGCGGTCGAGACGCGAGGTGAGCTTCGTCTCGGTGTGGAGCATGTCGAGCATCCGCCAGTCGAAGAGCGGCCGGTCGGTGATCGCCGCCGTGAGGACCATGAACGGGTAATTGTCGGCGGCGGAGTCCTTGGCGTTCCAGGAGTCCTTGTCGGCGCCCAGGTTCCGGGGAATCAGGCCGGTCTTCGGATCCGCGTGCTTGAGCCAGCCCTCGACGAAGCGATGGCAGCGGCTGAAGGCCTCGTTGGCGCGCTTGCCGTTCTCGTCGGCCTGTCGGAAGGGGTCGGGATCGGCGCGGGCAATCGAGCAGGCTGCCAGCAGTGCAACGGTCAATACCGCAATGCCTCGGCGACACATGGGAACCTCCAGGGCAAGAGTAGAACTCCACCGCGAACGACCGCGGGGGGTCACCCTACCGCGCGTGGCCGTACGGTGCCAACACGGAGGGCTTGACTCGGGATCCGCAACAGTGGGATGGTGGTGCTGTGCAATGGGAATCGGCCCCGCCATGCCGAAACGTGAGAGGTTCATAACGATGCAATCCTCCCGCGTGATGATCGGCGTTGTCTTGCTTGTTCTGGTCGCAGGGAACGTGCGGGCGGCGCCGCCGGCGGACGCTACGCCCGCGGCGCACTGGGATTTCGATACCGCCGAACAGGGTTGCGTGTTGGATCGTGCCGGCGGCGCACGCGATGCCGTCACCGGCAACTATCGGCTGATCGAGGGTGTGGCCGGCCGCGCGCTGAAGTGCGACGGGTTTACGACCTGCGTCACACGCAAGGCACAAAACGCGCCACGATTGGGCAGCGCGTTTACGATTCAGGCCTGGGTGGCCGTACAGGCGTACCCGTGGGGCTGGTGTCCGATCGTGTCGCAGCGCGACGGGCGGAAGGCCGGCTACCTCTTCGGCGTCGATGCGCGGGGCCGCGTCGGGCTGCATCTTGCCCTCGACGGGCAGTGGCGCGAGTGCAACGCTGACAAGCCGCTACCGCTTATGCAGTGGAGCCACGTCGCGGCCACGTTTGATGCCGCCTCGGGCGTGGCGGTCTACGTCAATGGCGAGGCGGCCGGGCGGCTGGCCGCGTCGGGGCCGCCGACGTACGCGGTGGGGGCGGATTTGCTCATCGGGCGGAACCGCGACAGGGAGCCCGCGATGTACTCGGCGGCATGGGGAGCTGCGGAGCAACCGGTCCACTTCGCTTTCGACGGCATCATCGACGAGGTGAAGATTCACACGCGCCGCCTGACGCCGGACGAGATTCGGTCGGCGTTTACGGCCGCGCGCCCGGACCGCGTGCCGGACCTCAAGCCGCGCCGGCTGCCCTCGGGCCCGAAGGACATCCTCCGCTTCGGCGCGTTCTATCACCATCTGGCCTATTGCGAGGAGTGGGACGCTCTTTGGCGGGGGAGCGGTCCGGACGTACTGGTTGCGTTCGATTTTGCGCCGGTCCGCCTCGTGTTCTGGCGGGGAACCTCGTATGCGCCGT